>NZ_CP119128.1:0-300000 GCF_030128825.1 Sphingobium sp. WTD-1 | reverse complement strand
CAACTCAATCGAGCCAGCCTGCTCAGAAGAAGTGAGTCAGCGCAATCTGACAACACTGCCAGTGCCGGCGCGCGCGGGTTCGATGTGGCTGCGGGTGGATAGCTACTGAGACCATAGGACGAGGAGCGCGGACTTTGCGATCCTGCAAAGTCCGCACTCCTCAAGCCCGACTGCCGAAGGACGGTTATATGATCGTTCATGCCCCTCGCTCGCCAAACGCATCGGGGTGGGATCCGGGGCGGGCCGAACGGATTGTCGGACGGGTTCGGCGATGGAATAGACGGAAGCCGAGGCGGACAATGCCGCGGTCCGCCGCACCGCAAATGACATGAGTCAGCCAGCCGGAGCGCTCTCCCGCTCACGGTCGCGTCTTGCCGGGCTGCGGAGGAGTGCGGGATTCGCAGGCGGGCCCACGCCGTGCGAGTGATGTTCGTCATCGATGCTTCCGATGGTGGCGATGCCTCCTCGGAGGGCCGCATTATGTCCGACCTGACCGTTCGAGCATCCAAGAGGAGGGCGACATGCCGGTCATACGATTGGAAACCAAAACGGTCGCCAAACCCTGGGGCCGATGGTCGACTGGACCCTGGTTCGATGACGTGGCCGCGCGTGAGGAGCCCGTCGGCGAGATCTGGTTCGAGCTGCCGCCGGGAAGCGGGCTTGATGACCCCGAGCTGCTGGTCAAGTACCTGTTCACGAGCAGACGGCTCTCGGTCCAGGTTCATCCTGACGACGCTACCGCGAAGGCGTATGGGCTCCCCCGGGGCAAGAGCGAAGCCTGGCAGATCCTCGAGGCCGAGCCGGGGGCGAGCGTCGCGCTGGGACTGCGGACATGGGTTACCAGGGAGCGGTTGCGCGCCGCGGCCAGGGATGGCTCGATCGTCGGCCTGCTCGACTGGAAGCCAGCGCGGGCGGGTGACTTCTGGTACGCGCCGGCAGGCACGATCCACGCCATAGGCGCCGGTCTCAGCCTGATCGAAATCCAGCAGAATGTGGACGTCACCTATCGGCTCTATGACTATGGTAGCAATCGCGAGCTCCATCTGGACGAGGCGGTGGAGGCTGCCCGCCCGGCGCCCTACGAGGCTCCATTCGCCCCATTCGAGTTGGCGCGGGGCAGGCGGGTGCTTGCCGCCGGAGGGCCGTTCGTGGTGGAACGCTGGGCCGACGCTTTTACCGGCATTCTGGCGCCGCGGCGAGGCGAGCCGGTTTGGCTGATACCCCTCCGGGGCGAAGCGGTCGTGGGATCGGAGCCGATTGAGCCCGGCGGCGTGTGGATCGTCGCTGGCGATGCCGGCGTCAACTTCACCGGCTCGTGCGATCTTCTCGTCGCCTATTCGGGCCGAGCGGTGCACGAGGCGCTCATCGGCTGATCTTGAAGTGGACCGGCAACCCTGAAGCGGGCTCCCGATCGAACCGAAAATGGCTTGTTGAAGTGAGCTAGATCAGTGCCGGACGGAGGTGCTGCGCATAGCGAAGCCGATGATCCCGCCTCGGTGGGCTTCTCCAAGGATGGGCCTTGAAATGCCTGCTAGCCCGGTTCGCTGCACCACAATCCTGACATTGCTTCTGGCCTGCGGGAATCCCGCGATTGCGCAAACTTCCACCCCTTCGTCTTCAAGCCCAACCGAAGGCCGCAGCGAGCAGTACAACGTACCGCCGCCGCCTGGCTACAAGCCGCCTCCTGGCCGGTTCGTGCAGTCGGATCGCGAGCGCGAGGAGGATGATCGCTACAGCCGCGAAGCCGAACGGTGGGCGGCAGAAAATTGCATAGCGGACCGTCGGAGCAACATCGCTGCAGGCGCGGTGATCGGCGGGCTGATTGGAGCGCTTGCCGGTTCAGGGCTCGCCGGTCGCTACGATAGAGCCCCGGCCACCGTCCTTGGCGCGGGTGCAGGCGCGGTCGCGGGCAGCGCCATCGCGAGGAACGCCAGCCCCGACTGTCCGCCCGGGTTCGTGGTCAAGGCAGCGCCCGAGCCTTTCTATCCGCCACCCGTCTATCCGCACGTCTATGTGGCGCCGCCGTGGTATGATCCCTGGGTATGGTACGGGGGCCACTGGATCTACAGGCCCTATCCCTATCACCGATACTGGTACAAGCGCCACTGGCGACGCCGCTAAGTGCCGGAGGAGCCGGAAGTCCTTGGTGTGCCTGAGCCGCTATGGCATGGGTTTGCCACTCCGGAGCATTTGGCCGAGAGCCTGGTCCGAGAGGTGTCGGGCATCATCACCGATCGTCTGGAAACGGAAGGCGCCGCCTTCGTCGCCTTTCCAGGTGGCCGGTCGCCTGTGCGCGCGTTCGAATTCCTTGCCCCGCGAGCGAGCGGGTGGCGTGGGGTCACGATCATCCCCACCGACGACCGCCTCGTGCCGCCGGGCGACCGGCTGTCCAACTATGGTCTGCTGGAGAGATGTTTCGCCGCGGGGCAAGCACGGCTCACCCCTCTTGCAAGACCACCATTCGATGATCCTGCCGCAGCGGCGGACGCAGCCGAGCTGAGGCTTTCGGACCTGGCTTGGCCGCTGGATCTGGTCTGGCTAGGGTTCGGTCTGGACGGGCATGTTGCCTCGCTCCTCCCGGGACCGGACCTTGCCGTTGCGATGCGTTATCCTGACTGGAGGCGCGTCGCCGGCATCAGGCCCGTGCCGCTTCCGGCCGAGGCGCCGGTGCCCAGAGTGACGTTGACGCTGAGCGCCATTCTCTCGGCAAAGCGACTGCTTATTTTCGGCAGCGGCCAGGACAAGCTGAAGGTCGTCGAACGGGCTCTGGAAGAGGGTGCGGAGTCGCAGATGCCGCTCGGCATCGTCTTAGCTAAAGCAAAGTGCCAGCCCGAACTATTCTGGAGCCGATAGCTTCGAACTTTGTCGCTGGATCGGCTCGCTTCGCGACGTCTCTCGGGCAGGGCCGACGCAGCAAGCTCTTTGCGAAGGGGCATGGGAGCGAAGGCTGGCAAACGCGTAGAAGATGCAGGAGCGAGCCCGCTCCTTCAGAGCACTGACAAAGATCAGCGTTTCGCCGAGCCGCCACGTTTAGATTGCCCAGGTCTTTGGTGCTCGATCGGCTCGCCGGAAGGCTGGTCGAGCTGAACGACGGGAGATCCTGGATGCGGAGGCTCGTTTTCGTTCCCGCGTTGCTGCTGGCAGTCGCTTGCGATACGCGTAGTCACGCCCGACGGCACCGCTGAATGCGGACGGTTCCGGTCGCCTGGAGTCGGCCCGTGGCGCGCCCCCGAGCTTCGCCGATCTTGCCGCCCGTCTCTCCCCGGCTGTGGTGAACAGCTCGACAACGTCGCGTGTAAGGGTGCGGAGAATGCCCGACTTTCCGGGCGGCCTTCCGTTCGGCGGCCTGTTTCCCTTTCCGGGACTGGGCCGGCCGCCCGCTCCCCTTAATGCCACGTCGCGCGGATCCGGATTCCTCATTTCGACAGATGGCTACGTCGTCACGAACAACCACGTCGTCGCGGGTCGCGGCTCGGGCGTGCAGGTCCAAGCGATCAAGGTCACGCTGACCGGCGGGAAGGAATATCCAGCTCGCGTGGTCGGGCGTGACGAAGCCTCAGACCTTGTTGTCCTCAAAGTCGAGGCTAATAACTTGCCCTTTGTGCGCTTTGGTAACTCGCCGGGCGCGCGCACCGGCGACTGGGTCCTCGCAATCGGGAATCCCTATGGCCTTGGCGGCACGGTGATGGCCGGGATCGGCCGCCACTTGTCGACTCCGGCTGTTGAACGAGAGGAATTCGAATGAACCTTGAGAAATATACGGACCGCGCAAAGGGCTTTCTTCAGGCCGCGCAGACCGTGGCGATAAGACTTAATCATCAGCGCATCACGACGGAGCATATTCTCAAAGCCCTGCTCGAGGACGAGCAGGGCATGGCAGCCGGCCTGATTCGCGCTGCCGGCGGCAATCCGGATCTGGCGGCTAGCGAAGTGGACGCTGCGCTTGCCAAGCTGCCTTCAGTCACCGGAAGCGGGGCGTCCCAGCCTCCCGGACTCGACAACGATGCCGTCCGGCTCCTCGATCAAGCCGAGCAGATCGCCCAGAAGTCCGGGGACAGCTATGTGACGGTCGAACGGCTACTGCTGGCGCTCACCCTCGCGACAGGCGCGGCGGCTGGCAAGGCTCTGGCGCGAGCGGGCGTGAAGCCCGAGGCGCTGAACGAAGCGATCAACCAGCTTCGCGGCGGGCGCGCCGCGGACACGGCAAGCGCCGAGGATCGCTACGATGCGCTGAAGAAATTCGCCCGCGACCTCACCCAGGCCGCGAGGGACGGGAAGCTCGATCCGGTGATCGGCCGGGACGAGGAGATCCGACGCACGGTTCAGATTCTGGCGCGTCGGACCAAGAACAATCCCGTGCTCATCGGCGATCCCGGCGTTGGTAAGACCGCGATCGTGGAAGGGTTGGCGCTCCGCATCGCCAATGGCGACGTTCCCGACACGCTCAAGGATCGCAAGCTGATGGCGCTCGACATGGGGGCGCTCATCGCCGGCGCGAAATATCGCGGCGAGTTCGAGGAGCGTCTCAAGGGCGTGCTCGACGAAGTGAAGGGGGCCGAGGGCAACATCATCCTCTTCATAGACGAGATGCACACGCTGATCGGCGCAGGTAAGACGGAAGGCGCGATGGATGCGGGCAACCTCTTGAAGCCCGCGCTTGCCCGCGGCGAGCTGCACTGTATCGGCGCGACCACGCTCGACGAATACCGTAAGTATGTCGAGAAAGACGCGGCGCTCCAGCGCCGGTTCCAGCCAGTGTTCGTCGGCGAGCCGACGGTGGAGGACACGATCTCCATCCTCCGGGGTCTCAAGGAAAAGTACGAGCTGCACCACGGCGTGCGGATCACGGATGGGGCGATCGTCGCGGCGGCGACGCTCTCCAACCGCTACATCACCGACCGGTTCCTGCCCGACAAGGCGATCGACCTGATGGATGAGGCGGCAAGCCGGATCCGCATGGAGGTCGAATCCAAGCCGGAAGAGATCGAGACGCTTGACCGGCGCATCATCCAGCTGAAGATCGAGCGGGAAGCGCTCAGAAAGGAGTCGGATGCCGCATCCAGGGATCGCCTGACGCACCTCGAGCATGATCTCGCGCAGCTTGAGCAGCAGTCCGCGGAACTTACACAGCGCTGGCAGGCGGAGCGGGAGAAGATCCAGGCCGAGGCCAAGCTCAAGGAGCAGCTCGACCAGGCTCGCCTCGAGCTTGACCAGGCGCAGCGACGCGGCGACCTCGCCCGCGCTGGCGAGCTGAGCTATGGCGTCATACCGGGTTTGGAGAAGCAGCTGGCCGACGCTCAGACGGCGAGCCAGGGCGCGATGCTGCGCGAGGAGGTCACCGCCCAGGACATCGCGGCGGTCGTCTCGCGCTGGACGGGCATCCCGGTGGACAAGATGCTCGAAGGCGAGCGCGAAAAGTTGCTCCATATGGAGGAGGCGCTCGGCAAGCGGGTCATCGGCCAGCGGCAGGCGGTCACGGCGGTCAGCCGCGCCATCCGCCGTGCCCGCGCGGGCCTGCAGGATCCGGACCGGCCGATGGGCTCGTTCCTGTTCCTCGGCCCGACCGGCGTCGGCAAGACCGAGCTCACCAAGGCGCTCGCGGGCTTCCTGTTCGACGACGACAGCGCGATGGTCCGAATCGACATGTCGGAGTTCATGGAGAAGCACTCGGTCGCGCGGCTTATCGGCGCCCCGCCGGGCTATGTCGGCTATGAGGAAGGCGGCGTGTTGACTGAGGCGGTGCGGCGGCGGCCCTATCAGGTGATCCTCTTCGACGAGGTGGAAAAGGCGCACAACGACGTCTTCAACGTGCTCCTGCAGGTGCTCGACGACGGCCGGCTGACGGACGGACAGGGCCGCACGGTCGATTTCAAGAACACGCTGATCATCCTCACGTCCAATCTCGGTAGCCAGTACCTATCCAACCTGGCGGAAGGGGAGACGGTCGAGAGCGTCGAGCCGCAGGTGATGGAGGTGGTGCGCGCGCATTTCCGGCCGGAATTCCTCAACCGGCTCGATGAGATCATTCTGTTCCACCGCCTCGGCCAGGCCGACATGGGTCCGATCGTCGACATTCAGGTCTCGCGCGTCCAGAACCTCCTCCAGGATCGGAAGATCATCCTTGACCTCACCGAGCGCGCGCGTGCCTGGCTCGGCCGCGTGGGGTATGACCCGGTCTACGGCGCACGTCCGCTTAAGCGCGCAATACAGCGGTATCTTCAGGATCCTTTGGCGGACCTCCTCCTGCGGGGCGAGGTCCCGGATGGCTCCACTGTCACCATTGATGAAGGGGACGGCGAACTGGCATTCACGATCCGGATGAAGGGGCCCGCCGAAGGGCAGGCTGATTGAAAGGCACTTCGCGGCGGCGATCCGCTGCCGCGAGGACCTGCAGCGAACGAGGATTTATCGATGGCTGAAAAGCGAGGGGTCGTCTGCCCCCACTGCGATGCCACGAACGCGGTGCCGACCGACCGTGAGCCGCTGGTCGCCAGATGCGGTCGTTGTCATCAGAAGCTGTTCGAGGGCGTCCCTGCCGCTCTCGACGCTGCGCGAGCGCGCAAGCATATCCGCAATTCGGATCTGCCGGTGATCGTCGATTTCTGGGCGAGCTGGTGCGGCCCGTGCCGGACGATGGCGCCGATCTTCGAACAGGCAGCGCGCTCGATCGAGCCGAAAGCGCGCTTCATCAAGGTCGATGTCGACGCAAATCCCGACATCGCATCCGAGTACGGCGTCCAGGGGATCCCCGCGTTGCTTGCCTTCAAGAATGGCAATGTCGTCGCGCGCCAGGCTGGCGTCACTGATCTAGGCACGCTGAGAGGGTGGGCCGAGCGGTTCGGTGCTTGAATACCGGCATCGCAGCTTGATCGGTGCCTCGGGTGTGGCAATGTTAGCGGCCGGCGCATCGAATGCCGGCCGACCCCATGTCACGAGCCTTTCTGTCCCGAGGCGTCGCCTGGCCAACCCCGGATAGGAGCATCGTCGAATTGAAAACGCTGCTTGTTAAGGGGTGCAGCCCTTTCCCGGGGCGGCTCGTGTACCTCATACGGCAAGTCAATCCGCTCGCAATAACGCACCGCAGCATCACGACTGTCGAAGCGAAGATCGATCTGAAGCAGGGGATCTTCTCCGCCGGTCCAACCTGTTAGCCAGTCGACAAAAGGCCTTTTTCTCGGCTCAAACCTGAGCCTCCACTCATTCTTATGCGCGCGGCCGCCTCGCCCATGGTTGGAGGCGCTGGGATAAGGCTCGATGATTGCACGAGCATCATCAGGCAGCGAAGTTAGGTAGCGGCGCCACCATCGCCCATCCTGCGCGACGCGACAGTTTGTGGCATGCCTATGATCGAGCTTCTGCTGTCGCATGTTGCGCAAGCGAATGCGACGCAGGCGGCTCCGGATATAACCGGCCGAGCATGATCGATTTTTATAGAGACGCGAGCCCATATTGACATCTGTCCTTGCCGATGCGGAGCTTGCGGTATTTCATCGGCGATAGGTCTGAGCTATGTCAGGATGCTGCTTCTTGAATTGCGGATATTCTGTTCGTCCAGCCCTTGATGGAGATCAACGTGCCAGAAAAATTCGAGCAGAACGTCCTCGAGCAGGTACGAGTGAGGGAGGTTGTCGGCACCGTGCACAACCTCGAAATGCTCGAGGAATTGGTTGTTGCGCTCGGAGCGGCAGGAGTCGACAAGGGCGACATCGACTTGATGGCGAGCCGCGAGGCGGTACTTGCGAAACTTCCCGCAATCTATGGCGACCCGATAAATCTTGCGGAAATTCCCGACCTGCCGCGGCGCGAGCTGGTTACCCGAGATGAAGGGGCGACGGTCACCGGGGTTGTTTTCGGAACGCTAATCTCGCTGGCTGCGCTTGGCGCAGCCCTGCCCGTCGTGGCATCAGGTGGCGCCTTGGCAGCGGTGCTCGCCGCAACTGCGGCAGGCGGAACGATTGGAGCGGGTATCGCGAAGGTCGTGCGCAGGGCCATCCTGGGTGGCGTCGGGGCCGATACTCTTGAGCGCGATATTCGTTCCGGTGGATTAGTCGTCTTTGTTCGAGTGCGGGATGACACCCCCGAATCCCAGATTCAGGACATCATGCGAAAATCCGGCGCGCTGAACGTGCACGTGCACGAAATCGAGCTGAAGAAGACGCTGGACGAGTTGCCGCTTGCCACAATCCAACCTGATCCATGGCTCGCCACCTGATCAGCGCGGGCTTGGCGGCCCGGCACGCCGAGAAGTTAGAACAGGTCGCGATCTAACCCTGATCCCATTGCGTGGCTTCTCGGGCGTTTTGCAATAAACATTCGCGTGTCGGCCGCGGCATCATGCTCAATCGCGTGTGAGATACCGGTACACCGTAGATTCGTTGGTAGGTAAGGGCACCGGACAGCGTGACGGGCGGAGTAATAGTATCACGCTGCCCGGTGCAACGGCTCGGCGGCCGGGGGGGGCGAGTGGTCCGTCCGAGCCGTATTCCTAAAGCTAACCGTATCCTGCGCGGGCCAGCGCCCATTCGAGTTCGCGCATCGAGGGCTGCACGAGAACCTGTCCCCCGAGCTTGATCGTGGGACTGGCAAGCCTGCCTCCGGCGAGCCATTCGAGCTCCGACCGCACTTCTGGATGGGCTTCCCAGTCGACGAAGCGATACGGGATCCCGGCTCGGTCGAGATACCGCCGAATCATCATGGTGATGCCGCACCAACGGCTTCCGTAGATGACGATCGGAGCGGGAGCTGGGCCGCGTGCTCGATACGCGGACGCCATTATTCGCGTCCCGCATTCGCTGGCGTTCCAACAATCTCGTCGAGCTTGGCGAAGAGCTCATAGATGTCGGGGACATGCTGGAGCTTCGGCGAGATGTGGGCGTAGCGGATGACGCCCGCTCCATCGATGACGTAGAGCGCGCGCTCGGAAAAGCCATCAGCGTCGCGCCATACGTTATAGCGGCGCGCGACTTCTCCCTTGGGATTGAAATCCGCGAGGAGCGGCATCGAGAGTCCGCGAGCGGCTGCCCAGGCGCCGTGGCTGTAAAGGCTATCTACCGAAATCCCGACGATCTGCACGTCGCGCTTCTCGAACTCGCTCCATTCCTGCTGTTAAAGGTCCAACTGCTTGCTGCAGCCTGGGCTCCAGTCGAGCGGATAGAAGGCGACGACGATTGTTCGTCCCGCATAGGATGAGAGGGTGACTTCCCGGCCGTTGGCGTCCAGCAGGGCGAACTCTGGCGCTTTCGCTCCCACGCTGAGAGGAGCATTGACCGCATCCCCCTCCATCGCAGGCGCATGCTCGTGGAGGCTTTTCAGATCATCCAGAGTCGCGCCGGCCGGTGCCTCGAAGGCAGGGCGGGCCGAGCCGGCGGAGCGCCACAATTCCTGAATCAGGCCGTGGAGCAGCGATAGAGCCTGCTTTTCCGGGCCGTCCGGAAGCTTGGGCGCCAGCGCCGCAAAGTCGGTGCTGAGCTGTTCCAATCGACTTGGCTGGGGGGCCAGTGTGCCTGCGTTTCTATCCAAGTTGGGACTCCTTGCTGCACGTGGTCCGCCTTCGCGAGGAATGGCGCGACGAACCTTCCTGATGTCGCCGACCCAACCTAATCGGGTTGCTTGGCGGCGGGCTGAGATAGATCAGAGCTTGGCTCGGCCCTGCGACTAACCCGAGACCGCCGCTCAAGGTGCCCCGGCCGCAGGAGGTCGGGGCACCATCGACGAAGGAGCAACGATCAAAACCGTGGAGGCTTAGGTTGAGATGAAGAAAATGGGATTCAGTTTTGCTCTCCTGCCGGCAATGCTTCTTGGCATAGCCGGGTGCACCACTACGGGGTCCGGCATCGGCGTTGCGAGGAGCGGGACGACGACAGCGACGTTCGTGTGGAAATCGAGCGGTGCCCGATCGGGCATTATGACCGCAAAGCTTAGCACGGGCGCCACCTATGCAGGCCCGTTCTTCCAGATCACGAGCGAGACAACCATCGAGGAGCTTACTCCGCTATGGACCGGGTGGGGCGATCGGTGGAGGTGGCGTGGTTGGACGTATTGGGGACCAAGCCAGAGCACGCTCACCCATTACAGCGGGAGGGTGCTCGCCAACCTTACCGGCGCAGACGGGCAGATGCGGTGCCATTTCCGGCTGATGCGGCCGAGTGCAGGGATGGCTGGCGGTGGGCAGGGACGCTGCCAATTGCCGGGCGGGACGATCATCGACGCGACCTTTCCGCCGACCTGACGGCTCTTGCTCAATTCGGTCGGCAAGGTTACGCCGGTCGGCGATGGGTTCGTGCGGGTGGATGTTGTGCAGCCGGCGAAGGCGGGGATAGCCATCGCCATCCCCGCCGATCGCATCAGGGCAGGATCCTGATTTGATTGTCAACGCTCGTCACGCCAGGTGCGGCCCATGCCGATCTTTCGGCCTCCTGACGTTCGGCCCAGCTCCTGACCGTACCCTTGAGCGTGACCTTGCCGCCGTCGGCTATGACCTCGACGCGTTGCGCGTCGACCTGGGCGCTGCGGACGAGGGCGTCCTCGATCTTCTTCTTGACGTCGCCAGGGTTGACCCTGGGCTCTACCGTGATCAAATTGGTGACGCCCTTTACGCCGCTGATCGACCGGACGGCGCGTTCGGCCCATTCCTTCTGAAAATTCCATTCGACATGGCCCTCGAGCGTAAGCCAGCCATTTTTGACGACGACCTTGACCTTTTCGGCGCTGCTGGGCAGTTCGCGCTTCAGCGATTTTACCGCGTCTTCGGCAATCTCGGGATCAAGGCGCTCGGTCGACAGCTTGACCTGGATCTCGTTGGCGACCGCCTTAACCCCCGAGACGCGTTTCGCCGCCTTCTCGGCATAATAAGAGTCCATATAGCTCTTGGTCACGCCGCTCAGCGTCACGATCCCGTCCTTCACGGCGACGGCGATCGTCTCGTCGTGCTGGATCGACGGGTCGTATTTGATCTCGTCCTCGACGTCCCTCTTGATGGTGGAATCGGTGCGAAAAAGGGAAACCATGGTGGATCCTCCTAGTCATTGCGGGCCAGCAGCCCAGGTTGGCACTCCGCCCCAGCTTTCCTATTCAGCGAGTCGCCGATGCGCGCTGACTTAGGTCAGGCGAAAACCGGTGGGACCGTTCCCGGCCCGGTCGCGGTCTGCGACCGTTACATTGCCGTCTGATGTGGGTCAGTTCATCGCCGCGGTGCCGCGCTATCCTCCGCAGTGCTTCACCAACCGCGCTTGCGGCCGAGGCGCAACCCGCGACCAGACCTCCGCCCGCCTAGCGCGGCGGATTAACAGGATGACAGGAATGGCCATCGAGATCGGAATTGACGATACCAAGAGGAAAGAAATAGCCGAGGGTCTGTCGCGCCTGTTGGCCGACACCTACACGCTATATCTGACGACTCATAATTTCCACTGGAACGTCACTGGGCGGATGTTCAACAGCCTCCATGCGATGTTCATGGTCCAGTATACTGAATTGTGGAATGCGGTTGATCCGATCGCCGAAAGAATTCGCTCGCTCGCTGAGCCAGCACCTGGTTCATATGCGCAGTTTGCGAAGCTGAGCTCGCTCGCTGACGCGCCCGAAACTCCCCCCAGAGCCGAGGCGATGATCCAGATTCTGGTCGACGGACACCAGGCGACTGCCCGATCGGCTCGCAGCCTCTTTCCTGTGGCCGATGAAGCGGGCGACCAGGCGACCGCCGATCTCGCGACGCAACGCGTGGCGGTTCACGAAAAGGCGGCCTGGATGCTCCGCGCGCTCCTCGACGAGTGAGCTTACCTCCACAGCCCACGCTTTCGGCGGCAATGATCGGCGGGCGCCGCGTCTGACCTATGTCAGCGTCCGCGATCCTTCCGCTGCTTACCCTTCCGCTGCTTACCCTTCTGCTGTTGCGGCCATTGCCTTCGGCCGACCACCCAATCGAAAGGATCGGTAGATGAAAACAGGATTGCTCCACGTGGCCGAGGACAGGGGCGGAGACGCGCGGCTTGACGCGGCAGTCCGGCTGGCCCGGGCATTCGACCTTCATCTGACGGGCGCGCAGGCTGCGCCGCTGTCGGCCTACGCAATGGCCGACCCCTTCGGCGGGGTTTACCCATCGGTGAAGCTCTTCACGGAGCATGAGAAACGACAGGATGCCACGCGCGCGGCCGTGGAGGCCAGACTGCGCGACGAGGGCGTGGCGTTCGACTGGCTCCGCGGAGTTGGTTCTCCCGCGACGGTGCTTCTCGATCAATCGCGGCTGAGCGACGTGATCATCCTCAGTCATCTCGAAAGCGACGAAGGCGGCTGGGACGCGGAACTCGACCTCGTCGGCGATGTCGCAGTCCATTCGCGTGCTCCGATCCTCTCGGTGCCTTATGACAACGGAACCCTTGACCTCGAGGGCGCTGCGCTCGTCGCGTGGAACGCTTCGTTCGAGGCCGCGCAGGCGCTGCGTTTCGCGGTTCCGCTCCTGAGCCGGGCGGCGCGCGTCCAGATCGTGACGATCGGGGAGGACGCTCCCGAGTTTCCCGCCGCCGGCGCTGCCGCCTATCTCTCGCATCATGGCATCCAATCGGAGTTGCTCTCGGTGCCCCGCGGTGAGCTCAGCGTGGGAGAGGAACTGCTGAGCGTCATCATCGACTCGCGGTCGAGCTTCGCGGTTCTCGGCGCCTATGGGCATTCGCGCATTCGCGAACGTATCCTCGGTGGGGTCACGCGCGAGATGTTGCTGCGGTGCCCGAAGCCGCTGCTGCTGGCCCATTGAGGAAGGAGTTCGATCGATGCGCGGCATCATCGCAGCAGTGCTGTGCGTCGCTCTAGCTGGATGTGGGACGCAGAAGGCGGAGCAGCCTAGCGGCGATCACCGCGCATAGCGCCTCGATCAACACTACCAACAGGCGGTGATCAACCTGAACGACGCATCTAGGCGGTCTGCGCTCTTCCGCGCGATCCGAGATGCCGGTCTGGCGTGCCAGAATGTCATTCAGGCTGAGCGGCTGCCGGACGAGAAGGAAGGACCGGTTTGGCGGGCGCAGTGCGAAGACAAGTCCTATCATCTCGTCATCGTTCAAGCCGATGGCACGGCCAATGTGGTCAGCCGAACTCGGTGATCCCTTCTTATAACTCTTGTGTCGACCCAAAGCCAACGGTGACGGTGTGAAGCAGCTGATCGCTTTCGATCTCGACGGCACCTTGGCCGAAAGCAAAGCCCCGCTCGACGACGAGATCGCCGGGCTGCTGGCAACGCTCCTCACCTTTGCCCAGGTGGCAGTGATTTCCGGGGGTGACTGGCCCCAACTGAAGAAGCAGGTGATTGATCGCCTGCCAAGCAATGCAGAGCTGGCCATGCTCTGGATATTGCCCACTGCCGGCGCGAAGCTGTTCCGCTTCACCAAAGACTGGCAGCTGGTCTACTCGCAGGCAATCACGCCGGATGAGAAGTCGCATATCCTGGGCGCACTGGAACGGGCGATACCGGCGGCGGGCCTCAATGACGATCCTGCGTGGGGACCACGGGTCGAGGATCGCGGAACGCAGATAACCTATTCAGGCATCGGGCAGAAAGCGCCGCTGGATGCCAAGCGGGCCTGGGACCCGGATCGTCGCAAGCGGCTGCAGTTGCAAGCCATGCTAGAACAATCCTTGCCTGGCTGGTCGATCAACATCGGAGGAACCACATCGGTCGACATTACGCGGGAAGGGATCGACAAGGGATTTGGACTGCGCAAGCTGGCAGAGGTTAGCGGCGTCGCCTTGAAGGACATGATGTTCCTCGGCGACGCAGTATTCCCTGGTGGCAACGACTACCCTGCGGTTACGACCGGCGTCGACACAGTCGCTGTTCGCGACGTGCAGGAAACAAAGAGCATCCTGCATGCTCTCACCCTATGGTTTGGTGCATGATCTCGCTGGAACGCGCCGTGGAGCGGGATGCCGATGGGGAGTTCGGAGTCGCGCACCTTGCAAGATGCTTCCGGTAATAGGATTGGTTATCTCATTTTCGCCGAGGCGTAACGGCAGATAATGAACAACCGACATAGGGACTGAAACAGAATGGCCGATCCATACCAGGCCTTGAACGTGCCGCGCGATGCTGACGACGTCACGATCAAGAAGGCCTATCGAAAGCTCGCCAAGGAATATCATCCGGACCGCAACGCGGATAAGCCGGGAGCGGCGGAACGCTTTTCTGCGATTACAGCCGCCTATGACCTCCTTACCGACAAGGAAAAGCGCGCGCGCTATGATCGCGGTGAAATCGATGAGAATGGCAATCCGAAAGCTCCCTATGGTTTTTCCGACTTCGATGGTGCCGGACCCTTTGCCCGCCGTGGCGGCTTTCGTGCCGGTACCGATGGTGGCGGGACGACATTTGAATTCAGCGGGGACGAAGCCGATTTCGCGAGCATATTTGGCGATATGTTCGGCCGCGCGGAGACCGCCGGGGGCGGTCAGCGCCGATCATATCGCTCTCGGGGAGCTGATGTCGCCTATCGCCTGAACGTCAGCTTCGAAGATGCAGCGGCGCTGCGTCCGCAACATGTCGAGCTCAGAAGGGGGAAGGCGGTCGACCTGAAGCTGCCGGCTGGCTTCGAGTCGGGGACGCAAGTGCGCCTGCGTGGCCAGGGGGAGGAAGGCCCTGGCGGACCCGGCGATGCCATCGTGATTCTCGAGATAGAGCCGCACCGCTTCTTCACGAGGGATGGAGACGATGTCCGTTTGGAGTTGCCGGTGCGCTGGGACGAAGCCGTGCTCGGCGCCAAAGTGCGGGTTCCGACCGTCGACGGGCCGGTGTTGCTGACGATCCCTAAGGGATCGAGCTCGGGGCGCACGCTGCGGATCAAGGGCAAGGGATTCCACCGGCGGGACGGTTCACGCGGCAATCAGTTGGTCCGCCTGATGGTGCATCTGCCTTCCGGCGACGCTGAGCTTGAGGAGTTCGCCCGGACCTGGGCTCAGCGTCATGACGAAAATCCGCGTGCCTCCTTGGGAGTCTGAGGCGGCCTTACGCGACAACTGATCCAGGTCAGGACTCACGAGCGCGAGACCCTTCATCGTCGTTGTTCGATTTTCTAATTCGGAGGCTAGCATGGCGAAAGCAATCGGCATCGATCTCGGCACCACCAATTCCTGCGTCGCGGTGATGGAGGGCAAAGAGCCCAAGGTCATCGAGAATGCCGAAGGTGCCCGGACCACCCCATCCATGGTGGCCTTCCGCCCCGATGGCGAGGTACTGGTGGGAGCCGCCGCGAAGCGTCAGGCCATTACCAATCCCGAGCAGACGCTCTTTGCGATCAAGCGCCTGATCGGACGCCGCTACGATGACCCCATCGTCCAGAAGGACAAGGGCATGGTGCCCTACAAGATCGTTCCCGGCGCCAATGGTGACGCCTGGGTGGAGGTGAACGGGAAGAAGTCGAGCCCCAGCGAGATCTCCGCGCACATCCTGCGCAAGATGAAGGAGACTGCCGAGAAATATCTGGGCGAGCCGGTCACCGAAGCCGTCATCACCGTTCCGGCCTATTTCAACGACGCCCAGCGGCAGGCGACCAAGGATGCGGGGACCATCGCCGGTCTCGAGGTTCTGCGCATCATCAATGAGCCAACGGCTGCCGCCCTTGCCTATGGGCTGGAAAAGAAGAAGGCAGGCACGATCGCGGTTTATGATCTTGGCGGCGGCACGTTCGACGTATCCATTCTCGAACTCGGCGATGGCGTGTTCGAAGTGAAGTCGACCAACGGCGACACCTTTCTCGGCGGCGAGGATTTCGACAAGCGGATCATCGACTTTCTCGCGGACGAGTTCCGCAAGGAGCAGGGGATCGATCTGCGCCAGGACCGGCTCGCGCTCCAGCGCCTGAAAGAGGCGGCCGAGAAGGCGAAGATCGAGCTCAGTTCGGCATCGCAGACGAGTGTCAACCTG
Source organism: Sphingobium sp. WTD-1 (assembly GCF_030128825.1). Classification (NCBI taxonomy): domain Bacteria; kingdom Pseudomonadati; phylum Pseudomonadota; class Alphaproteobacteria; order Sphingomonadales; family Sphingobiaceae; genus Sphingobium; species Sphingobium sp. WTD-1. The sequence goes on along the minus strand of NZ_CP119128.1, from coordinate 284,093 downwards.
CCTTTCATTACCGCGGATCAATCCGGTCCGAAGCATCTCGACATCAGCCTCACGCGCGCCAAGCTCGAGGCGCTGGTCGATGATCTCATCTCCCGCACCATGGGGCCGTGCAAGGCGGCGCTGGAGGATGCAGGGCTTAATGCCGATCAGCTCGACGAAGTTGTGCTGGTCGGCGGGATGACCCGCATGCCGAAGGTCGTCGAGGCGGTGAAGACTATCTTCGGGCGCGAGCCGCACCAGGGCGTCAACCCTGACGAGGTCGTGGCACTTGGCGCAGCGATCCAGGCGGGCGTGCTGAAGGGCCAGGTCGAAGACGTGCTGCTTCTCGACGTCACGCCATTGTCGTTGGGCATCGAGACGCTCGGCGGCGTGATGACCAAGCTCATCGACCGGAACACGACGATACCTACCAAGAAGAGCCAGACCTTCTCGACGGCGGAGGACAACCAGCCCGCTGTGACGATCAGGGTCTTCCAGGGCGAGCGGGAAATGGCCGAGGACAACAAGCTCCTCGGCCAGTTCAATCTCGAGAACATCGCACCGGCGCCCCGAGGCGTGCCGCAGATCGAGGTGACGTTCGATATCGATGCAAACGGCATCGTGAACGTTTCCGCGACAGACAAGGGGACCGGGCGCGAGCAGAAGATCACCATCCAGTCGTCGGGCGGACTGAGCGAAGAGGACATCAAGCGTGCGGTCAGGGACGCCGAAGAGCATGCCAGCGAGGACAGGAAGCGGCGCGAACTGGCGGAAGCGAAGAACCAGTCCGACGCTTTGATCTTCCTCTCCGAAAAGACGCTTGCGGATGCAGGGGATCGCGTTGCGGCCGCGGATCGGCAAGCCGTCGAAGACGCGGTTTCGAACCTGAAGACGGCCATGCAGGGCGACCAGATCGAGGACATCCGCGCGCGCGGCGAGGATCTGCAGTCTGCGACCCAGAAGGTCGCCAGCGCCCAGCGCGCCGAGCCGGGCAGTACATCGTCGGCTGATGACGGGATCGTGGACGCCGAGTTCGAGGAGGCGGACGACGCGAAGAAGTGATCCGGTCCGTTCCGCTGATCACAATTTGGTGAAGTGGCGCCTGCCGCTTGCACGGATGAATGAAGGCTCGGTCAAATGAACCAGGACGACATCGCTGAAGGAGGGCAGTCTCCGGAGCCGCAGGAGCAAGGGCTGGAGAAGCCCGAGTCCACGCAGGCGGCCGCGTCGGACGCCGACGAGCTGCGGGAGCGGCTCCTGCGTGCGCTGGCCGATGCCGAGAATGCCAGAAAGCGCGCCGATCGCGCGCGTGCCGAGGGGCGCGAGACCGGGATTGCAGAACTGGTCTCGAAAATCGTTCCGGCTCTCGACAGCCTCGATCTCGCCATCGAGGCGGCCAGCCGAACCGAGGAAGGAACCCAGCCGAGTGTCGATGCCCTGCTAAACGGGCTCCGGGCGACCAGTCGCGCGTTTCTCGATGCGCTGATCAAGGTGGGCGTCGAGCGAATATGCCCCGGCACGGGCGAAGCGTTCGACCCCAACATCCATGATGCGATCTCATCGCGATCTGATGACGAGACAGGTGACGGCCTGGTCCTCGAGACCCTCCAGCCCGGATACAGGGTTGCAAGCCGGCTTGTTCGGCCCGCGCGCGTCGTGATTGCAAAGGCGAGCTGAGCGGGGAGGCGGATCCAATGGTACGGTTCGCCTCGGCCGCTGACGCCTTCGGACCACGGCAATGCTCGGCCCGGTCCACAAGGGGCTACTGGTGGTGCGGCGTGCTCGCCCTCGTCTCGGCCGCGCATGCCGACTCGGCGCCTGCGAAGAGCGGGCCCCAGCTCCCGATTTTCGAAGTCCACGAGGTCGGGAGCGGCGATCGGCCGAGCTATGAAATCGCCATCCTCGCCCCGACACGCTGGCCTGACCGGTCGGTGCGGACGGGGTTGTTGAGGAAAGCGGCGCAAGTCGCTGCAGGCCGTGGGGCGCGCTGCTTTGCGATCGAACGCGCACAGTTAAGCCGCGATGTGTCGTATGTGCCGCTCCGATCCGGTCATATGACCATTTCGACGAGCGGAAGCGCGGCTGAATGGCGCCGCTATTGGCGGCTCTATCGGCATGTGCTCGATAAGCCAGGCGTTCATTTTGGCCTCGGATCCGCACCTCGAATAGGAAGCAAGGTAGTCGAGGGGCGAATGATCATTCGTCTCTGCGGACCTGGTATCGAGACGTCGGGCGATCTCTTCGAAGTGGAACAGATTTTGTCAGGCATTCGCACTTCCGACCCAGCCGGAAGCCGTTGATGGTCTGATCCTCTCTCCGCGACCTCGTCTTTGCAGATGTTCTCGCGAGGCAAGGTGGCGGAGTAGGCGTATGTCCGTTGTCGTCCTGATGATCGAGCACCTCGGAAAGGTCTTCCTTTCGACGCATCCGAATCATGCAATCGCCTGGTCCACGCTTTTGTCCTACGTGAACGGCACCTGGGCTGAACGTTTCCCCGACCGGCCGCCTCCAGAAAACGAGGAAGAACGCGTCGCGATGTTCTTCGTGGGGGAGGGGGACGAGTATGTCATCGCGGAAGCGGACGTCGAGACCGACACGACGCTGCATTAGGGAAGTGCCTGCTGGTGCGCGACTGACGTCCGCTGCGCCGTCATAGCGAAGGAAGGATCACGCGTCCGTTCGGTCCCGGATCGGCTCCACATCCTGGGCGATTGGGGACCGGGCGGCAGCTGGCGGCGACAGCATCGCCAGCAATTCCGCCAGGTCCATCGACGCGAAGCTCACGGAACTGTCCGCCACGCCATACGGCATGATCAGGCGGCCGGCGTGCGCCAACGCACCGCAGGTGTAGACGACGTTGGGGACATAGCCTTCGCGTGCTTCATCCGAGGGCGAGAGGAGCGGGACTGCGGTTCGGCCGATGACGCGGCTCGGGTCATCCCGATCGAGCAGCAGCGCCCCGATGGAATATTTGCGCATGGCGCCGACGCCGTGGGTGAGCACGAGCCATCCTTCTTCCAGTTCGATAGGCGCTCCGCAGTTGCCGATCTGGATAAGTTCCCAGGCATATTCCGGACGCGCAAGAATTTCGCCATGCTCCCAGGAAAGGAGATCGGTGGAGCGCAGTAGATAAAGGCTCTCGCCGTCCTGTCTCCCGAGCATCACATAGTCTTTGCCAAACTTGCGAGGGAAGAGCGCCATGCCCTTGTTGCGCGCGGCGCTGCCTTGGAGTGGGCGAAGCTCGAAACTTTCGAAATCGCGAGTTTCCAGGATCTCAGACGCGATCGTCGCCCCGCTGTAAGCAGTGTAGGTGCCGTAATAGACCGTACTGCCGTCACCGTTCTCGAACCTTACCAGGCGCAGATCCTCCAAGCCGTTGCGCTGCGCGGGCGTATAGGGAAACAACACCATCTCGTCGAGACGGCTGCTGCAGTCATGGCGCCGGAAGGTAACGCTGCCATCGTCATGGCTCTCGGCTCTGGCCGCGATCGCGAGATCCGGTTCCGGTTCGAGTTCGAGCGAGCCGTCTGAGAGAACGACGCCCTGGCGGAATGTGACCGACGAGATGTGGCCCTCGCCCACTGCTCGGAGCGACAAGATAAAACGTAACGCGCCCTGCGAAAGATTTGTTTGATCCGGGTGCGGCACGATGCTCGGGTTCATTAGCGCGGCAGCGCCAACCGAATACTCGTGGCAGAAACAGGCACCAATAAGTTGGCGCTGAGCCTGGTCTAGGGGAGCAGCGAAGCCAATGTCCCTCGCAACCTGCTCATAACGCTCCTCGAAGACTTTCCTGATATCATAATGCCGATTTTCGAAGTCGTTTAAGACCAAAACAAGCTCCGCCTTCACCGTGCGCGTGTCCATCGCGCGCACGGCAGCGATGATACGATGCATGCGCCAGTCGTCTACCGGATTGAGTTCTCTCGGCTCTGAGGCGAGTTTCAGCGGCCGAATGACCACTCTGGCTGGGTTTGGAAGGAGGTGCAGGCTGGATTGGATCAGCGGCATGCCTTACCTCCAGACGCGGCCACCGGGCGCTCTTCGCTTGTGTTCGAAGCGGCCGCCTTGTTGCGCAAGCGCGCGATCGCCAGGGCAGCAAACTGGTAGGCGAGGATGGATTCCGCGCCTTGGTTGAGGTTCACCCGATCGACCTGCAGCCCATCGTAGCAACCGCCATCGGGGCTCGCGATCCGCACGCCGAGGTCATTTGCGCCAAGATACCAGGCGAACGCGGCTTCGGCATGATCCCGCCAGCGGCGATCGCCGTCCTGCGCGAATGCGAGCGTGAAGGCATCGATGGTCGCCCAGGCCTCGAGCGGCTGCTGATCGAAGGCACGCGGCGGTTGAAAGGCCGCGCCGAAGCTTTGCGTGCCGACCGGCCGGAAATGGCCTTCCGGAGCGGTCTGCTGGCGCCGGAGCCAGTCCAGCGCCTCCAGGGCGTCCTGTCGCATCTCCGTGCGGCCAAGAACGGTACTCGCCACCAGCAATGCTTCCGGCAGGCGGGCATTGTCATAGGCAAGGACCGGCTCGAACCACGTCCAGGCGTCCCGTCTTACTGTACGAAGCAGGTCGAGCAGCTCGCCGGCGAACGATTCAAGTTGAAGCCTCGCCGGTCGGTGGCCCGGGTAGACGCTGAGATGCGCGGCTAGGCCGAGAATGGCGAAGGCGCGGGCACGGGGGCTGGTGAGGAACGCGCTTGCCGGGATCACCTTGTCTGCGAACACCGTTGCCCAGAGCTTGAGACCGTGATTTCGGGTGAGCTCGGCCGTACGGCCGATCGCCCAGACGGCGCGGCCGAAGCTGTCCTGTGAACCTTCCTGTTCGAGCCAGTTCCGGTCAAAACCCATGAAGTTGCGAAAGCGCTGTGACTGCTCGTTCCAGGCAAGGTCGACGAACGAAGCGTAGGTAGGCGCCAGGGCGAGCGCGCGCTTGGCCTCGATTCGCTCCGCTTCGAACTGCGCGGCGAGCATCAGCGCGCGGGCGTTATCATCGAGGCAATAGCCATGGCGCCGGTCGGGGACGGTGGACCGGCTATGCTGCAGCATACCGCACCCATCGCTCATCCGCGCCACGGCGCTAAGGCTTGGCTTCGGCGGCTTCGACTTGGAGGCGTGGAGCTGCACGATGCCCGTCTTTCCGAAAACCTTGATGCGCGCCCGCTGGAAAAGCGTCGTATAGCGCTCTGCCACCACCGGCCAGATCATGTCACGGCCGGCTTGATAAGCGTTGCGCCGCATCTCGTCGCGAAGGTTCCTGTCGGACAGAACGGCGCCCACGGATCCGGCGAGCGCCTCGGGCGAACCGAAGGGGACGAGCTGACCGCGACGCCCGGCGAGCAACTCCTGCGCGTGCCAATAGGGCGTAGAGATCACCGCCTTGCCCAAGCCGACAGCGTAGGCGAGCGATCCGCTCGTGATCTGCGCCTCGGAGAGATAGGGCGTCACATAGATGTCGCAGGCCGAGAGCCACGCCTGCAAGGTCAGCGCGTCGACATACTCGTTCACGAAGCGCACATGGCTCTCGAGACCGAGGCGGCGGACGCGACTTGCCAGCTCGTCGCGGTAGCGTTCGCCCTCGCGCGCCGCCAGATGAGGGTGCGTCGCGCCGAGGACGATGTATACGAGATCTGGATGGTCCTTCACGAGGCGATGAAGCGCTTCGATCATCACCTCGATGCCCTTGTTCGGGGAAAGCAGGCCGAAGGTCAGGGTGACGCGATGGCCGTCGAGCCCGAAGCGGTGCTTGTGGAAGGCCGGGTCCAGGAAGGGCAGATCGGGGATGCCATGCGGGATCACGGCGATCTTGCCGGCCGCCACCTCCATGTCGCGGGTAAGGATCGTTCGGCCCATCTCGGTCATGACGACCAGGCGAGATGACCGCTCGGCGAGAGCGCGCATCACCCGTCGTTGATCCGGGTCGGGCTGCGTCAGCACCGTGTGAAGCGTCGTCACGACCGGCGCACGAAGCCTCTCGAGCATCGGCAGCAAGTAGCCGCCTGCCTTCCCACCAAAGATGCCAAATTCATGCTGAACGCAGATGACGTCCGGATTGAGCGCATTGAGGTGGTCCGCGGCCGCCAGGTAGGCGTCGGGATCGTCCTGCGCGATCTCGTAACCTACTTCCTCCGGGTATCGGTGCCGCGTCCCAGGATCGTTCATCGCGACAGTGGAGAGACTGGCGTCGGGCGATATCTGGCGCAGCGCGTCGTGCAGATCGGCGGTGAAAGTCGCGATGCCGCAGCGTCGAGGAGGGAAATTGCCGATCAGCGCGATGTGGCGAACCGGCGGCGTCAGAGCATAGCCGTTCATCTTACTCTCCATTCCGGGCGTCTTCGAGATTCGTGTTGTCGATCCCATTTCCTGCTCAGGAGGCGGCGGGCGTGGCGATCGACAGGGCGGCGGTTCGCTGCGGTCGTCGCGGTGGCGGAGGCGTCGCTTGGCCGGCCCGTTGAACCAGTCGGCGCACCTCCTGAGCACGCTCCCGCGGGATCACCAGCACGACGTCATCTGTGGCAACGATGACGAGATCGGACACGCCCAGCGCGGCAACGTGGGGCCCGCTGGTCCGAATGAGGCATTCGTGGCTTTCCAGCGCCAGGACATCGCCGTGTAGCGCATTTCCGCTGTCGTCCTGGGCTTCGATCTCATGAAGCGCATCCCAGCTCCCGATGTCGGACCATCCCACGTCGACGGGAACCACCGCCATGCGCGCGGCGTGCTCCATCACGACATAGTCGATCGATTTCGCCTCCACGGATGCGAAGGTGGCTCTATCGGGAGCCACTCGATTGCCCTCGCGATCGGCGGTCGCCAAAGCCTTGCGAACCGATCCGAGAAGCCCCGGCGCGTGAACCGCGAGTTCCTCGGTGAGGCGGTCCGAGCGGAGGAGGAAGATGCCTGCGTTCCAAACATAGCGGCCATCGGCAAGCATGCGTTCCGCGCGTGCCGCCTCGGGCTTCTCGACGAAGCAGTTCACCCGGCAAATTTCGCCGGAGAGCGGCTCTCCCATGTCGATATAGCCGTAACCGGTCGCGGGGCGGTCTGGAGTGATGCCGAACGTCTCCAGCCTGCCATCCTGGGCCAGGGGAAGAGCCCGATGCACGGCGTCGCCGAAGGACTCCACGTCCCTGATCACATGATCGCTCGGCATGACCAGCAACAAGGCGTTCTCGTCCGTGCACTCGAGCGCCGCCATGGCGAGGGCGGGGGCGGTATTGCGCCCGATCGGCTCGAGGAGCAGCCGGGAGGGTGGGCATCCCACCGCTTCGAGCTCTCCGAGGATCTGCCGCTCATGGTCCTGGTTGGCGACGACGATGGGGGAGCTTGATTGCGCGATGCTCTTGGCGCGCAAAGCCGTCTGCTGAAGGAGGCTTTCTTCGCCTGCCAGTAGAAGGAACTGCTTCGGCGTTTGCTCTGTTGAGAGTGGCCACAGTCTCGTCCCTGCGCCGCCGGAAAGGATGACGGGGATGAGCTGCATGAATCAGGCCCTTGTCGCGAAGTCCCGCCATGGGAGCAGCGCGCTCCAGGGACACTTTTCCGGTTTCCTTTCAGCGTCGGGCGCGATCCTGAAGGCTGCATCCGCCGCCAAGGCTACGTGAGGGTAAGGAGGGGGCGGCTGCCCCGCCCTGCGCTAGATCAGTCGCAACATCACTGCCTGCTCATCACGCCGGCTGTCGTGAGCGGCAGCGCTCTGATCAGAGAAACCGCTCGCCGGCATGATCGCGGAACCGGTCGGCCGAGCGGACATAGTCCGAGAGGACTTGCACCGTCTTGTGGCGGCTGACCTCCTGCATCTTGAAGATCGTCGCGCCCTGATTGGCTGCTTCGGTCAGGAACCCCGCGCGCAGCGAGTGACCGGAGAATTTGGCGGCGTCGTAGCCGGCGGCGCCGGCATAGCGCTTGACCAAGCGCGCGACTGCCTTGTCGGACATCGGCTCGCCGGTAAGCTGGTCGCTGCGGGTGAGGCGGCGGAACAGCGGGACCGCCGCTTCCTGCGCGGGCGTGCGGACAACTCCGGCCTCCAGCACCCGCACGGCGCTGATCCAGTCGAGCAGCAGCGCCTTCGGGCGCAGCCGGGTACCTTCGGGGATCGCGATCGTCGTGCCCTCGCCGGCCTGGTCCGTTTTGGTGGCGCCGAGGTAGAGTTCGATCCCGTGCTCGAGGATGCCGACATTCTCGAGCGTCAACGCCACCAGCTCGGAACGGCGCAACGCGGCGGCCATGCCGATCGCGAGCGCGGCACGATCGCGACGGGCGCGCAGACCATCGCCCTTGATCTGCGCCAGCATGTCGCGGAGCGCGGTGGCGTCAGCGGGCTCCTTGCGGGTTTTCTTGGCCCGCTTTTCGTTGCGGATGCCGGCAAGCGCCTCGCGCAGGCCGCCCGCTTCCGGGTGCGCGGCCGGCGCTGGATAGTTGCTTGTGCGATGATGGTGACCGATCGCGGCCACGCGCCGTTCGATGGTGCTTGGCTTAAGACCGGACGCGGCCTGGTTGGCGACGAACGCGGCAATCTGTTCCGGATGTGCCGGCATCGCCTCGAGGCCGCGCGTGCGACACCAGTCGGTGTAGATGATCCAGTCGGAGTTATAGGCGCGATGGGTCGCGGCGGCGCGCGCGGCTTTCTTGTAGGCGGCCGCGCGTTCGAGATCCTCGTGGAGCACGGCAAGCATGGCGGAATCGGGCGCCAGGGCCGGTAGCGTTACTGGCTCGGGTTTGAGTTCGTCGGGACTTGGGTCTTGCAAGATCAATGCCGCGCTTCGATGGACTGTCCGAGCCGGTTTGCCACCCCCGCCCGGCAAGCTCAAGTATGTCCGATAAGAAAGATTATCGGACATACTTGGTCACGTTGGGGAATGGTCGTGAGATCGCCGGACTCGCGAATAAGAGCAGCGCCGTCCGTCCAGAACGGCGCTGCTCCGCTTTCCGGACCCCAGGTGTCCAGGGGCCGGTCATTCCTCCCGCTGCCCGAACAGGCTGAGCAGCAGCTGGAAGAGGTTCACCAGATTCAGATAGAGCGAAAGCGCACCCATCACAGCGAGCTTTTCGGCCTGCTCCGATCCGGCGTAGGCGAGATATTCGCTCTTAAGGCGCTGCGTGTCCCAAGCCGTCAGACCGGTGAACACGAGCACGCCGACAATCGAGAAGACGAGCTGCAGCGTCGACGAGCCGACGAACAGGTTGACTATGCTCGCGATCACAACGCCGATCAGGCCAACCATCAGGAAGGTGGACCAGCGCGACAAGTCAACATTTGTCGTGTAGCCCCACAGGCTCATGGCAGCGAATACGGCCGCCGCGCTGAAAAAGGCCAGCGCGATGCTGGTACCGGTGAACACCAGGAAGATGCTGGCCATCGATACGCCCATCACGGCAGCGAAGGCGAAGAACGCCGTTCGTGCCTGTGCCGTCGTCATGCGCTCGACCCTGAACGAGAAGAACAGGACGAACGCCAGGGGCGCGAAAATAGCGACCCACTTGAGCGGTGTGCCGAAGATCGGCTGGTAGAGCGCCGGCACGCTGGCGACGAGAGACGCCACCAGCGCGGTGATGCCGAGGCCGAGCGCCATGTTGCGATAGACGCCGAGCATGTGCCGGCGCAGGCCTTCATCATAGACGGCCGTGCTCGTGGCTCGGGCCGACGGGAAAGGCCGATAGGTATTCGGTTCGAACATTCTGTTCATGCCTCACTCCATTGCTTCAATGTCAATGAGGCACTCGGCCGGCTTCGCTTCGGAAGCCGCGATCCTGCACCGAGCGCACTCGATGCGGTCCGACATGACGGTAGCGTAGCGCCGCCGCCAGAGGGGCCCGGTCCGCAAGACAAATGTTGTATTCGCCCGCGCGCCTTTCAAGGGGCTGAAAGGCTGTCCAAGTGCTTTGATGATTTCGTTCACTAGCCCGTCTTATTCACCGACGGGGGCCTGAAGGGTTGGCGGGAGTGGCATAAGCCTCTGATCTGAATTAGGAACTGGGTGTCTACGCCGGCCCTGCTGCAGGGCAGAAAATGCCACAGGCCACACCCGCCATGAAAGACGATATCGCAACTTCATTCCGATTCCCAGCGGTCGGCGGGAAGAAGATCACAGCCGCGTTTGACGGTGGCCGACTGACCTCGGACGGCGGCGTTCTGCTGCTTGCGCAGGCCGAGCGCGCGATGGGGCTCTGCCGGCGGCTTGCGGGTTGCATTGCCGATCCGCGTGACCCGACGCGGGTGATCCATCGCCTCGATGACATCCTACGTGCCCGGGTGTTCGCGATCGCGTGCGGCTATGAAGATGCCGATGATCTCGACGCCCTGCGCGACGATCCGGGCTTCCGCCTGGCGCTGGGCAAGTTGCCGGGATCGGGCGCGGGGCTTGCCAGCCAACCGACGATGAGCCGCTGGGAGAATGCTCCGACCACGCGTGAGCTGGCCAGGATGATGGCCGAGATGATCGGCGTCTACTGCGCCAGCTATCCGGCTCCACCAGTGGCGGTGACGCTGGACATCGATGACACCTGCGATGTCGTGCACGGCTATCAGCAGTTGTCCTTCTGGAACGGGCATCACGGTGAGCGCTGCTTCCTGCCGATCCATGTGTACGACACCGCGACCGGTCGTCCGGTCGCGATGCTGCTGCGCACCGGTAAGACGCCGTCAGGCGCCGAAGCTGCCGGCCACATCCGGCGCCTGGTGCGTCATATCCGCCGGTACTGGCCAGAAACGCACATCACCTTCCGCGGCGACGGGCATTATGGCCGCCCCGAAGTCATGGCCTTCTGCGAGGCCCACCGCGTCGATTACGTGTTCGGCTTGCCGACCAATGCCGCGCTACGTGCTGATCCGGTCATCGTTGCCATCGCAGACGCCTGCGCGGTCAAGCGGGCCACGGCCCAGTATCCGGTCCTGCGCAACTATGCCGAGACGCACTACGGCGCAAAGAGCTGGAACTGCCAGCGCCGCGTCGTCGCCCGGATCGAGGCCAGCACGCTGGGCATGGATATCCGCTACGTCGTCACCTCGCTGACCGAAGGCTCGGCCGAGCATATCTACGACACGCTTTACTGCGCGCGCGGCCAAGCCGAAAACCTGATCAAGCGCCACAAGGCTCAACTCGCCAGCGATCGCACCTCGTGCCGCTCAGCCAATGCCAATCAAATGCGCCTCATCCTACACACCGCCGCCTACTGGCTGTTGTGGCGCGTCCAGCAGGCGATCCCCAAGACCACCGCGCTGGCCACGGCCGAGTTCGCAACGCTACGCTTGCGGCTGCTCAAGGTGGCTGCCCGCGTCATCGAAACCTCCTCGCGTATCCGTCTCGCCTTCGCGTCAGCCTGCCCGGAGGCCGACGTGTTCAAAGCAATCGCCACCAGTCTCCGGCCAGCACCGACATAGCCAGTGCGGCAGTGCCGCCGAAAGCCCGAGCCCTCGTCCATCAACCTCGAAAAGCCCTTTGCTCCTGCTGCGGTGAAAAACGCCGGCGCTGGCGCTCGCCCAGATCACGCGGCAACCGACCCACCAAACCCGAAATACCCCAGTGCAGCGGGCTCATGAATAAGCCGGGCTAGCCCTTGAAACCTGTTGGCTCCGAACTAGTTTTTGCAGTGCCGGACGCCGTTCGGGTCCGGTGGACATAGAGGGCGTCGGCTCTCCCGTACCGACGCTTCTCATGCCCAGATTGCTCACAGGAGGATTTGGCAATGAGAACCAACTTCGACTTTTCGCCGTATCGGCGATCGACGGTCGGTTTTGACCGTCTCTTTAACCTGCTCGAGGCAGGTGCCCGCGACGATGATGGCTATCCGCCCTTCGACATCGTGAAGGACGGCGAAGACAGCTATCGCATCACGCTTGCAGTAGCCGGCTTCCGTCCCGAGGACATCGAGATCGTCGCGCAGCAGAATCTGCTCAGCGTCACCGGCAAGCGCGCCGAGGATGACGGGAAGGGCGAGTATCTGCACCGCGGCATCGCTGCCCGCTCGTTCGAGCGGCGCTTCCAGTTGGCTGATTTCATCGAGGCCGGCGACGCCCGGTTCGAGAATGGCCTTTTGTCGATCGCGCTGAAGCGCGTCGTCCCCGAGGCCATGAAGCCGCGCAAGATCGAGATCGCCGGCGGGACCGGCGACAGCGATCGGCTCGAAGCGCCCAAAGGCGAGAACAGCGCAGCGGCCTGATCGCGCGATAGATGTGGCTCCGTCGGCGCGCCGCTTCGGCGGCGCGGCCGACGGACATGTCCAACGCCTGCCAGGAAAGGAGGATAATCATCATGGCAATTCGTGATCTCATTCCCTGGGGCCGGCAGGAGAGCCGCGCTCCAGAACGGACCGACGACGGGTCCGACCAGCAGCACCCGCTTGTGTCCCTGCACCGCGACGTGAACCGCCTGTTCGACGACGTCTTCCGGGGCTTCGGCGTACCGGCTACGAGCGGCTGGGGGCGCAGCCTCGAGTGGCCGACGATCGAGCTTTCGGAGACCGACAAGGAGATCCGCGTCACCGCCGAGTTGCCCGGGATGGATGAGAAGGACGTCGACATCAGCGTCGACGACAATGTCTTGTCGATCCGCGGCGAGAAGCGCTCCGAAACCGAGGACAAGGAGCGCGGGTATTCGGAGCGGAGCTATGGTCGCTTCGAGCGTCATATCGGGCTGCCGCGTGGGGTCGAGCAGGACCGGGCAAGCGCGACGTTCAACAAGGGCGTGCTGACGATCGTCCTGCCCAAGTCCGCGGAGGCGATCGAGAGCCGGCGCAGCATTCCGATCAACGCAGGCTGATGAGACGTCGGGCAGCCGCCGTCGGCGGCTGCCCGTTTCGGAGGCGCAAATGGCAACACGAGCTGATTCTCTTCCACCGTACATTGCGACGCCGCGCGTGCTGGCTCCGCGCCTTGCGGAGTTTGCCAACGATAACGTCGCGACCGAGGTGTCTTCGCCGTTTGATACGGCGTGGCGACGCTACGCAAGCGCCCTGCCGACGGACGCATTCGCCATCATCGAACCCGATCCGCTCGCCGGTCGGTCCGGCGGCCGCGCCCGTGAGGGTCGATGGCGGCTGCGTTTCCGCCCGCGGTCGCGCCCGTTCGTCGATCCGCTCACCGGCTGGACGGGAGGAAGCGACCCCCTCGCCCATCTGGAGCTCGGCTTCCCTTCGCGTGAAGCCGCCGAGGCTTATTGCCGGCGGTACGGCCTCTCCTACGAGAGCCGGGGCGCAACGCGAGGGTCGGGACCTCGGCCACGGGACGAGATGGCTTTCATCCCGGTCGGCACGCCTACCTGCTGCATGCCTGCGGGTCCTCATCCCGTGTGCTGCGGCAACACGACGTCGGAGCCGATCGAGGCTGCCCATGCGGACACCTGAACAAGGCTTGCCGTCGCGCAGGTAACAGGAACCCAACGCTTGGCATTCCCCTGCCCCAACTGCCGCCACCAGCTTCACTTGGAGGAAAGCGCCTGCCCGAGCTGCGCACACGCCGTTGGCTATGACTGGCGCATAGACGCCTTTCGTCATCTCGACCCCAGGGCGCGCGAGTGGCTCGATGCAGAGGGATCAGCCGCCGCGGTAAAGCCTTGCGCCAATGTTCATTACGGCGCGTGCAACTGGCTGGCAGATGAGACGGGCGCTGAAGCGCTCGGTCCGACCCGAGCAATGTGCCGCGCCTGCCGGCACAATCGCATGATCCCCGATCTCGCGGTGCGCGGCGTCCTTCAACGCTGGCGGCGGATCGAGGAGGCCAAGCGGCGCATGATTCGCGGTGCGATCAAGCTCGGCCTGCCCCTCGAGACCAAGGCCGAGCGCGGAGACGGGCTCGCCTTCGATTTCTTGTACGATGCCGCCGCCGAGAACGGCTATGTCCCACAGCTTCTCACCGGCCATGCCGGGGGTGTCATCACGCTGAACGTGATCGAGGCGGACGACGCGGCGCGGGAGCGCATACGCCATCAAATGGGCGAGCCCTACCGCACTCTTCTAGGCCATTTCCGACACGAGATCGGCCACTACTATTGGTACCGGCTCGTCGCTGTGACCGACATGCACGATCCCTTTCGCGCACTGTTCGGTGACGAGCGCATCGATTATGCTGCAGCGGTCCAGCGCTGCTATGCCGGCCGTCCGGCACTCGGCTGGGCTGATGACCATGTCAGCGCGTATGCAACTGCGCATCCCTGGGAAGATTTCGCCGAGACGTTCGCTCATTACCTGCACATCGTCGACACGCTCGGAGCGATGGCGGACTTCGGTGTGGGGCTGGAAGGCAATCGCGCACCGCACCCGGACATCGATGCGTATCGTGTTGCAACGGCGACGCTCGTTGAGCGCTGGATACCGATCTCCTTCGCTCTCAACGCGGTAAACCGGGCAATGGGGCAACCGGATCTCTATCCCTTTCGTCTCAGTCCCGGCGTCATGCTCAAGCTCGATTTCGTTAGCCGCCTGATCGCGCGGGCCGCGGGCCGTGAGGAAATCCCGGAGGGGTCTGAGCTGGCCGCAATGATCGCAAGCCTCGGGCATGGCGTGTGAAACCTGCGGGACGCCGGATCGCGGAGCGGAGAGACGTCCATTCAGCTCGTAATGCCTTTTGGAGAACCCCTTGCCCACGCTCGTGCTGATCCGCCACGGCCAGTCGGTCTGGAACCTCGAGAACCGCTTCACGGGCTGGTGGGACGTGGATCTGACGCGGCAGGGCGAGATTGAGGCGAAAGCGGCCGGCGGGCTGATGGCGGCGAAGGGGCTGGACTTCGACTTCTGCTTCACGAGCATCCAGACGCGTGCGATCAAGACGCTCAACCTTGCGCTCGAGGTGATGGGGCGGTTGTGGTTGCCCGTCGAAAAGGACTGGCGTCTGAACGAGCGCCATTATGGCGGGCTCACTGGCCTCGACAAGGCAGCGACTGCAGCCAGGCACGGAGCGGAGCAAGTGAAGATCTGGCGCCGATCGTTTGACATCCCGCCGCCGCCACAGCACCCAGGGGGACCCTATGATGTCACCGGCGATCGCCGCTACGCCGGCATCGCAATTCCGAGCGCCGAGAGCCTGAAGGACACGATCGGGCGCGTGCTGCCCTATTGGGAGGCAAGGATCGCGCCGGAGCTCAAGGCCGGCAGAAGAGTCGTGATCTCGGCGCACGGCAATTCGCTGCGCGCGCTGGTGAAGCATCTGTCTGGCATCCCGGACGATGAGATCCCCACGATCGAGATCCCGACGGGTGAGCCGATCGTGTATGAGCTCGCGCACGATCTTACGGCAACAGACCGCTATTATCTGTACGAGCGGTAGGGCGACTACTGAAATGCCACTCGGAGCCCGCCTGTCGCGTGGAGCCCAGCGCGGTAGCCGATCCAAGTCAGCGCAGCTTGGGGCGATCCGAACCCTTCGCGGAAAAAGGTGCCGGCCTTGTCCCGCCTCCCTTTCTGACCGGAGTTCGTTCGCTCCATTTATCGACCCAATGCGTGCCATTGCCGGCCATCGCGGGCGATCAGTGCGTCGGCGGCGCGAGGTCCGGAAGTGCCTGGCGTATATTCCTCCAGCACCCCCTCGCCCCGAGCCCAGGCGTCCAGGATCGGCTGCACAACGGCCCATCCCGCCTCGATCTGGTCGGCACGCTGGAAGAGCGTCTGATCGCCCATCATCATGTCATACAGGAGGGTTTCGTACCCTGTCCGGTGCGCGACGGCGAACTTCTCTGCATAAGCAAAATCGAGCGCTACGGGGACCGCCTCCACTTGCGGACCCGGCCGTTTGACCAGGAAACCAAGGTCGATCCCTTCGTGCGGCTGGATCTGGAATACGAGCTGATTGGCCGGGAGATGAGCGACCGGGGTCTCCCGAAACGTCGCATATGGCACGGGCTTGAAGGTGACCACGATCTCGGTGTCCCGTGCGGCGAGCGCCTTCCCCGTGCGCAGATAGAAGGGCACGCCGGTCCAGCGCCAGGTGTCGACCATGAGCTTGAGCGCCACATAAGTTTCGGTGGCGGTGTTCGGGTCCACGTGCGGCGTCTCGCGATAGGCGGGGATCATCTGGCCGTTGACCTGGCCGGCTGCGTACATGCCCCGCACCGCGTCGCTTCGCGCCTCATCCGGGGTAATGCGACGGACGGCCCGAAGCAGCTTTGCCTTTTCGTCGCGGATGACCTCGGCGTCGAAGCTGTTTGGCGGCTCCATTGCGATCATCGACAAAAGCTGCATCAGGTGGTTGGGAACCATGTCCCGGAGCGCACCGGTTGTGTCGTAGAACGCCCCGCGGGTGCCGATGCCGATCGCTTCGGCGGCTGAAATCTGGATGTGGTCCACGTAGCGGTGGTTCCATACCGCCTCCAGCCAGGCGTTGCCGAACCGCGCGACCAGGATGTTCTGGACGGTTTCCTTCCCCAGGAAGTGATCGATCCGGTAAACTTGGCTCTCGTTCACTCGCGACAGGATCCGCTGGTTGAGAGCCCGTGCGGATTCGAGGTCGTGACCGAAGGGCTTCTCGATCACCACCCGCCGAAAGCCGCCGTCATGTTCCTCCGTGAGGCCGGCGTCGGCGAGCCTGTCCACGATGACCCCGAAGAACTGCGGCGGCGTGGCCAGATAAAATGCCGCGTCGTCCTCGCCCAGCCGCTGCTTGAGCCTTTCGTAGACAGTCCCAAGCGTGAAGTCGCCGGGGAGGTAGCTGGTCCGCTGGCGCAATCGTTGCCAGCACTGTGTCTGCGGCGCGAACTCATCGAGGCTCACGCGCAGACTTTCATCATCGCCATCCCGAAGGGCTATGCCGATGACGTTGAGCTCTTCGCTCAAGAGTCCGTCGAAGCAGAGGTTGGCCAGCGCCGGAACCAGCAGCCTGCGGGTGAGGTCTCCTGTCGCGCCGAAGATGACGATCGTCGCCGGGCGCCCCGGCACGGTCACTCCATTCACTGCGGGATCTCGACATGCCCGCCGAACCCGAAGCGCATCGCGGAAAGCACCTGGTCGGCGAAGGTGTGCTCGACCCGGCTCCGATACCGGGCAAACAGCGCAGCGGTAAGGACCACAGCGGGAACCGCCTCTTCCATGGCCGCCTCGACGGTCCAGCGCCCCTCGCCCGAATCCGCAACCCGCCCGGAGAACTGCGAGAGCATCTGATCCTTGGCGAGCGCCGCCGCAGTGAGGTCCAGAAGCCAAGAGGATATGACAGAGCCGCGCCGCCACACCTCGGCGATGTCGGTGAGATTGAGAACGTAGCGCTCATCCTCGGGAAGCTTGCTGGACT
The DNA here is from genome assembly GCF_030128825.1 of Sphingobium sp. WTD-1. NCBI lineage: Bacteria > Pseudomonadati > Pseudomonadota > Alphaproteobacteria > Sphingomonadales > Sphingobiaceae > Sphingobium > Sphingobium sp. WTD-1. The sequence goes on along the minus strand of NZ_CP119128.1, from coordinate 266,906 downwards.
GCTTCGACTTCAGAATGTCGAAGCCTTCGGCATATGCCTGCATCAGGCCGTATTCGATGCCGTTGTGCACCATCTTGACGAAGTGACCCGCGCCGGCGGGCCCGGCGTGGATATAGCCCTTCTCCGCGCGCGCATCCTCTCCCTCATGCTCCATCCGGTTCGGCGTCCGCGGAATGGTGCCGATGCCCGGCGCGAGCGCGTCGAAGATCGGATCGAGATGGTCGACGGCCTCCTTCGGTCCGCCGATCATCATGCAATAGCCGCGCTCGAGGCCCCACACGCCTCCCGAGGTACCGACATCAATATAGTGGATGCCCTTGTCGGCCAGCAGCTTCGCCCGGCGAATATCGTCCTTGTAGAAGCTGTTGCCGCCATCGATGACGACGTCGCCAGGTTCGGCGATCGTGCGGAGGATCTGGATCGTCTTCTCGGTCGGCTCGCCCGCGGGCAGCATGACCCAGAAGACTGCCTCCGTGCCCAGCTTCTTCTTGATTTCCTCAAGCGAGTCAGCCGGCTCGAATCCTTCAAGCTCGAGTTCCGCCACCGCCTCAGGATTGCGGTCGAAGACCACTGGCTGATGTCCGGAGCGTTGAAGCCGACGGGCGATGTTGCCTCCCATCCGGCCGAGGCCGATCATTCCGATCCGCATATTTCCAGGCTCCCGCTCAATTCCGGAGTGCTTCGTCGAGCAATTCTTCAAGGTCGCTCAGACTGGCGCTTTGGAGGTGGACCCGCAGGACGCGCTGGCCCCGGCTGGCGAGCACGTCGAGATCGCCTCGCGCTTGGGCGAGCTGGACCGTGCCGAAGCTGGCTTTACGTCCTGGGATCGGGACGTCGGGATCGGGCGTGCGGGTGATCTCGAGAAACGCTCCCGAGCGCGGCCCTCCCTTGTACGCCTGACCAGTCGAGTGGAGGAAACGCGGCCCGAAGCCCGCGACGGTGGCGACGTGTCGCGCCTTCACGACCCGTTCGCGCATGCGTGCGACGAGAGCCTCGTTCGCCGGGTTGCGTTCGACGTAAAGAAGGAACCCTACATAATCGCCGGGGCCGGGACGCGCTAAATGGGTGCGCAGGATCTGGACCGCGTTGTCGCCGGAATGGCCTCGGTCGGCGGGCCCGAAGAAGGCCACCCTGCCATCCTCGAAAAATGGTGTCTCGGGCGCCAGGCTGCCGGTGGCTTCGTAGGCGTCGATCAGCACCCGCGTCCTGATCTTGGCATCCTCGACGTCGGGCTGGTCGAAAGGGTCGATCCCGATCACCGCGCCGGCTACCGCGGTAGCGATCTCCCAGCGAAAGAACTCCTGCCCGATCATCTCCTTTGACGAGAGCGCTATCCGCACGACCGGCTGGCCGGCGGTAACGAGCGCATCGGCATGGGCGTCGAGCCTGGCGTGATCGTCGCCCGTGAGCGACAGCAGTACGAAGAGGCGGTCCGATCCATAGTGCGCCGGCGGTACCGGCGGTTCCAGGTCGACGGGAACGATGCCCCTGCCCTGCTTGCCGGTGGACTCGGCCAACAGCTGTTCGAGCCACGCTCCGAATGCCCGAAGCGCGGGCGAGGTCAGCACCGTCACCTTGTCGCGCCCGCGGTTCGCCGCTTCCCCCAGGATCGCACCGAGCCGCACGCCAGGATTGAAGGCGGGCGGCGCGTCGGGCGCGCAGCTCTGCACCATCGGCGCAACCCTGGTGAAGAACTCGGCCACGTCCATACCCATCACGGCCGCGGGCACCATCCCGAAGACGCTAAGAACCGAATAGCGGCCGCCAATCGTTGGATCGCCCAGGAAGACGCCCGCGTAGCCATGATCGTGCGCGATCTTTGCCAGGCGCGATCCCGGGTCGGTGATGGCGATGAAGCGACTGCCGTCCTGGCCCGCCAGATTCCAGAAATAGGCGCGCAGCAGTTCCGGCTCCATCGTCGAGCCCGACTTGGAGGCAACGATGAACAGCGTGTGCTCGGGGTCGATCGCCGCCGCCACTGCGGCGATTTGCTTCGGATCGGTGGTATCGAGCACATGGATCATCGGGCTGCCGCTCCGCGGCCCCACGATCTCGGCCAAGACCTCCGGGCCGAGGCTCGACCCGCCCATGCCGAGGAGCACCGCGGACCGATACTGGGCTGCCTGAGCGCCGAGAGCTTTCAATGCCTCGGGGTCGATCTGCTCGCCCTTACCTGCGGCAAGCCACCCGAGCCACTTGGCTTCCTCGCCGCCGGTCCATAGCGTGGCATCGCCTGCCCATAGCCGTCTGGACCAGCTTTCCTGACGCATTCGCTCGAGCCGCGCCTCTACCGCCTCGTCGAGCTCCCGCGGCAGTGCCTCGTGCATGCTGTTCAGCCCGTCTCCGACAATGGCGGAGCGCTTGGCAGCAACGGCACCAAGGAGCGCATCGGCTGCGTCGGCGAACTGCTTCACGCCGTCTCGCACGAGCTCGTCCGCGACCGCTGGCAAGTCGAGCCCGAGACGGTCTACCTCGCGGAGAATCCGACGCGCGCTTTCCACTTCGGCGGTCAGGGACGGCGCGAGCGTGCCATGATCACGGAAGGCGTCCATCGTCTTGGGCGGCAACGTGTTGACGGTTTCAGGCCCGATCAGGTTGTCTACGTAAAGGGTGTCGGGGTAGCTCGGATCCTTGGTGCCGGTGGAGGCCCAGAGGAGCCTCTGCGGCATCGCCCTGCGCTCCACGAGCGCCTGCCAGCGTTCCGAAGCTACCAAGCCGAGATACCATTGATAGGCGAGCTTGGCGTTGGCGATGGCGACCTGTCCGCGCAGTCCCGTAAGCGCCTCGGCCTCCGCGTCAGCGCTTTTCAGGCGTTCGGCAATTTTCCTGTCGATCGCGGCATCGATCCGACTGACGAAGAAGCTCGCCACGCTTGCGATACGGTCGATCGGCTGGCCTTGGGCGAGCCGTGCTTCCAACCCCTCCACGAAGGCCATCGCAACCGCGGCATAGCTCTGCTGGCCGAACAGCAGCGTCACGTTGATGTTAATGCCATCTTCGATCAGCTGGCGGATGGCAGGGACACCCGCCTGGGTACCGGGCACTTTGATCATCAGGTTGGGACGGTCGATCTGTCGCCACAGCCGCTGTGCTTCCGCGACCGTCTCCTCGGTGCTCTCAGCGAGATAGGGGGAGACCTCGAGACTGACGTAGCCGTCCGTCCGGTTCAGCCGCTCATAGACCGGCTGCAGCGTGTCGGCCGCGTCTTGGATGTCCTGAACCGCGAGCGCCTCATAGGCTTGGGTGATGCTCGTGCCGGGTCGGCTCTGGAGAAGAGCCAGGAGTTGCGCGTCGTAGGCATCGCCATGCGCGATCGCCTTCTCGAAGATGGACGGATTGGAGGTTACGCCGGTGACGCCGTCTTCCTCGACGAGCCTTTGCAGCCCACCTTCCTTGAGGAAGCGGCGGTCGACAAAGTCCAGCCAGGGGGCCTGGCCAAAATCGTGCAGCTTCCTGACCCGGCTCGCCATCGTCACGCCTCCTGCAAGATCATTGAGCGCGCTGCCTCGACCACATGGTCGACGGTGAAGCCGAACTTCTCCTGGAGTTTGGCAAGCGGGGCAGACGCCCCGAACGTCGACATCGTGATCGTTCGGCCGCGAGCGCCGACATAGCGGTCCCACCCGATTGCGCCGCCCTGCTCCACCGCCAGGCGCGCCTCTATGCCGGGGGTTAGGACCAACTGCTTGTAGGCGTCGTCCTGCTCCTCGAAGCGGGACCAGCTCGGCATCGACACGACGCGTGCCCGTACGCCCTCCGCTGCCAGCTTCTCATAGGCGCCGACCACAAGGCTCAGCTCGCTCCCGGTGCCGATCAGGATGAGCTCCGGATCATCGGCGCTGGCAAGGATGTACGCGCCCCTCGCGACCCCGGCGGCGGCCGCATAGCGGCTCCGGTCGAGCGTCGGCAGCGCTTGGCGCGAGAGGATCAGCGCGCTCGGCCGACGGGTCTGGCGGACGGCAAGTTTCCACGCCTCGGCCGCCTCGTTCGCATCTCCCGGGCGGATGGTGTCGAGCCCGGGCATCGCGCGCAGTGTTGCCAGATGCTCGATCGGCTGGTGGGTCGGGCCGTCCTCGCCGACCCCGATCGAATCGTGCGTAAAGACAAAGGTGACCGGCAGCTCCATGATCGCCGCAAGCCGGACCGGCGCGCGCATATAGTCGGCGAAGACGAGGAAGGTGGCGGTGAAGGGCTTGAGGTAGGACAGCGCCATTCCGTTGGCGATCGCGCCCATCGCATGCTCGCGCACGCCGAAGTGCATCGTGCGCCCGCCAGGGTTGTCCGCCTGGAACGAGCCGAAATTCTTTAGGTCGGTCTTGGTGGATGGCGACAGGTCGGCCGATCCGCCCACCAGCCAGGGGACGTTGCCGGCAAGCGCATTCAGCACTTTGCCGGCGGAATCGCGCGAGGCGACGCCCTTGGGATCCGGGTCGAAACTCGGCAGGCCCGACTCCCAGCCCGGCGGCAGCGCGCCCTTGCGCATCGCGTCCAGCTCGGCCGCCATGCCGGGATAGGTCTCACGATAGCCGGCGAAGGTCGCCTCCCACTCCTCGCGCAGCCGGCGCCCGCGCGAGGCGATCGCCTCGTTGAAGTGCTTGGCGACGCCGTCGGGCACGTAGAAGGTCTTGTCCTCCGGCCAGCCATACGCCTTCTTGGTGGCGACGATCGCGTCGGCACCAAGCGGTTCGCCGTGAGCCTTCTCGCTGTCCGCCTTGGGGCTGCCCCAGCCGATGATAGAGTGGACGACGACGAAGGTGGGTCGGTCGTCGGTCGCCTTGAAGCTTTCGATTGCCCGCGCGAACGCCTCAGTATCGTTGGCGTCGTCGACGTGGAGCACGTTCCAACCATAGGACTCGAAGCGCTTGCCCACATCCTCGGTGAAGGCGAGGTCGGTATGGCCCTCGATGCTGATACGGTTTGAATCGTAAATCCAGCAGAGGTTGGAAAGCTTGAGATGTCCGGCGAGACTTGCCGCCTCGCCCGACACGCCCTCCATCATGTCGCCGTCGCCGCACAGCACGTAGACGTCATGGTCAAAGAGGGTGAAGCCATCGCGATTGAAGTGCTGGGCGAGCCAGCGTTCGGCGACCGCCATACCGACGGAATTGCCGCAGCCCTGACCGAGCGGGCCCGTCGTGGTCTCGACGCCGGTCGTCACCCGATACTCGGGGTGGCCCGGCGTCCTGGAGCCCATCTGGCGAAAGTTCTTGATGTCGTCGAGGCTAACCGCAGGCAGGCCAGTGGCCCTGCCTTCCGCATCGACCTCCTTGATGCCGGCGAGGTGGATAAGCGCGTAGAGAAGCATGGAGGCGTGCCCGACCGAGAGCACAAAACGGTCTCGATTGGGCCAGTCCGGCACGTCGGGATCGATCCGGAGGAACTGCGACCACAGCGTGTAGCCCACCGGCGCAAGCGCCATCGGGGTGCCGGGATGGCCGGACTGCGCCTTCTCGACGGCATCCATGGCGAGCGTACGGATCGTGTTGATGGCTAGACGATCGAGGGCCTCGAACGCGCCGCGTGCGGTGGCGGGCTGGCGCAACATGTTACCTCCCGTGGGGCGTTCGCCAGATTGAACGCCCCTTGTGCTTGTGTTGACCAGCCCCCGCGCGGGAGACGATCGAACGCCGAGTGCTGCCTAGCGCGGGCGCTGGCTCGACCGCCTGGCCTCGTCGAACTTGGGACCAAAGGGATCGAGCAACCCCTTCGCGGATTGCGAGCCGGCGGTCTTACGCTCGAGATCGTCGACCGAGGCGATCAGGTCGGTCATCTCGCTGTCAGTGGCATAGCCCAGCGCTTTGCCGAGCTGGAGCTGCGTGCGGGCCGTTCCCAACAGCTGGCGCATGCGGGCGCTTTCCGCGTCGGTCCGCTTCCTTTTCTCGAGCAGGCTGCGCGCGTCCTCGAGCGCGAGCTGCGCGCGAACGAGAGGGAGCGGGATCACGATCTGGTCGATCACGATCGTGCCCAGTGCGGTCTGAAGGACCGCCTTGGCCTCCTGCGGCTTGCCCTGGTGCAGCAACGCGGCCGCCTGCTTGAGTGCGGCGGGGTAGGTGCCGAGCGGGAGCTTGCTGATGTTCACGACCGTTTCGGAACCCAGGTCGGAGATGAGCTTGCGCGCCAGCTGCAGGCGACCCTGCGCGATCGCGGCGCCCACCTCTCCGCGGATTTTCTCGACGTCGGCCGGGGTTCCGATCACGTCGTGCGTCACGACGCTCACGTCGACCGGAGCGAGCGCAAGCGTCGGCGTGCGGGCGAGGACGATCTCGAGCTTGCCGGTCGCGCGCTCCAGCGCCGCGATCGCGTCGTCGTTCTTGTTCTGGTCGATTGCGGTCAAAGCGTTCTGCGTCTCGCGCACCGCGGCGACCGCCTCGTCGACGAGCTTGTCCCGCTGCGCCTCGGGTGGGTTGGTGGGACTCGACTGCGCTTGGGCTCCGCCCGGCGGAGCCGCTTGAGTCGAAGTCTGCGGCTGCGCTTGCTGACTGGGTGCAGAAGCCTGGGCCGCTGCGGCGCTCGACCACGCCGAAATGGCGAGGGCGCCGAGGGCTGTCGAGATGATTAGGTGTTTCCGCATCGTCCATCCTCCGTTTGTGAGTTAAAGTTCGCATTTCACAACGCGTGCTGCCGAGTACGGCGAAGTGCTTTCGGACGGGACGGCAGTGCTTCGCTGCCCCTTCGAACTGGCAAGTTGTTGCGGCCTATCGTCGTCACTCGGCACCTGCTCTTGTTTGCAAAGCATCGCGCGAGCATTGCTATGGAGACGCCGTCTGCTAGCTGCGCTGACATATCTCAGCCTGATTTCGGCAATCTCGCCGTCGTCAGGAAGCCGGCGCGCGCCTTGTTTTCGGTGCTGCGGAGCTCCAGGGTTCAGCCGGCGACCTGGCCGATTTGCCGCACGGCGTAGGGCGCGATCGCACCCGTCAGAGGGATGGAGTCCATGTGTGGACGACCTCCGCGGCGCAAGAGCTTTTCGGCATTGATGACCTCGGTCGGGTGCATCCATGTGTTCGGCCTGTTCGCGCAGCACCGCATGGCTGCTGGCCCTGATGAAGTCCGCAGGCTGGCTCCCTAATCACGTCATCGCGCTCGAAGCGCTGTGACCCCCTGGGTTTCACCAACCCCCGTCTGACCGGTTCGTCATCACTACTGAGCTGCTCCAACGCATCCCATCACATCACGCGATTATCGTGTGACGGAGATCTCCTTATGCGGCGGGAGCGTACACCTCCTTCCGCGTCATCACGGCCCAAGCAATCCGTGCTGTTTTGTTGGCGAGCGCCACTGTCGCGATCTTGGTTGGCTTGCGCTCAAGCAGGCCCGCCATCCAGGGTTGGCGAGCCGGACTCTTACGCGTCATTCGCATAACAGCAGTCGAACCGACGACCAGAAGCCGGCGAAGATAGCCATCGCCCTGCTTGGTTATTCCCCCGAGCCGCTCTTTGCCGCCCGAGCTGTTCGCACGAGGTGTGAGCCCAAGCCAGGCGGCGAACTGACGGCCTGATCGGAACAGAGATGCGTCCGGCACCGCAGCCGCGATAGCCGACGCTGTAATCGGGCCGATCCCCGGGATCGTAGCCAGCCTGCGGCTCGTCTCGTCGTTACGGTGCCAATCGAGGATTTGCGCCTCAAGCCGCTCGATCTCGCTCGCTAGTGCCCTCAACTGAGCGGCAATGCCATGAAGGGCCGAACGTGCGTGTGCGGGAAACCTGTCCTGCTCTTCGTGCAGCGCCTTCAGGGAAGCCACTACGCCGGCGGCGCCCAGACCCGTCACGATCCCGTACTCAGCTAAGTGGCCGCGAAGCGCGTTGATCAGCATGGTGCGCTGCCGGACCATCAGGTCGCGACTTTTGTGGAGCATCAGCACCGCTTGCTGCTCGACCGACTTCACTGCGACAAAACGCATCGTCGGCCGGGTGACCGCTTCGCAAATCGCTTCAGCATCCGCTGCATCGGTTTTCCCGCGCTTCACATACGGCTTAACATAGGCTGGCGGCATGAGGCGCACCTCATGGCCGATCGCCATCAACTCACGCGCCCAGTGATGCGCCGAGGCACACGCTTCCATGCCGACCAGGCAACGCGGCAACTCAGCGAAGAAGCGGATGACTTCGGTCCTGCGCAGCTTGCGCCGGATCAGCACTGCGCCATCGGCGCCGATAGCGTGAACCTGAAACACATTCTTCGCCAGATCCAATCCGGCGGTGACAACCTCCTGCTCCATGGAACGACTCCTAGACGTGGACCTACAACGACCACATCATCGCACAGCTACGCTGGTGCGGAGGTCGTCCACGACATCACGTCAATAACCGCCGTGGGAACCTCCCACGATCTCATATCAGTCCTGGGAATTTTCGGCGGAAAGGGCGGACGGTTATGAGCGCGCATTGCTGTTCTCCTTATTCGTCGCAACCTCCGCCTCGAAACTGAGATCGTCTAATTGCTCCATTCGTCTCGAGTTTTGGCGAATGGCGCTCGCCGCATTCGTCGAAGTCAATGCCGTGTTCTGGAGGACATCAGATCGCATCGCCGTCGTTAGATCGGCGACGGATTGCATCACCTTCTCGCCGTCAGCCCCGGAAAGCGCGCCATCCGCAAAGCCGGACAACAGTGCGTCGAGAACAGCCTCAAAGCGGACCACAACCTCTTCGCTGGCTACTACCGCAAGCTGATGATTTAGAACCCTCAAATCATCGATCAGCACGGCATCATGTCTGATATTTTCGACAATTTTCGCCACCTTTTCTATGCAAGCCATGTATATGGCACATTGCTGCTGAAGGATGATCACTCTTCCTTCTTTCCGAAGTTCGAGTTCTGTCTGACGATTGAGGAGAGCGGCCGTCAGTGCGATCGTGACGACGCCACCCAGAAAGACCAGCGTCATCTCCTGGGCGAAGGGCAGGGGCTCTTCCGCCATATACATGGTGCGGAACATGAAGTAGATACCGATCCCGCACACGACGGCGACAACTAGATAGGCAAGATCGCGCGACCTGTAAGTCATTGACGAATTGTCCCGTCGCAACCGTCGTTCCGCCGAACGTTGGGCTTCCCGGAGCATTGTCCTTGGTCTGCCTGTCGAAGAAAGACCGGTGTCGGTCCGCTGCCGAAGGGATTGAAGCCGGTTCTTAAGCAGCGTTCGAAGATCGTCTCGTCCCAACGGGTGAGATCGTCTTCATCGCCGACAGGCCGCCCGGCTTTCCCCAAGCGCGTCATGTGCCAGCCGCCAGGTTGACGCCGGGAGTTTTGTCGTGCCCTGCCTGATTTGCGCGCTGCAGCCGCAGGCCCAGCAGGATCATCATTGCTCCGAAAAGGGCGGCGTAGAAGCCGAGCAGCCAGCCGAGGGCAAGGAAGCTTTCGAGCGGGCGCGTCAGCAGCATCCAGGTCACGATGATACCCAGCACGACCGAGATGAGGCCGCTCAGGATGAGCCAGACCTCTCCCTTGATTTCCTTGCGCAGGCGGATCGCCGCCGCGATTTCTAGGACGCCGGAAAACACCGACCAGAACGCGATGCTGGCCCAGAGGAATGTAGCGAGGACCAGCGTTGCGACGAAGGGCGAGACGACCACGACCACGCCCGTGGCGATCCCCAGGAGGCCGCTGAACATCAGCCAGCCCCAGCGTTCGCCCTTGCGGATGTTGCGTATCCCGGCGACCAGACCGAACACTCCGTCGGCAAAAGAGAAGGCGCCGAACACCAGCGTCAGGGCCAGAAGCGACTCGGCCGGCATCAGGAAAGCGAGCCCAGCAATCATCAGCGCCAGCACCCCACGCAGACCGAACAGCCACCAGTTGCGCGAAAGGGTGAACAGCATGTCCTGTATCGAGTTCGAAGCAGTTTCCGAGGTTGTCGTCATCGTCTCATCTCCCCTACAGGTTTCGTCAGGCCGTTGTGCCGGTGGAGCCTTCGCTCAGGGCGGCAGCCACGCGGCGGCGCTCGTCGATCGGCAGGGGCAGGCGCATTGCGCGGGCGATCTCGGAGTCAACGCAATCATCCTCTGCGATCGGGACCGCCAGCCCCGCTTCGCGCAGCCTCGCGCGCAGGAAACCGCGGGCGGCCGCGGCGATGGTCGCCACCTCGTCCTCTCGTATGCCGATAAGCGCCGCCGTGTCTGCCGCCGCCTCGTCCTCGATGCAGGTCCGATAGAGGACCTGTCGCCAGACCGCGGGCAGTGCGGAAAGTGCGCGGTGCAGGCACAGCGCCGTTTCGTGGCGGTCGAGGGCCGATTCGGGATCGGTCGCCGTGCCGTCGCCGACCAGATCCTCCAGCCGCAGCACTTCGTCAGGCTGGTGAAATTCGAACAGCTCCTGATCAGTCTCAGTCGGATCCTGTGCCGGCTGTTCGGGCGCGGCATCGAGCGAGGCGGCGTTTTCCGGCACAACCCGGCGGGCGGCGCGGGCCTCTTCGCCGATGGTCTCGAAGGCGAGTTGGGTGAGCCAGTCGCCCACCGAGAACCGCATCGGCCGCCGCTCGAACCGCTCGAGCCCCTTGAGGATCGTCGCATCGACGAGATCGCGAACACTCAGGTATCCTTGGGGCACCGATCCACTGCATTCGAAATAGGTCAATTCGCGCCGGACCGCGTCATAGACCGTATCGAGGTGGTCCTCGATCAGGCCGAAGAAAAGCTGGCGCCGCCCCGCCTCCGCCGCATCCCGCGCGGGCGGGAGTGGGGCGCCAATCCGGCGCCGGCGGGCGGGACGCTTGAACTCCGACTCGTGCTTGAGGCGCGCCACATGCCGGTCGACGCGGTGGCGCAGGTCGGCAAAGGCCTTGCGCAAGGTAGGCTCGATCTCGAACCCCTCTTCCTGCGCCGCGATCACGCTTGAGGGCAGTTGCAGCCGCAGTCTGACCTGGATTCGCGTCTTGCCCTTCGTCTGCGAGGCGACGACCTCAAGCCGGACCAACTCAGAACGAAACCGCTTAAGATGGTTTTCAAGTTGCCGGCCCTCTTCTGCAATCACCTCCGGCGCGCGCTGCTGGCCATGCTTGTCCAGATTGCGCAATGCGGTTCGTATCTTCATTTTCGTCATTTTCTTTAGAGTCTGATCCGAAATTAAGTTGAGTGTGACATGCTCCCCAAAGCTCTACCAGTCATAACTGGAGTCCGGGGTTGTTATGGTGCCCCTCGGGGCGGGGTTGCGCAACCCGCCTGGCAGCATCGGCGGGCGTCAGCCCGCCAACACCGCTATGCGGGCGCACATGGTTGTAGTCGTCTCGCCAGAGCCGCAGCACCGAGCGGGCGTGGCCGAGCGACACGAACAGCGTCTCGTTGAGGCATTCGTCGCGCAGACGACCGTTGAAGCTCTCGACGTAGCCGTTCTGCTGCGGCTTGCCCGGCGCGATGTAGTGCCACTCGACAGGTCGCTCCTGCGTCCATCTCAGGATCGCCAGGCTGGTCAGCTCGGTGCCGTAGCACATTGGGAAGCGGCCCCTCGAAGGGGCGCACTGCCTTGATGAAGGCAAGGGCGCGTAGCGCCCGCAGGCTTCATCAAGGCGGTCATGATCGGCCCGCAGGTCTCTAAAGTGAAGTTGTCGACTCAACCCTTTGGAGACAGACCGACCATGACCAAGCGTAGCTCTAATCCCACCGACGCCGTGCTGGTAGCCATCGATATGTCCAAACACCGCCAGGAGGTCCTGATCGAACGTCCAGAAGGCGGACCCCGACGTCGCATGACGGTGATGGCGACAAAGGCAGATTATGATCGCCTGGCCACGGATCTTAGCGACATCGGGCGTCCGATCATCGTCGGCTTCGAGGCTACTGGTAACTACCATCGCACGCTGGCGCATCGCCTGCTGTCCGCCGGCTTCGAGTTGCGCTTGATCTCGTCCGTTGCCTTGGCTCGAACGCGCGAGGCTCTGCACAATGGCTGGGACAAGAACGATTCCAAGGATGCGCAAGTGATCCTGCACATGCTGCGGATTGGCGCCACCCAGCGATACGTCGATCCGCTCGCCGCCGGGATCAACGACCTGCAGGAGATGTCGAAGACGCATGAAGCCATATCAAAGGCGAAGACCCAGGCCTGGCATAGGATCCTGACCCACTACCTGCCGCTGTATTTCCCGGAGATCGAGCGTTTCGCCGGCAACAGCCGGTCTGACTGGTTCCTGGCGCTGATCGAACGTTTCCCGACGCCGGGGAGCATCATCTCGATCGGCCGCGAAGCCTTCACTGAACAGGCCTGGCCGTTGATCGGTCGCAAGGTCTCCAAGGCCCGGGTAGTCAACGATATCTATGAGACCGCCTCTGCATCGATCGCGCTGCCGATTGACGAGGATTCCACTGCGATCACGATGTTCCGCATGGTCGTCGCTCAGGCTCGTACCCTGATCCAACAACGCAATGAGATTGAGCGGATCGCCCATGACGCGCTGGCCGCGAACCGCGATTATCAGCTTCTGCGGATGATCCCAGGCATCGGACCGATCAATGCCCTGACGATCCTTGCCGAGGCCGGTGATCTGCGCCGCTTCAGCCATCATCGCCAGTTTCTCAAGTTCTGTGGCCTCGACCTCGCTACCTGTCAGTCCGGTATGTTCCGCGGTCGGACCAAGCTGTCAAAGTATGGCAATGCCCGGTTGCGGCGTACATTCTGGATGGCGACGCAGGTCGCGATCCGCCAGCGCGACAACAGCTTCCGCGATAAGCTGGGGCGCTATGTCGCCGGGTATCCCAACGACCCCGATCGCCGTCGCAAGGCGATGACCGCGCTCACCGCCAAAATGGCGCGCGTTGCGCATGCCGTCATCAAGACGGGAACCGAGTACCGTCCGTTCGTCGAACGGGCGGACACCAGATGGAAGGACCCCTCTCTGTGCAGCCGTGAGGGCGCTACCGCGACCCTGTAGATAATGTTCGGGCCTTCCATCTGGCATCCGTATCTCATTTTAAGGACGGTGAGGACCACGACCCACGCGGCTGCTGGATCCTGTGTTTGCTATGGCCGAGAGCGCATTCCTTGACGATGGAAGCCATCTGGATCATAAAAATCATCAGCGCCGATTACACTCGGCGCAACGAGACCTGCTGGCCTTTGCCCGCTGCTGCTTCCCTACATAGGACGTTGTCGCTGACGATCATCAGCGGCGGCACACCGCGCACAGCGATGACGGCGTCGAGCTCGCGGGCGACCCGCGCACCTGACAGCGAGGTGTCGACCACCAGCGCCAGGCACTCGCGCGTGAAGTCGTCGACCACCGCCAGGATGCGGATGCGCCGGCCGCTGATCAGCGTGTCGCTGACGAAGTCGAGGCTCCACCGCTGGTTCGGTCCCTGGGGCAGCGTCATAGGCGCTCGGGTGCCCATCGCTCGCTTGCGGCCACGCCGGCGCCTGACCCGCAGGTTCTCCTCGCGGTACAGCCGCAGCAGCTTCTTGTGGTTCATGACCAGCCCCTCGCGGGCCAGCATGATCCCAAGCCGACGGTAGCCAAAGCGCCGACGCTCGGCCGCGATCTCCCGTAACCGCGACCGCAGGTCGCCATCATCACTACGCCGGGGCGCGTAGCGCACCGACGTCCTATCCACGCCAAAGATGGTACATGCCCGACGCTCGCTGATGCCGAACAGCTGCCGAGCATTCTCAACAGCCTTCCGCTGAGCGGCGGGCGTGCCGTGTCATCGAAGCGGATCGCAAGAGCGTTCAGTCCCGGCGACCGCCGGAGGTGGAGCTGCGCGCCCGCTTGCGCGAGCTTGCCAACGAGCGGCGCCGTTTCGGTTGTCGCCGGCTGCACATCCTGTTGCGGCGGGAGGGCGAGCCTTCGGGCATCAACCGCGTCTACCGTCTCTATCGGGAAGAGGGGCTCGGCGTGCGCAAGCGTCGGGCCCGGCGCCGGGCCGTTGGCACACGAGCACCGCTCCTCGTGGAGGCTCGGCCTAATGCCCGCTGGAGCCTGGACTTCATCCACGACCAGTTCGCCTGCGGCAGGCGGTTCCGGGTGCTCAACATCGTCGATGACGTGACCCGGGAGTGCCTTGCAGCGATCCCCGACACATCGATCTCGGGACGCCGCGTGGCGCGCGAGCTGACCGACATCATCGCCTGGCGCGGCAAGCCGGGGCTGATCGTCAGCGACAACGTCCTATGTAGGGAAGCAGCAGCGGGCAAAGGCCAGCAGGTCTCGTTGCGCCGAGTGTAATCGGCGCTGATGATTTTTATGATCCAGATGGCTTCCATCGTCAAGGAATGCGCTCTCGGCCATAGCAAACACAGGATCCAGCAGCCGCGTGGGTCGTGGTCCTCACCGTCCTTAAAATGAGATACGGATGCCAGATGGAAGGCCCGAACATTATCTACAGGGTCGCGGTAGCGCCCTCACGGCTGCACAGAGAGGGGTCCTTCCATCTGGTGTCCGCCCGTTCGACGAACGGACGGTACTCGGTTCCCGTCTTGATGACGGCATGCGCAACGCGCGCCATTTTGGCGGTGAGCGCGGTCATCGCCTTGCGACGGCGATCGGGGTCGTTGGGATACCCGGCGACATAGCGCCCCAGCTTATCGCGGAAGCTGTTGTCGCGCTGGCGGATCGCGACCTGCGTCGCCATCCAGAATGTACGCCGCAACCGGGCATTGCCATACTTTGACAGCTTGGTCCGACCGCGGAACATACCGGACTGACAGGTAGCGAGGTCGAGGCCACAGAACTTGAGAAACTGGCGATGATGGCTGAAGCGGCGCAGATCACCGGCCTCGGCAAGGATCGTCAGGGCATTGATCGGTCCGATGCCTGGGATCATCCGCAGAAGCTGATAATCGCGGTTCGCGGCCAGCGCGTCATGGGCGATCCGCTCAATCTCATTGCGTTGTTGGATCAGGGTACGAGCCTGAGCGACGACCATGCGGAACATCGTGATCGCAGTGGAATCCTCGTCAATCGGCAGCGCGATCGATGCAGAGGCGGTCTCATAGATATCGTTGACTACCCGGGCCTTGGAGACCTTGCGACCGATCAACGGCCAGGCCTGTTCAGTGAAGGCTTCGCGGCCGATCGAGATGATGCTCCCCGGCGTCGGGAAACGTTCGATCAGCGCCAGGAACCAGTCAGACCGGCTGTTGCCGGCGAAACGCTCGATCTCCGGGAAATACAGCGGCAGGTAGTGGGTCAGGATCCTATGCCAGGCCTGGGTCTTCGCCTTTGATATGGCTTCATGCGTCTTCGACATCTCCTGCAGGTCGTTGATCCCGGCGGCGAGCGGATCGACGTATCGCTGGGTGGCGCCAATCCGCAGCATGTGCAGGATCACTTGCGCATCCTTGGAATCGTTCTTGTCCCAGCCATTGTGCAGAGCCTCGCGCGTTCGAGCCAAGGCAACGGACGAGATCAAGCGCAACTCGAAGCCGGCGGACAGCAGGCGATGCGCCAGCGTGCGATGGTAGTTACCAGTAGCCTCGAAGCCGACGATGATCGGACGCCCGATGTCGCTAAGATCCGTGGCCAGGCGATCATAATCTGCCTTTGTCGCCATCACCGTCATGCGACGTCGGGGTCCGCCTTCTGGACGTTCGATCAGGACCTCCTGGCGGTGTTTGGACATATCGATGGCTACCAGCACGGCGTCGGTGGGATTAGAGCTACGCTTGGTCATGGTCGGTCTGTCTCCAAAGGGTTGAGTCGACAACTTCACTTTAGAGACCTGCGGGCCGATCATGACCGCCTTGATGAAGCCTGCGGGCGCTACGCGCCCTTGCCTTCATCAAGGCAGTGCGCCCCTTCGAGGGGCCGCTTCCCAATGTGCTATGGCACTGAATTTACGAGCCGGGCGATCCTGCAATGGGCCAGCCAGAACAAGGTCGAGTGGCATTACATCGATCCCGGTAAGCCCCAGCAGAACGGCTTCATCGAGAGCTTCAACGGCTCATTGCGCGATGAGCTGCTCAACGAGGAGCTGTTCGACAGCTTGGCTGACGCCCGCCGGAAGCTGGCCATCTGGCGCTACGACTACAACCATGTTCGCCCCCACTCATCGTTGGGAAATCGAACGCCTGCACAAGCGCGTCGGACGTTCGTGCAGGACGATAGCATCACGCCCGGCGCGCTTGTGCAGGCGAGCATACCGGAATATTCAACCGCAAGACTCTCGTTATGATCGAGGGACCGCCGGGGGGCAGGTCACTTGCCTCGAATTCCTGAAGGCCGGCGACACCTTGGTCGTTTGGAAACTCGACCGTCTCGGGCGATCATTGACCAATCTTCTGGCGATCATAACCGATCTGAAAAATCGAGGTGTGGCCTTCCGATCGCTAACGGAGCAGATGGACACAAGCACGCCCCATGGTGAATTGCTGTTTTCGCTCTTCGGCGCGCTCGCCCAATATGAACGCGCGCTCACGCGTGAGCGGGTGATGGCAGGCTTGGTCGCAGCTCGACGACGGGGCCGGTTCTGGGGCGGCCTTAGCGATCGGCGCGGCGCTCGTCGCTTGACGGCTTAATTGGATCGGGGGCGCCGCGATCAAGCGTTACCGCTCGGTTAGAGAATGGGATGACCAAATTATCGCTGCAACTTTGCCATCGCTTCCACTTCGATGGTTGTAAGCTCGTCGATTGTCAGGTCGAGCGCAGAGCGCTGCGTCTTCAAGTCGACCAACCTTTCCCGGATGCGGGCAATCAATCGCTCCATTTGCTCCTTATGCTCGGGATCGGCATCGTAGAGATCGAGAAACTCCTTGATTTCCTTGATGGAGAAGCCAAGGCGTTTGCCGCGCAAAATCAGCTGTATGCGTCCGATCTCACGCCTGGAATATGCCCGGGTACTGCCTACCCGTTGAGGGGCGATAAGCCCCTCCTTTTCGTAGAAGCGTAGCGTGCGAAGTGTCAGTCCGAGTTCCTGAGCGACATCCTGGATGCCGTACACTTGTAAATCCGCATCCTTTGCGCGGGTTCTCCCCTTGTGCGTGGGGTTGTCGCGATCCGCGTCCTTAAGCGTTTCATCGTCCTCGGCGAGGTGGAGCGAGTTCCCCATGCCATCCACTCCCTGTCCTCCAATCACGGCTACCCTACCACTCAAGCGCATAAGCCTCGTAGCTTGACAGGGGATAGAGGCTCAGGCGAGCTTTTTGTTCTCCTCCTCGATCAAATCCTTCTTCGAAAGTTTGCCGATCAACGTCTTGGGCAGGCTGTCCCGGAATGCGAAGGCCTTGGGCATCTCGATCTTGCTGAGGCGATCCTGCAAAAAGACCTTGAGTTCATCGACGGTCAGGTTCGATCCCTCGTGCAGCGCGATGAACAACTTGGGAGATTGACCTCTGTAGGCGTCAGGAATCGCGATTGCGATCGCCTCCTTTACCGCCGGGTGCTGGTAGGCCGCATCCTCGATGATCCGGGGATATACATTATATCCGCCACAGAAGATGATGTCCTTGATGCGGTCGACGAGGAAGAGATAGCCATCCTCATCAAAATAGCCGATATCGCCGGTTCGTAGCGCGCCATCGACGAAGACAGCACTGGTTTCTGCAGGGCGCTGCCAATAGCCCTTCATCACCTGAGGGCCGCGGGCGCACACTTCTCCGCGTTCTCCCTGGGGAAGAACCCGCGAGGGATTCTCCGGATCTCGGATCTCGATGATGGTGCCGGGGAAACTTGGGCCGCAGCTATTGTCCTTCACCGTCCCAAACAACGGGTTGCAGGCGATGATCGGGGCGGTTTCGGAGAGCCCATATCCTTCCACGACCCTGGCACGCGTGCGTGCCTCGAACTCCTCGCGTACCTCGAGCGGGAGCGGTGCGCCGCCGGATATACAGGCGCGCACGGCCGAGAGATCGGGTATCTCGTCGTCCGGAAGCGCGTTCAGGGCAACATAGATCGTAGGCACGCCGAAGAACTGTGTCGGCGGCTTGCGCTTCATCGTCCTGAGAACCTGCTTCATCTCAAACCGTGGCAGCAGGACGATTTCGGCGCCGATTTCGACTGAGAAGTTGAGCACCGTCGTGAGTGCGAAGACGTGAAACATGGGCAGGACGCCGAGAGTTCTCTCCTGCTGCGGGCGAAGTCCTCCCACATGCACCACCATCTGGGCGCTGTTCGCCGTGAGGTTGGCGTGGGTCAGCATTGCGCCCTTGGGCACGCCGGTTGTGCCTCCGGTATATTGAAGGACCGCGACATCATCAGGGTGACGTTCTACCGCGTCAGGTTCGGCATCATGGGCGAGAAGCGCCTTGAGCCGGACATGAAGGCCTTCGTCGAGTATCCGCGCGTGGTCTTTTCGCTTGAATAGCGCAAAGCCCAGGCCTTGCAGCCAGGGCAGCATATCCCTCATGCCGCACAACACGATCTTGTCCAGCCCGGCACGTGGCGCGACGGCTTGCACTTTCTCGTGGATTATCCGGACGTCCGGTACCGCCATCATGCGCGTTCCCGAGTCCCGGATCTGATGCTCCAGTTCGCGCTCCGTGTAGAGCGGGTTGAAGTTGACCACGATCGCACCCACGCGCAGCGCGGCGAAGTACAATATCACGAAATAGGGGCAGTTCGGCAGGCACAGGCCGAACCGATCGCCCTTGCGCAGCCCCTGATCCTGCAATCCACGTGCTGCACGACGAACGAGTTGCCCCACCTGCGCATAAGTCCAGGTTCGCCCGAGAAAGTCGATGGCGACGCGTTCGGGATAAAGGTTCAACGCATTGTCGAGGAGGTCGGTCAGGAGCCGTGGCGGAATTGCCGGTTCCGGTATCGACGGGAAGGCGCTGATGGCGGGCTGGGGCATGGCGATCTCCAGCATCAGAAGTGGAAACGTCCGCCGAGCGACAGCACGACGGCGTGCGCGTCCTCGAGCTTGCCGTCCATCAGGATCGGCGTCTGCACGGCCGTGCCGGCATAGGCCGCTGTCGTGCGATCAATAGTCGTATCCTTGAACGTAATATACGCTGCGCCCGCATCGAGCGTGAACCGGGAAGACACGGCATAGCTTGTGCCGGCAGCGAAATTCCAACGGTTGCTGTCAGGCACTCGAGCGTCCCGATTGCCGTTGCGCGTCGGGGTCTGGGCGTGTTGAACGCCGGCACGAACGGTCCAGGCTGGTGTGACCGCGTAATCGATGCCGCCTGCGAAGCTCCAAGTGTCCCGGTAATTTTCCGGGATTGAAACGTTGAGCGGCGCGCCGAGCCGGATAGCGTCGAATTTCGACCAACCCATGCGGGTCACCTGACCGTTGAGGGTGACCTTGGGCGACACCGCCACGCGCGCTCCGAAGATCGCCTGCCAGGGGGTCTCGAACGTGGCGTTTGCATTCACTACGCTGTTTTGCCCGGCGAGCGGACCAAGAAGACCGGTCGTCGTCACCGAACCGTCGAGATTATGCTTCACGCTCGACTTGTAGCTGGCGCCCAGTTGCATGGGGCCGGCGCGATATTGCAGCCCGGCCGACCAGCCAAGATCCCAACCATTGCCTTTCAGCTCCTGGTGGCCGTCGGCGAGAAGAGGCGATAGGTTCGGCAGATAGTTGGACAATGATGCGTCGGCATATTCGATATTAAGCGCGGCGCCGATGCTGAGATTTGGCGTAACGAGGTAGGCGATCGATGGCTGGATGTCGTATGTTCGCAGCTTGGTCTTGTCGGCGCTATACCGTGCCCAGCTGTCGGCATCATAATTGGTTGTGAAGCTATAAGGGGAGGCGACGGTCAGCCCCAAAGCGAGCCGTGATGTCAGGCCGACGGCTATCGCGCCGGAGGGTAGTACGCCATTATTGATCGGATCACGAGAGCGTTGGCTCCCGCCTACAGCCGCAGCCGACTGCCCGGGACGGACAATGAGCGTGTTGACATTGTCAACCGACCCTTTGGGAAGGATTACGCTTACGGCCTGGTGGGCATCGACTCCTTCCATGCCTGCGATCGCAGCCGGATTCCACCAGAGGGACTGTACGCCCTGGTCGGCGACCTCGCCCGAAAAGGCTCGTCCGGCACCTCTGGACGATTGTTCCTGAAGGTAAAAGGCCTGCGCGCTCGCGGCTTGCGGCGCGAGCAATCCAGCCGCCACGGCCGATGTTGCGATCCCAACTTTCCAATTTTTGCCTGCCACGCCCATCTCCCCTTTCGTGATTGTCAAATTCCTCGTGCTTATCGGAGGCGCGTCCATGTCTGCGTCTTGCACAGGGGCCAGACGATGCAGCCCTTGAGGCGCAAATGATCCCGATCGGCTAACGTGACCGTCGCGCTGTATGTACCGCCATCCTCAGCGTTGTAGATGGAACCACCCGACCAACTGCCCGACTTCCACGTAAAACCCTGCAGAATCTGCAATCCACGAAGCGGACGACCGCGCAACGCAGCGGTCTTGTTCTTTTCGTCACGTAGTTCGGGGTTGGCTTTGATCCCGTCGGAACTGATCAAGGCACCGCAGATCGATTGCCCGCAGCGGGTGATTTCCACGACGCCATGACGGCTCTCGGTTTGCCAGCGACCGACAACGGTGTCGGCGGGCAATGCAGTGCTCGAAGCCAGTAGTGTCAGAATGATCGACATTGTTCCTCTCCGCGCGCCTTCAGGCGACCGTCTGTTTCACGTCTGGAGCCAATATGCGGCAAATCAGCGTCCCATAACCATCTAGATGACGTATAGGTAAGTCAATAGCTCAATGCGTCATCAAAATGCCTATTAGGTTGTGTGCGAATTGGAGGGGTCAGGCGCTGCTGGCCCCGTCGTCAGGGTTCGGGCGTGTTCGTGTGTGACGCCGTCAAGCTATTGATCTGTGCGTGCCTTCAAGAAAGGAAAGATTGCGATAATTGCCCAGTTCCTGAATGCGCTGGATGGAACGCGACACTTCGCCGTCAGCCGCCCCGTTCGCGGCAACGACCAGGCGCCCGTAGCCGCCGGCGTGAATGCGAAAGTCGCTCCAGATCCGGACGCTATCCCCGATGATGCAGGAGACGAGATGGCCCGGATGGAAGTCGGCCCGATCGACAACCGGCTCGGCGTAGCTATCGTTCGCCACAACGACGATGTGGGTTGCGCGGATGACCAGGCCCGGCAGCGTTTCCATCCACTGCAAGGTATCACTGAAGGGGCCGACGTTGGGAGCAGACCAGAACTGCGCGTCCGCGCTGACCGAGGTTGACGTTAGCGTCGTGGTGACCGCTTCACTGTGCCTTTCCCAGGCCAGCCGCCCGTTGGCGGACCACTCCGTTTCCAGGTGGCGCAGGTTGCGATCGAGTCCAGAGGCACATCGCTGCTCCAGGATCAGCCATTCCTTCTCCCGGTCATTCTCATCGACCAGGCGAACCGTCTGAAATGCCATGGCGGGCAATTCGAGTGCAGGAAAACGGCGCAGATGCATTTCGCCGACGATCTGACGCCGGAGGGGATGCTCAGAAAATCGCATGTGTGCGCCTTCGAAAACAGGTGCAGTGGCGCTTGGGGAGAGGCGCAGCCGTCGATAAGACGGGCGCGAGCATCATCGCCGGGATGAGAGTGCGCGGTTTTTCACTGGCGAGCATCCGTACGTTCCTCGGCCAAGACCTCCGATATCAAGCCTCCCGGGAACCGGTGCATGACGATTCCCTCGACGGCGTGAGAAGGGTGCCAAAGATTTTAGTTGACGTAAACGTCATTTCACGCACCATTAGGTAATCAGATGTCCGATTCCCTGGAGAGGCTATCATCGATGCGTAATGTGGTTGTTGCGGGCTATGCCCGGTCCCCCTTTCACCTGGCAGGCAAGGGCGCGCTGGCGCGCGTCCGCCCTGACGATCTGGCCGCTCAGGTCATTCGCGGACTGATTCAGCAGACCGGCGTGAAGGCCGAAGATATCGAGGATATCGTGCTGGGCTGCGCTTTTCCTGAAGGCGAGCAGGGCTTCAACATCGCGCGCCTTATCGGTCTTCTCGCCGACCTGCCGCTCTCTGTCGGCGGCATGACCGTTAATCGCTTCTGCGGATCGTCGATGAGCTCGGTCCACATCGCTGCGGGCCAGATTCAGCTTGGCGCCGGCGAGGCCTTCATCTGCGCGGGCGTGGAGTCGATGAGCCGCGTGCCGATGATGGGGTTCAATCCGCTGCCGAACCCCGAGCTCGCGAAGAAGAGCGCCGCCTATATGGGCATGGGCGACACGGCGGAGAATGTCGCGACCAAATATCAGATCACCCGTGCCCAGCAGGAAGCCTTTGCGGTCGCCAGTCAGGACAAGGCGGCCGCGGCTATCGCGGCCGGCAAGCTCGAGGCCGAGATCGTGCCGATCACGACCAAGGCGGGCGTGGTCGACAAGGATGGCACGCCGCGTGCCGGCACGACGACGGAAACCCTCGCCGGGCTGAAGCCGGCCTTCAGCCAGGACGGCACGGTAACGGCGGGAACGTCCTCGCCGCTGACCGATGGCGCAAGCGCAATCCTGGTCACGAGCGAGGATTATGCGCGCGCGCATGGACTGCCGATCCTTGCCCGCATCAAGTCGGTTGCTGTCTCTGGCTGCCAGCCGGAGATCATGGGCATCGGACCGGTCGAGGCCTCGCGCAAGGCGCTGCAGCGGGCGGGGCTCAGTGTGGACCAGCTTGACGTTGTCGAGCTCAACGAAGCCTTTGCGAGCCAGTCACTGGCCTGCATCAGCGACCTGGGGCTTGACCAGTCGAAGGTCAATCTGGACGGCGGCGCCATCGCGATAGGCCACCCTCTGGGGGCGACCGGTGCGCGGATCGTGGGCAAGGCCGCGGCTCTGCTGAAGCGCGAAGGCGGCAGCTATGCGCTTGCCACCCAGTGCATCGGCGGCGGTCAGGGCATCGCCACCGTGCTGGAGGCGGCGGAATGAGCGAGCAGGCCATCAAGCCAGTCGGCGCCCCGCCGGAAACCATCAAAAAGGTCTGCGTGATCGGCGCAGGCGTCATGGGCGCCGGCATCGCAGCGCAGGTCGCCAATGCCGGCGTGCCGGTGCTGCTGCTCGATATCGTGCCCAAGGAGGGCGGCGATCGTGACGCCGTGGCGAAGGGTGCGGTCGCGAAGATGCTGAAGACCGATCCGGCGCCCTTCATGTCGAAGGCTGCGGCGAAGCTCGTTGAAACGGGCAATATCGACGACCATCTCGAGCGGGTGGCCGAATGCGACTGGATCGTCGAGGCGATCGTCGAACGGCTCGACATCAAGCAGGCGCTCTACGCCAAGCTCGAGCAGCTCAAGCGTCCGGGCACGGCGGTATCGTCCAATACCTCGACGATTCCGCTTGGCCATCTGGTCGAGGGGCGGGACGATCAGTTCAAACAGGACTTCCTGATCACCCATTTCTTCAATCCGCCGCGCTACATGCGGCTCATCGAAATCGTGACCGGCCCCGACACTGATACGGCTGTGGCGAGGCGCGTCTCGGATTTCGTCGATCGAAAGCTCGGCAAGCGCATCGTGCCGGCGCGGGACACGCCGGGCTTCATCGCCAATCGCATCGGTACCTACTGGCTGGCCGTCGCGATCAATGCCGCGATGGACCAGGGGCTGACGGTGGAGGAAGCCGACCAGATCGGCGGAAAGCCGATGGGCGTGCCCAAGACCGGCATTTTCGGCCTTGTCGATCTCGTTGGCGTCGACCTCATGCCGCTGCTCACGAAGAGCCTGTCCTCGACGCTGCCGGCAGGTGACGCCTATTTCGACACGGTGAGGCCGATGCCGCTCGTCGACAGGATGATCGCGGAAGGCTTTACCGGGCGGAAGGGCAAGGGCGGTTTCTACGCGTTCGACAAGGCGACGAAGACCAAGAAAGCGCTCGATCTCGCGACCGGCGAATATCGCGTATCGGTGAAGCCGGCTTCCTTGCCGGGCCGGGCCGAGAAGGACCTGGCAGCATTGGTTGCTGCGCCCGGCAAGGTCGGGGCCTATGCCTGGGAAATTCTCGGCAAGGTTCTTTCCTATGCCGCGAGTCTGGTCGGTGAAGCTGCGGACAACATCGTCGGCATCGATGACGCGATGAAGCTCGGCTACAACTGGAAGTTCGGGCCGTTCGAACTGATCGATCGCCTCGGGCCGGGCAAGCTCGCCGAACGGCTGGCGGCCGAGGGGCGGGATGTTCCCGCGATCCTCAAGGTAGCCGGAGATCGGCCATTCTACCGGGTGCAGGACGGCCGTCGGCAATATCTCGATGCCGCCGGCGACTATCATGATGTCGTGCGGCCCGAGGGCGTGCTGCTGCTGGAAGACATCAAGCTTCATAGCCAGCCGATCCTCAAAAATGGCTCGGCGGCACTCTGGGATGTCGGCGACGGCGTTGCCTGCCTTGAGTTCACCGGCAAGATGAACGCGCTCGACGGCGATGTGATGAAGCTGATCGGTCAGGCGATCCCGGTCGTGCAGGACAAGTTCAAGGCGCTCGTCGTCTATAATGAGGGCAGCAATTTCTCTGCCGGCGCCAATCTCGGCCTTGCCCTGTTCGCGCTGAACATCGCGGCATGGGGCGAGATCGAAAAGCTCGTCGCGGGCGGGCAGCAGGCCTACAAGGCGCTCAAATATGCGCCGTTCCCGGTCGTGAGCGCGCCGGCCGGCATGGCGTTGGGCGGTGGTTGCGAGATCCTGCTCAACAGTGATGCCGTGCAGGCCCATGCCGAAAGCTATGTGGGTCTGGTCGAGTGCGGCGTGGGCCTGATCCCTGGCTGGGGCGGATGCGGTGAAATGATCGATCGCTGGCGCTCCAGTCCCGGCATGCCCAAGGGGCCGATGCCGGCCGTTGCCAAGGTGTTCGAGACGGTATCGACGGCCACTGTGGCAAAGTCGGCCGCCGAGGCGAAGGAGCATGGCTTCCTGCGTCCGTCGGACGGCATCACGATGAACCGCGACCGCCTGCTGGCGGATGCCAAGGCGAAGGCACTGGAACTGGCGGACGGTTACAAACCGCCCGTGGCTCCGGAATTCCGCTTGCCTGGCGCGGGAGGCAAGTCCGCTCTTTCGATGGCTGTCGAAGGCTTCCAGGCCCGTGGCCTCGCAACCTCCTACGATGGTGTCGTGTCCGGCGCGCTCGCCGACGTCCTGACGGGCGGCGAGAAGGATCTGATCGACATCGTGACCGAAGAGGATCTGCTGGCGCTCGAGCGCAAGGCCTTCATGCAACTGGTGCGCGACCCGCGGACCCAGGCGCGCGTCGAGCAGATGCTCGTCACCGGCAAGCCGCTGCGTAACTGATTGGCGGCCGGCGGCCCGAGGGCCGACTGGTCAGGAGATATAAATATGCAAGTCTATGACGCCCCGTTGCGCGATATGCGCTTCGTGCTCAACGAACTCCATGCCGATGACGGCTTCGGGGACATTCCCGCGCTGGCGGAGTTCACGCCGGATCTGACCGATGCCATCCTCGAGGAGGCGGCGCGCTTCTGTCGCGACGTGCTCTTGCCGATCAATCGGTCGGGCGACGAGGAAGGATGCCATCTGGAAAACGGCGTTGTGCGGACGCCGGCGGGGTTCGCGCAAGCCTATAAGCAATTCGCCGAAGGTGGCTGGACCGCGCTCGCATCCGATCCAGAATGGGGTGGGCAAGGGCTGCCGGAAGCGGTCAACAAGCTGGTCGAAGAGATGATCTGCTCGTCCAACCTTTCCTTCGGCCTCTATCCGGGCCTCACCCATGGTGCGACCACTGCGATCGAGGGCCATGGGAGCGACGCGCTCAAGCAGGCCTACCTGCCCAAGATGGTAAGCGGTCAATGGTCCGGCACGATGTGCCTGACAGAGCCTCATTGCGGTACCGATCTCGGGCTCCTGCGCAGCCGCGCGGTCCCGCAGGGCGATGGCAGCTACAAGGTCACCGGCTCCAAGATCTTCATCTCCGCCGGTGAGCATGACCTGACCGAGAATATCATCCATCTCGTGCTCGCCCGCCTGCCCGACGCCCCCAAGGGCGTAAAGGGCATCAGCCTGTTCCTCGTTCCCAAATATCTTCCCAAGGAGGACGGCACTCCCGGTCAATCGAACGGCGTCGCCTGCGCCGCGATCGAGCACAAGATGGGTCTCAAGGCGTCGGCGACCTGCCAGATGAACTTCGACGATTCGACCGGTTGGCTGGTCGGCGAGCCGGGCAAGGGCATGGCCGCCATGTTCACGATGATGAACACTGAGCGCGTCTCTGTCGGCATTCAGGGCCTCGGTGTCGGTGAAGCCGCGTATCAGGCGGCGGCCTGGTATGCGAAGGACCGTATTCAGGGCCGGGCGCTCTCGGGCCCCAAATATCCCGAACAGGCTGCCGATCCGATCATCGTCCATCCCGATGTTCGCCGCATGTTGATGACGATGCGGGCCTATAATGAGGGGTGCCGGGCGCTCTCGGCCTGGGTCTCGCGCGCGCTGGACGCGGAAAAACATTCTCCCGAACCCGAAGTGCGCCAGCGTGCGAGTGACTTCATCGCGCTCATGACCCCCGTCGTCAAAGCGCTCTTCACCGACCTTGCGTTCGACAGTGCGAACCTCGCTGTCCAATGCTATGGCGGCCACGGCTACATCCGCGAAAGCGGCGTCGAGCAATATGCCCGTGATGCCCGGATCACCATGATCTATGAGGGGACGAACGGCGTTCAGGCGCTCGATCTCGTCGGCCGCAAGCTCGGCGCCCATATGGGCCGCTATCTGCGCAGCTTCTTCCATCCGGTGTCGGCTTTCATCGAGGAAAACAACGTCGACGGACCGATGAAGCCGATGGTCGAGGCGCTCGCCAAGGCGTTCGGGGCGCTGCAGCTTTCGACGGCCACGGTCGCGCAGCGGGCACTCAAGGATCCCGAAGAGGCGGGCGCGGCGTCGGCGGACTATCTGCGTCTGATGGGCCTGGTGGCCATGGGCTATTGCTTTGCCAAGGCGACCAAGATTGCAGGCTTGCAGCTCTTCTTCGGCAGCGAGGACAAGCGCTTCTACGATGCCAAGATCAAGACGGCGACGTTCTTCTTCGAGCGCATCCTGCCGCAGGCGACGGCCAGCTTCCTGGCGATCAAGGCGGGCAAGAAGTCGCTGATGGCGCTGGAAGACGACGTGTTTTGACGCTTCCGGCAAGCCTCGAAAAGCGGCTGGCCATTCCAGCCATCGTTGCGCCGATGTTCCTTGTGTCGGGACCGGACCTTGTCGTCAGTTGCTGCGAGGCGGGACTGCTTGGCACGTTCCCGGCGCTCAATCAGCGGACCAGCGAAGGTTTCGGTGAATGGCTGGATGAAATCGAGGAGCGGCTGGCTCCCATGCCGGGAGCGGCGCCCTTCGGCGTCAACCTCATCGTCCATAAGAGCAATCCGAGGCTCGACGCCGATCTGGAACTGATCGTTCGGCACCATGTGCCATTGGTCATCACCTCGCTCGGCGCCGTCGCGGATCTTGTCCAGGTGGTTCAGGGCTATGGCGGGCTGGTCTTTCACGACGTGACGAACGTGCGTCATGCGGAAAAGGCGCTCGAAGCTGGCGTCGACGGTCTGATCGCGGTCGCTGCCGGCGCGGGGGGACATGCCGGCACGATGAGCCCGTTCGCACTGGTTGACGAGATACGGCGCTTCTTCCAGGGGCCGCTGGCGCTTTCCGGCGCCATCACGCGCGGCCACCAGATCGCGGCCGCGCAGATGATGGGGGCCGATCTTGCCTATATCGGATCCCACTTCATCGCGTCGGAAGAGAGTCTCGCCTCGCCGGCACAGAAAGACATGGTGATCGGGGCCGGACCAGCGGATATCGTCTATACGGACCGGGTCACCGGCGTCGGGGCCAATTTTCTCCGGCCCTCGCTGGAAGCCGCGACTCTCCCTGAGCCACATGGCGCGCTTTCGGTTTCGGAGGAGGCCAAGGCCTGGAAGACGATCTGGTCGGCAGGCCACGGTGTCGGCGCTACCACTGCCGTCCAACCGGCCCGATCCATCTGTGAGAGACTCATTGCCGAATATCAGGCGGCATTACAATCAGAGTAGGATTGATCCATGAAGGTGCTTGTGCCCGTCAAGCGGGTTATCGATTATAATGTGAAACCGCGCGTGAAGGCGGATGGGACGGGCGTCGATTTGGCGAACGTGAAAATGTCGATGAACCCGTTCGACGAGATCGCCGTCGAAGAGGCTATCCGCCTCAAGGAAAAGGGAGTCGCGACCGAAATCGTGGTGGTGTCGATCGGCGTCGCCAAGGCGCAGGAAACGCTGCGCACCGCGCTCGCCATGGGGGCCGACCGCGCGATCCTCGTCCAGACTGACGATGAGGTCGAGCCGCTCGCCGTCGCCAAGATCCTGAAGGCCATCGCCACCGAGGAGGCTCCGGGCCTGGTGATCCTCGGCAAGCAGGCCATCGACGATGATGCCAATCAGACCGGCCAGATGCTGGCAGCCCTTCTCGGTTGGGGGCAGGGCACATTCGCCAGCAAGGTCGAAGTATCGGGCGAGACTGTCGCGGTGACCCGTGAGGTGGATGGCGGTCTGGAGACCGTAAGCCTCAAACTGCCGGCGATCGTGACGACCGATCTGCGTCTCAACGAACCGCGCTATGCGAGCCTGCCCAATATCATGAAGGCCAAATCCAAGCCGCTGGCGACGAAGACGCCGGCCGATCTCGGTGTTGAGATCGCCTCGCGCCTCAAGACGCTCAAGGTGACCGAACCCCCCAAGCGCTCGGCGGGCATCAAGGTGGCCGACGTCGATGAATTGGTCGCCAGGCTCAAGGAAATGGCGATTTGATAAACTTTCAAACGCGCCGAACTTGCCGAACCTCTCCCATGCAAGTGACGGCGCACCCCGCTTCATCCTGTGCGCACAGAGATGAAGCGGGGGCGGATTTCTCGGAGAATAAGTTATGAATACGCTCGTCTGGGTTGAACATGACAATGCGTCGGTCAAGGATGCGACGCTATCGGCCGTCACCGCCGCTGCCAAACTTGGTGAGGTCCATCTGCTGGTTGCCGGTGCGGGCATCGGCGGCGTGGCCGAGGCTGCTGCGAAGGTCGCGGGTGTCGCCAAAGTCGTAACGTTCGACGATGCGGCGTTCAAACACGCTTTGCCCGAGAATGTCGCGCCGGCCGTCGCGGACCTGATGCGCGGCTATGACGCGTTCGTGGCGCCTTCCACTTCGAATGGCAAGAACATCGCGCCGCGCGTGGCGGCCTTGCTTGATGTGATGCAGGTCAGCGACATCCTGTCGGTGGAAAGCGCTGACACGTTCACGCGTCCCATCTACGCGGGAAATGCGATCGCGACGGTCCAGTCGTCTGATGCAAAGAAGGTTATCACGGTGCGTGGCACAGCCTTCGAGAAGGCGGCCCGCGAGGGTGGCTCGGCCAGTATCGAGGCTGCGACGGGCACGGATGCGGGACTTTCCAGCTTCGTGGGTGCCGAGATCGCCCAGTCCGAGCGCCCGGAACTCACCTCGGCCAAAATCATCGTCTCGGGCGGGCGAGCGCTGGGCTCGGCCGGGCAGTTTCATGGCGTGATCGATCCGCTGGCCGACAAGCTGGGCGCGGGTGTGGGCGCAAGCCGCGCGGCGGTCGATGCTGGCTATGCGCCCAACGATTTTCAGGTCGGCCAGACCGGCAAGATCGTGGCGCCGGAAGTCTATGTCGCCGTCGGCATATCGGGTGCGATTCAGCACCTTGCTGGCATGAAGGATAGCAAGACCATCATCGCGATCAACAAGGATGAGGACGCGCCCATCTTCCAGGTCGCCGATATCGGCCTGGTCGGCGACCTCTTCAAGATCGTTCCTGAACTGACCGAAAAGCTTTGAGGTAAGCGATGACCGGTCTGGAAGAGATCGAACAGTTCATGGCGGCCGGCACCCGGCCGCCCATGATGGACCTGTTCGACATCGATCTGCTTGAGGCGGAGGAGGGGAAGGTCGTCTTTGTCGCGACGCCCACCTCGCAGACCTACAATTTCATGGGCATCGCCCATGGTGGCTATGCCGCGACGCTGCTGGATTCGGCCTGCGGCATCGCGGCGAACTCCGCGGCCCAAGTGCCCATCAACTGCGTCACGCTCGAACTCAAGGTCGCCTATCATGCGCCCTTGACCGACAGGGTCGGGATGGTCCGTGCAATCGGCCAGGTGGTGTCGATGGGCAAGAGGGTGGCGCATACCGAGGCGCGTCTGATCGACATGGCCGGCAAACTCTATGCCTCCGCGACATCGACCTTGCTGCTCGTCGATCGGGCGGCCTGAACAGGAAAGAAGATATGGAAGTCGTTATCCCGCACAGCCTTGGTAAAATCGAAGCGAAGAGCAGGATCGAGGCCGGCCTGCCCAAGCTGGCAGCGCATATCCCGGGAGGCGGTTCGCTCAGTTCCGAGTGGGTATCGGACTACGCACTACACTTAGTCATCGGGGCGATGGGGCAGAATATCCCGGTGCAACTCGACATTGAGGATAGCGAGATTCGCGGCGACGTCAGCGTACCGCTGTTCCTCAAAATGATGTCAGGACAGATTTCGGATTTTGTGAAAACGAGCGCCGAGAAAATGCTCAGCAAGGCATGATGAATTTACTGGCCGCAGGACAATATCGTTGCTCTGCGATGATTGAGTTTACGAGAATCTGCCCTGTTTCCTAGCCGATAGTGTCCGCGCGAGGGCTTTGTGATGGAAGAAATCGCTCCCCGAGTTTTCAGGATCATTAGCCGTCAGCTCGGCGTCTATCCGGATCAGATTGCCCTTGCTTCGTCTTTCTACGATGACATCGGCGTGGATAGTCTCGATGTGCTGGAAGTTGTGATGGCGCTTGAAGACGAATTCGGACTCACTATCCCGGATGAAGCCGCCGGTGAGGTCAAAACAGTAGAGGATGCGGTCAAGCTGGTCGAAGCATGGATAGCCAAGTGAGATAAAACCCACGATCCTCTGAAACCGCAATTCACGACGACAATGAAATCTAGATAGCTCTTTGGTCGCCTGACGTATCACTTCCATGATCAAGGCTACCGTGATCGCGCATAGCCGCCATATGCTTTGCGCCAGAAACGGGATTTCATCTATCGCTTTGCCCACTCGATGACGGAATGGTGTTTCCGAAAAGAATATAGCGAACCATGTTATCTAATGACGAATCGCTGTCTTCTCACATTTGACGAACTGGCTGGTAACGTCGGAGCGGGAAGATGCATGAAAGAGGTAGATCATGCGATACCGTTCATTAGGCCTGGCTACAGTCTTGA
The DNA here is from genome assembly GCF_030128825.1 of Sphingobium sp. WTD-1. NCBI lineage: Bacteria > Pseudomonadati > Pseudomonadota > Alphaproteobacteria > Sphingomonadales > Sphingobiaceae > Sphingobium > Sphingobium sp. WTD-1. The sequence goes on along the minus strand of NZ_CP119128.1, from coordinate 235,853 downwards.
TTGTCACGAGCACCGCTTGGGCGCAGACGCCGTCGGATAACCAACATGCGCTGATCGGACCGCCCCAACTCCACGCCCTTCCCGTCACCGCTCCGACGCTCGTCGAGGCCTATGGTCCTGATCCTCTGCAGATCGGTGAACTGCGCTTGCCTGCAGGTCCTGGCCCGTTTCCCGTCGTCATGGTCATTCACGGTGGCTGCTGGACGAAAGGCTATGAGACACTGGCAGGCACGGCGCCGTTGGCGAGCGCCTTGACGGACATGGGCGTGGCGACATGGAATATAGAGTATCGACAGGTTGGTGACACCCGCGGCGGGTGGCCTGGGACCTTCCAGGATTGGGGAGCGGCGCTCGATCACTTGAGGGTGCTGGCACGAACCCAGCCTCTGGACCTGAAGCATGTGGTGACGGTGGGACATTCTGCCGGCGCCCACGCTGCCCTGTGGCTGGCGGCCCGTCCCAGATTGCCTGCCGACAGCGAGGTCCGCGGCGCTGATCCACTGAAGGTTTCCGCCGCGGTCGCCATCGACGGCCCAGGCGACCTGCGAACCCTGTACGGGTTCGACAAGGATATTTGCGGCCGCCCGATCTTCGTCAACCTGTTCGGGGGCGCTCCTGACGCACAGGCGGGCCGCTACCGTCAGGCAAATCCGATCGAATGGCTGCCTCTGGCCGTGCCTCAATTCATGGTCGCTTCCGTCGTGCTGGAGCCTTCAGCCGCGCAAGCCTATGCAGCAGCCGCACAGTCGGCCGGCGATAAGGCGACGGTGATCACCCTGGAGAATGCGGGCGACTTCAACATGCTTTCGCCTGCGGACCCCACCTGGGCGCCGGTAGAGGCCGCGATCCTCGCGGCGGCGAAAGCAGAGCAATAGTCGAGGCAGCCTCCGGTTTATCCCCATCTCGGTGATCTCTATCTGATGAAGCCCTGCAGAGGTCCGCTTCGAACACCTCCCCCTGGGTTGCGCCAAGGTCGCGTCGGCCGGGGCGAGAGGGTTGCACTTGGGGTGCCCCTGACGATCTCGTTCCATTGAGGCGTCAGTCAGGCTTGAGAGGCTGAAGGTCCGGCGCGGAAATCTTCGTGAAGCGCCACCAGGCCAGGCCTCCGTAGACCAGAATGAGGATGGCGAGGTTGAGCACCTCCCGCGTCTGCTCGGCAAGGCTCGCGCCCATCTGATTGAGCCCGACCATGAGATGAATGCCCGCGGTGGTTGGCAGGAGGCGCGCGAGGAGCGCCAGCCAGGCCGGCGTCGCCTCCGCCGGCCAGGAGAGACCCGCGAGGAAGAAGATGGCGAGCGACGTGCCCATCCACAGTTGCAGGGGTCGTTCCCGTGTCCGGAAGAGGCTGGCCAGCGCAAGCGCCGCCGCCACAGTCGCGCCCACGAACAAACTGCCGCCCACGATCAAGGCGCCAGGAGAGCCGGCGGCGCGGGGATAGTCCTGAAACCAGAACACAAAACCCGCATAATAGGCCACGTCGGCCCAGCCGATCACGAAGAAGGCCAGGGCAATTCCGATAAGGGTGCGCGAGGGCAGACGAAAGCGTCCCAGTGTCTCGCGCAGGGTGGCGGCGAGCATCGTCAGGCCCATCAGCAGGGTCTGGTGAATGATGAGGAAGCCGACCCCGGGGAACACCGTGCTGCCATAGCCTTCGCGCGTGTTGAACAGCGGGCGCTGAACGAGCGACAGGGCAGGGCGGGCGGGTGCGCCCTGCGCCATGGCCTGATCGCTCGCCGCCTCGCCGGCGATCGTGGTGACCGCCAGGCCGATGCCTGACAGCGCCGTGCTGCTGCGCAGCAGATAGGCGCCGTTGCCGTAGAGCGCGACCGTGCCCTGGGCGCCGTTCAGAATATGTCGCTCGAACCCCTCGGGGATGATGACCACGGCCCCTGCGCCGGTCGTCTCGAGCCAGAGCCGGGCGGCTCCTGGAGAGGCCGGGCGCGCGGCAAGATCGGCCTGCTGGAGCGCTGCGATCCGGCGCACGAGACTGCGGCTTGCGCCGCTGTCGTCGAGATCGACGACGGCCACCGGAATGCGGACCGCGACCTCCCCGGAATAGGCTGAAGGGTAGAAGAAGGAATAGAGGATCGTCGACACGACGATCAGCATGAAGGCGGAGCGGTCGGAGAGAACGGCGCGGAAGGTAGCGAGGAAGGCGCGGCCGATCATCGTCGTCCCCAGACCTCCGGGCTCATCCGCGCCGAGACATAGCGCGGCAGCCCGGCGCCCGAGCCGACGACGAGAAAGGCAAACAGCGCCAGGATCGATCCAAGAGATGCGAGCACGGGTGCGCCGATCATCCATTGCTCCGCGACCAGCCGCGCGAAGCGGGTAAAAGGCAGCAGCGCGCTCCATAGCCGGGCGAAGGCGGAGGCCGACTCGATCGGGAAGATCGCCCCGGCGAAGGCGAAGGAAGCGCCCGCATAGAGGGCGGTCATCGACAGCGCCTGCCCCATGGAAAGGGTGGCCCCGACGATGAACAAGGCCATGCCCGCATAGGCGAGATAGAGGGCGAGATAGCCGCCCATCAGCATCGCCACGCTCCCTTGCACGGGCCAGCCCCGGTAGACCGCGAGATAGCCGGTCGCAAGCGCCCCCCAGAGCAGGAAGATGAGGATATAGGGCGCGATCTTGCCGGCGACGGCGGCGACCGCCTCGCCTCGAGGCCCTGCAAGCCATGCTCCGATGGTCCCGTCCCGCAGCTCGCGACCGAGTGCGCTCACGACCGCGATCATGAACAGCAGGTGCAGGAGTGCGGGGTGGATCAGGGCGACGAGTTGCAGCTCGTAACTGGCCTGCGGGTTGTAGAGGATCCGGCTCTGCACGCTCACCGGCTGCGGCCGCACACGCGCGGGACCGGCGATCGCGGCGCTTTGCTCCCCGGCCAAGGCCTTTGCGTGGGCCTGGACCACGGTGCCGACTTCACGCAACACCGAACCCGAGGGCGTGGAATAGCTCGCATTGTAGAAGAGGAGGATCTTGCCGGTCTCGCCGCGCAGCACGGTGCGCTCGAGATCACGCGGGATCAGGACCACGGCATAGGCGGCGTTGGAGCGGACCAGATGCTCGGCCTGTGCCATGTCCGGTGGCCGCGCCGCGACCTTGAGCCCGGGTGACGCCTCCAGCTTGCGGGTGAGGTCGCGCGCGACGCCGCCGCCGTCCTCGTCGACCACGACGATCGGCAGGTTCCGCATGACGCCTGCCGACAACTGGACCGCGACGATCGCCAGCAGCAGCAGAGGCAGCCAGGTGACCAGCGCCAGATCCCAGACGCTGCCGCGCAGGAAGGCGGTTTCGCGCCGGGCGCTATCGACGAAGGCCCGGATCATTGCGGCCAGTCGAACAGGACCGTCATGCCGGGGCGCAGCCCATCGACCCGCGACACGGGCGACAGGCGCACGTCAAAGCTCTTCACGTCAAAGCCGCTCGACTGGCGGGTCGCGCGCCATGTCGCGAAGTCGCCGGCGGGCGCGATGTAGAAGACCCGAAACTGGGCGCAACGATCGCCGAGCGCAGGTATGCGGCCGGTCAGGACCCGTCCCCGGCGGATCGCACTGAACTGATCTTCTCTCAGGGTGAGCGTCACCCAGGGATGATCGATGTCGGTCAGGACGAAGACGGGAAATCCCTGCGGCACGAGTTCGCCCGACTGCGCCAGCCTGCGTCCGATCTCACCGTCCGACGGCGCGAACACCCGGGTTTCCTTCTCGGCCGCCTCGACTTCGGCCAGGGCGCCGCGCGCCTGGCGCACCTGTCCGCTCGCGGCCTGCCGATCCTGTCGCCGCGCCCCGGCCAGCGCCAGATCATATTGCGCGCGCGCCGCTCGGGCCGCTTCATTGGAGGCCAGGGCGTTTGCGCGGCTCTCGTCGCGTTTCTGCCCCGCCAGCACACCCTGTTCAAAGAGGCGCTCGGTGCGCTGATAGGTGGTCTGGGCGAGGTCCGCCACCGCCTGCGCGCGTCGCCACTGGGCCTCGGCAGCCCGGATATCCTCCGGCCGTGCGCCTTCATCGGCCTTGTCCGCATTCGCCTGCGCGGCGGCGAGCGCGCCGCCGGCCTGTTCGGAGCGGGCTTCGACCTCGGGACTGTCGAGCGTATAGAGCAGCTGTCCCGTCTTCACCGGCTGGCCTTCCTCGACATGAAAGGCCGTGATCCGAGCCGAGACCTTGCTCGTGATCCGCAGTTCGCGGGCCTCGACCATGCCCTGGAGCTGATCGGGAACCGGGCGATAGGCCAGCCAGAGACCGAGGCCGAGAATGACCACGACGAGGAAAGCAATGAGCGGCAGCAACTTGCGCTTCCGCCCGGTCGGAACCGGCGGAGCCGTCTCGTCCGGGGTGACCAGGGTTTCCGATGTGGCGGTCATGGCGTGACCCTTTCACCCTGGTCGATATAGTCCGGCAATGTGGCGATCTGACCGCTGACGTGGAGAAGCTGGGCGAGCGCGACAACGAAATCATATCCGGCCTGGGCGCGCTGGATCCGGGAGCGGGCAAGACCGAGCTGCGCATCGATCACGTCGAGCGAGGTTGTCTGCTGCTCCTGATAGCCGAGGGTCTGGACCCGCAGATTCTCCTGCGCCGCAGTGATGGCCGTGTCGGTCAGCTCAAACCGCCGTCGCGCGGCTTCCGCATCGTTCCAGGACCGCGTGACGCCGATTTCGATCTGGGTGCGGGCTTCGCGCAGGCCCGCATTGGCTTGCGTCACCGTTTCCCGCGCGGCCTGCACCGCTTGCGAGCGGCCCACACCGGAGAAGAGCGTGTAGCGCAGCCCCACGCCCATCGACCAGTCGGGATCCGTCAACAGCGTGTCGCGCCGATCGAAATTATACTGGGCGAAGCCATAGATCGTAGGCCGGAGCTTGGCGCGCTGGAGGGCCACCCCCGCTTCGGCCTGGTCTTCCAGCGCGCCGAGCCGGTCCAGTTGGGGATGGGCGCGCAGCGCCGTGTCCACATAGGTGTCGAGCGAGCGGAGGGGCTGGCGGATCACGAAGATGGGGGAGACGGGATCGACGCCGGACGGCGCCCGCAATGCGCCGGCAAGCGCTACCTGCGCACTCGCGAGATCGGCCTGCGCCTTCTCGAGTTCACGCGCGGCGTCGTCGCGAGCCACCTGCGCCTGGAGGCGTTGGGCCCGGCTTATGAACCCTTCCTGTTCGAGTTTGAGGGCGTCCGCGACATGCCGGTCCAATCCCGCGAGCGCATCACGGCGAACATCGCGCACGCGCTCGAGCAGCTGCTGGCCGAAATAGAACTGGGTCATCTGCAACAGACCGTTGTCGATGACGATCTGGCGTTCGGCGCGCGACTGCCCCAGTTGCGCCGCCGCGCCCGCCTGAGCGGCGGGAATCTGGCCACCGGAATAGAGCGGCAGCGTCGCCGTCACGATCGGCCGGGTGCTGGTGCGCTCGATCTCGAAGCGGAGGGGATCATAGATGGCATAATCCTGGGCCACGTCCGCCAGCGGGCCGAGCGGCAGATAGAGGGTTTTCTGATAGCGGATCATCTGGCCTTCGAACTCGACAGTCGGACGCCGCAGCGTGCTCGTGGAGCCCTTCTGGGCCTCCTTGCTGCGCACATCGGCGTCGGCGCCCTGGATCGCGTCCGACCGCTCGAGCAGCCTCGCCTGGGCGCTTCGATAATCGAGATCCAGCCTGTCGATCGTTTGCGCCTGCGCGCCCTGACAAACCGCAGTCGCCAGCGCAGCAACCAGCATCGAACATCGCAAGGTCATGAAGAACGTCTCCTGCTCCCGCACGGTAACGTTGACATCCAACCAACTCAATACATATTTGTATCGAAATGCTCCTGCCCGTGATCCCGTGAGCCGCCGCCCGGCACGAACGCGCCCGACCCGGGCGCAGACCCGGGAGCGCATCCTGGATGGCGCTCTCGAGGCCTTCGCTGAACGTGGCTTCCATGGCGCAACCCAGGAAGATATTTGCGAGCGCGTCGGTCTGAGCCGGGGCGCCTATAATTCTAGCTTCCGGTCCAAGGACGAATTGTTCTTCGCCCTCTATGACCGGGTGATCGAGCGATTGCAGTCGAGGCTGGAGGAGGCGACCGCCTCAGCGCTGTCCATGCCCGGCTCGACGGCCGACAATTTCCTCAAGGCCTTTATCGCCAGCTATCCGTTCGATCGGGACTGGTATCTGCTCCAGGCCGAGTTCGGCCTCTATGCCTTGCGCCATCCTGCCATGGCGAGCCACTATGCCGAACGGCAGGGGCGGATCCTCGTCATCATCGAGGGCGCGCTCGCCGACATCCTTCGCGAGGACTCCCGCATCGTTGCCCGGGACCTCCCGCGCATCGCGCGACTGATCCTGGCTGTCCACGAGGGAAGCATGTTCCAGGGCCTGCTCGAACCGCACGAGGTCACAAGCGGAGAGCTTCTGGACTTTCTCGTGGATCTCATGCTGGCGGGGGCGGCAACGAGCGTCGACTAAGAATGGATTGCTGATCTTGCCTTGCGGGAGGCCGCGCAACAGCATGCCTGCCTCTATTTGTGATGTGGGAGACCGTTTAGTGAAGGAGACCGCGCTGTATTGCCGTGGCGACGGCCTGGGTGCGCCTGTTGACGGCGAGACACTTGAAGATCGCGCGAAAATGCCATTTTACGCCATCTTCGCCGATACCCAATATGTTGGCGATCTCCGCGCTTGTAAGACCATCTCGCGCCAGGCTGAGGATATGGAGTTGGCGGCGAGACAGGTCGGATCCTTCGGTATGTTGTGAACTCGGCAAGTGATGTTGTGCTGCGGACCGATCAAACCTCGCCTTTAGGGCCCATCCCGCGTGAATATGCTCCAGGATATTCCGGAACTCCCGCGCTGTTTCCTTCAGTCCTGTGCTGTCGCGAATTTCCGAGGCCTCTTCCGCCGACCGTATGGCCAGTTGCAGCGCATCTTTACGTAGATGCAGCACCGAACGCAGCATGAGGGTTTTGAGTATGATATGTTGCCATCCTGCCCTGCGGGTGCGGGCCAGGATACGGTCCGTCAATTGGCGCGCGAGGTGATCCTTCCCGTCGGCAAGCGCCCGCGTCGCAGACAGAAGCATGCACTCGACGTCCGCAATGGCGAGGTGAGCCGAAGTGATGGCGTCGTTCCTGGGAATATTGGGGATGGTGACCGATCGACCCGACGCCATTTCATGTTCGGCAGTCAGGATATCGGCCATGAGTTGCAGTCGCGGCATGTGGTCGCGTACGGCTTTCACGTTCAGTTCGGTCAGGATTTTTCCGCAGAGGTCCGCATCTCCGGCCAGACGAGCGGCTCGTAATATGGCCCGTGCCGTATGAATCTGGACGTCGACGATCTGGTCGCAGAAAAGCAACGGCCATTCCAGTTCTGCCAGAGGCACGCCGCTTTCGGCCAGCACAGCGAGGCGCAATGTTTTCAGCGTCTCCTCGGCAACCGGGGAGACCATATCCGTCAGATGCGCGTCGATCCTATTTCGTGCGGGAATGATCTGCCCCTGCGTCAGCAGGAGCAGCACTTCGGCAATCTTTGCCCAGTCGCGGGCAAAGCCCTGATCGGCCAGGGCACAAGCTTGATCCAGTAGGGGACGCAGTGCCGCGAACTCGGCCTCGTTCGACTGACTCGCCACGATGCTCGCGAGACAGGCCAGGGCGGAGGCCTTCATCATTGGGTTTTCCCGGGCGTGCAGTTGGAGCCATTGCCGGCAGAGCCTTTCCGCCCGCACGACATCGTCCCTCAGCGCCGCTGTCGTAGCACCGAGCAGCGTCAGCAATTCCTCATGCGTGTCCGTGCGTGACAGCAACTTCAGAAGGTGCGTCGCCCCTGCATGCTGCTGCTGGAAGGAAAGGACCCATATCTTTCCCAGACCAGCCATGGGATTCGTCAGCAACGCTGTGTCGGGCACGCCCTCGAGCCAATGGGCCAACTCGTTGATACGGCCTTGTCGCAAAGCGACATCCATGACGATCTCACCGCCCAGTCCCCGCGCCCAGGCCGGATCGCCGGCGCGCAGCGAAAGTGCTATTGTTTGCGCTGGCCGGCCGGCGCGCCAGTGATGAAAAGCAGCCCGTTTTAAAAGATGGCTTGGCGAGAAACGAAGCTGCGACTGTCCGCTCAATGCAAGATGGTGTCGCAGCGCCGGATTGAGCGCAAACATTCCGTGCTTGTCCGGCCTCAATAGGAGACATTCGCGTTGCGCACGTGCGATCCATTGCGCGCCGTCGTGGATGCGCAGGGCAAAATCGTGGCTTTCGGCATCGAGGGGAGCGATCAATGCCGCCTTTTTCAACCATGTGCGCAGAGCGGGCGATAAGGGCGCCAACACGATCTGATCGAGATAACAGATGATCTCGGGCCATACATGCAGTGGCTGCTTCCGGTCGGATACACGACACGCGATGCGGCACAATGCGGGCCAACCCTGTGTGTCCGACATGATCCGGTCGAGGGCTGAAGGGACCCGGGTCAGTTGCTTCAGATCCTGGGCGCTGCAGGCCAGGCCATCGGGGCCGACTTCCTGCCAGTCGGCGTTGAGGACGCCAAATCCCCAAGGGGCGGAGGTTGCAAGGACCGCCCGCCAATCATCGGGAAGAGCATCCACCAGGTCTCTGGTCAGCGTTTCGAGATGTGGCGCTTCCTGAACATCATCGAGGCAAATGATCCCGGGCCTGTCCTGATGCCATATCCATTGCAGAATGGAGTCGATGTCCGCGGCGGTTCCGGCCTGAAGAGCGAGGCGATGCAGGGTGCTCTTCGCCGTGTCGTCGCTTGCAAGCTTTGTCCAAAGCGCCGGGCGACCAGTGTCCGCCGCCTCCTTCCAACCGGCCGCAAGTGTCGCCGATTTGCCGTAGCCGCAAGGCGCACGCAGCAGGCTGACGCGCGCGGTCAATTTAACAGGGCGAAGTGCCGTTTCCGCCAGTCGCGAAAGCAGAGTTGGAGTCCATTCCCTTTCGTGATCCATGACAGGTCGATACTACATGTTCGTGTAGTTCCCTATTGCTATTGTGCTCGTAAGACTCGCGCGAAGCTCATGTTTCGGACGTGAATGAGATGATTGAAGAGAGACAGTCGATTTCGCAGGAACCCTGTGATGGCCGCCCGGTGGAAATGCTCTTCACCGCGCAAAAGGCAATGTCGGACGAGCGCCGGATGCGATTTGGCCTTGCTGAGAGGCGCGCCGCGCTGGCGCGCCTCGCGCTTGCCATACGAAAGTTCGAAGCGGATATCGTTCAGGGCGTCACCTCAAGCTTTGTACGCTGAACAACGATTTTCCGGACATAATGTGAACATTGGTGTCAGGCAGCGGCGCGAAGGTACTGGTAGAGGGTTTCGCGGCTGATGCCCATGTCGCGCGCGATGGTCGCCTTGCGTTCACCGGCGGCAACGCGGCGGTGCAGATCGGCAATCATCTCATCCGAGAGCGACCGTTTCCGCCCCCGATAGGCGCCGCGCTGCCGAGCGATCGCAATGCCTTCGCGTTGCCGTTCGCGGATCAGGGCGCGCTCGAACTCAGCAAACGCACCCATGACCGAGAGCATCAGATTGGCCATCGGGGAGTCCTCCCCCGAGAAGGACAGGCTTTCCTTCTCAAACTCGATCCGGATACCTCGCTTGGTGAGGCCCTGGACCAGCTTGCGCAGGTCATCCAGATTGCGGGCCAACCGATCCATGCTGTGGACGACGACGGTATCGCCTTCGCGGGCGAAAGTGAGCAGAGCCTCAAGCTGGGGGCGGTTGACGTCCTTGCCCGATGCCTTGTCGGTGAAGGTCCGATCGAGCGACTGACCTTCCAATTGGCGATCCACATTCTGATCGAACGTGCTGACCCGGACATAGCCGATCCGTTGCCCCTTCACTGCGCACTCTCTCCATCAAAATGTCAGGTTGAAATCTATGATACGCAACGACATTCGTCAACAAATTCCGTTTATCACCCTAATCTGACAGAAACCGCGGTAGCGCCCTGACGTCCGGTTAGGCTATACTCCAAGCTGACATCACAAAATCAAATCCCTCAAAGATGGCGTCAATTGCCTTGATGGGGTAAAAACTGGAGTGCTTCCAGGATGGGACATTCGGCAACGTCATCTCCAGTGCATCTGGCTAACGTGGTCGCCAGCGTCACCTCTATCTTCTGCAAATCTGCAATGCGGCGGCGGACATCTTCAAGGTGGAGTTCGGTTCTCGCCATAACCTCCGCGCAGGTTTGTGCACCGGTATCGGTGAGCGACAACAATGACCGTATCTCATCCATTGCATAGCCAAGGTCGCGCGCGCGCAGGATGAACTGCAACCTTTGCACCAGTTCCGGCGAATAGACGCGGTAGCCGTTGGAACTGCGAGGCGGCCCCGGCAGCAATCCCACCTTCTCGTAATAGCGGATGGTTTCGAGATTGCAGCCTGTTTTCCGGGCAAGCTGGGCACGCAAGATGCCGACCTGTTGCTCCATGAAAATACCTCTTGAGTCTGTAGTGGCTACAGAGCCTACACTGCGAATCACTCAGTTGGAACAAGGGATTCAAGCCATGGTCTCAACGCCGGAAGCGGGACAGCCAGCCCTCACCGAAAACCACGAGCCGAAGCAGGCAAACTGGGTTGCGGCGGGCGCATTGATCGGCGCGGGGCTCGCCTCGGCTTGCTGCGTCGTCCCGCTACTGTTGGTTATGCTCGGAATTTCCGGCGCGTGGATCGCCAACCTGACGGCGCTCGAACCTTACAAGCCCTATGTCGCAGGCGTAACGCTCGCGCTGCTCGGCTACGGCTTCTGGCATGTCTATTTCAAGCCGAAACCGCCCTGTGAAGACGGTTCCTACTGCGCTCGTCCACAATCGGCTTGGACCACCAAGGCGGTGCTGTGGCTGGGCCTTGCCGTCGCCATCCTGGCGCTCACCATCGACTGGTGGGCACCCTGGTTCTATTGAAAGGAAATACCCATGAAAAAGACAGTATGTATCGCTATGGCCGTGCTGGCTATGGCTGGCGGCGGGGTCGCCTATGCAGTTAGTGGCACGGCGCAAGATCGCCCCGCGGCTACCGCAACCGCTCAGAAGCAAACCACCTTTGCCATAGAGAACATGACCTGCGCCACCTGCCCGATCACCGTGAAGAAGGCGATGGAAGGCGTCGCCGGGGTAACGGCGGTCACGGTCGATTTCGCAGCCAAGACCGCGCGCGCAACCTATAACCCGCGCCGCACCAATGCTGCTGCGATTGCCGCTGCATCAACCAACGCGGGTTATCCGGCGCGCGCTATTCAAAACTGAGCGGGGCGCCGCCAGCGCCTCAAGAAAGCGATAAGCAATGAACGACTGTTGCAACCGCCCCGGGCAGGAAGGATTTGACGTGGCCGTCATCGGCGCGGGTTCTGCCGGGTTCTCCGCCGCGATCGCCGCTGCCGATCTGGGCGCGAAAGTGGCGCTCGTCGGTCACGGCACGATTGGCGGCACCTGTGTCAATGTTGGCTGCGTTCCTTCCAAGACGCTGATCCGCGCCGCCGAAGCGGTGCATGGTGGGCTTGCCGCCGCGCGCTTTCCCGGCCTTGGGGGCGCTGTCCAGATGGATGACTGGTCCGTATTGGCGGCGTCGAAGGACGATCTTGTCACGACGCTGCGCCAAAAAAAATATGTCGATCTGCTGCCCGCCTATGACGGTGTGAGCTATATCGAGGGCAAGGCACGCTTTGCCGATGGTGCGCTGATTGTCGGCGATGCGCCCATGAAGGTCGGCAAGGTCATATTGGCGATGGGTGCGCACGCCGCCGTGCCGCCGATTCCGGGGATGGACAGCGTGCCCTACCTAACCAGCACATCGGCGCTGGCGCTGGATCGCTTGCCCAAATCGCTGCTGGTGATCGGTGGCGGGGTGATCGGGGTAGAACTGGGACAGATGTTTTCGCGTCTGGGCGTTGATGTCACCATCTGCTGCCGAAGCCGCCTGCTCCCCGAAATGGACCCGGAAGTGAGTGCCGCGCTGAAAAACTATTTGGAAGCCGAGGGCGTGCGGGTTTGCGCAGGTGTCGGCTATCAGCGTATCGCCCAAACACAGAGCGGGGTCGAATTGACCTGCGAGGGGGCATTGTGACACCGTCGCGGCGGAACAGGTGCTCATCGCCACCGGACGCCGACCCAATAGCGACGGGCTTGGGCTGGAGGAGCGCGGCATAGTGCTTGCCCGTAATGGTGGAATCGTCGTCGATGACCACCTCGAAACGTCGGTTCCAGGCATTTACGCGGCGGGCGATGTAACGGGACGGGACCAGTTCGTCTACATGGCCGCCTATGGCGCAAAACTGGCCGCGCGCAACGCGGTGACGGGCAACCAATACCGCTACGACAATTCCTCCATGCCATCCGTCGTCTTCACCGACCCGCAAGTCGCCAGCGCCGGCCTCACTGAAACGACAGCACGGGCGCAAGGCCTGGACATCAAGGTTTCGCTGCTCCCGCTCGATGCTGTGCCAAGGGCACTGGCAGCACGCGATACGCGGGGTCTCATCAAACTGATTGCCGACAAGGCGAACGACCGTTTGCTGGGCGGCCAGATCATGGCACCCGAAGGCGCGGATTCGATCCAGACACTGGTGCTGGCGATCAAACACGGCATGACCACCCTGGAATTGGGTGCAACGATATTTCCTTACCTGACCACTGTGGAAGGCCTCAAACTGGCGGCCCAAACGTTTGATAAGGATGTCGCCAAACTGTCTTGCTGCGCCGGGTGATTGCTCGGGGATCAACCGGCAACGAATGGCCTCCCTCCAGTGCAAGCCGCTTTGGTGTCAATTTTGTTATTCGCCTCAGCGGGAGAGCAAAATGGCACGACGCCGACTTCTGACCGGAGACGAGCGCCGGCGCCTGTTCGATCCTCCTGTCCAAGAAACCGCGATCATTGGGCATTATACCCTTTCTGCGGAAGATGTTGAATTGGTTGGGCGCCGCTATGGTCCAGCAAATCGCCTCGGTCTGGCTGCACAAATCGCTTTGATGCGACATCCCGGCTTTGGTCTGCAACCCGAGATCGGGCTTCCCGACGTCATTCTTCAGTACCTCGCGGCACAGTTATTCGTCGATCCTTCCTCCTTCTCTGCATATGGTCAGCGCGCGCAAACCCGTACCGATCATGCCGATCTCGTGGCGCGTTATCTTGGCATACGCCCGTTTCGACGCGGCGACCTGGCACTTGCCCTGAATCTTGCCGCGCAAGCCGCCGAGTATACAGACAGAGGTGAACCGATTGTTCGCGCCCTCATGGTTGGCCTGAAGGGTGAGCGGTTCATTCTTCCGTCAGGCGACACACTGGAACGCGCCGGTCTTGCTGGCCGGGCACGCGCACGCAAAGCTGCCGCAGCCGCAATCGTCGAAGGCCTCAGCTCTGCTGAACTGACACGGCTAGACGAACTCGTAATCAACAACCCGGATTTCGGCATGACACCGCTGGCGTGGTTGCGTAATTTCGAAGAAGCCCCGACTGCGGCCAATATCAATGGCTTGCTTGAGCGCCTGCGCTATGTTCGCGGCATAGGTATCCACCCGGTAGTTGGGGGCGCCATTCCGGAATTCCGCTTTGCCCAATTTGTCCGCGAGGGCGGCGTGGCACCGGCATTCCTGCTTTCGGATTACAGCGTCAATCGCAGGCGGGCGACGTTGACGGCCGCAGTGATCGACCTTGAGGCCAGACTTGCCGATGCCGCGATCCAAATGTTTGACCGACTTATCGGCGGCATGTTCACGCGCGCGCGGCGTGGGCGCGAGCGTCGCTACCAAGATAGTATTCAGTCGGTGGGGCAACTCATGCGGCTGTTTGGCGCCACGATTACAGCACTTGATGAGGCTGTCCAGAATGGCGGCGATCCGCTCGAATTGATTGACGAAGCGGTGGGCTGGCACCGGCTTGTTGCGGCAAAGGCCCAAGTAGATGCCCTTGCTGATCTTGCCGGCGAGGACGCACTGGTAACGGCAACCGAGCGTTACGCCACGCTACGGCGTTTCAGCCCGGCATTTCTGGACGCCTTCACCTTCAAGGCGTCTGGAACAGGGACGGCACTGATCAAAGCCATCGATGTCATTCGCGATGCGAACACACGAAAGTCGCGCGACCTTCCCGATGGCGTTCCACTGCCATTCCCCAATCGGCAGTGGAAGCGTCTCATCACCGAAAGCGGCCGTATCGACCGCCGACGTTATGAAATTGCGATCATGGCAACCTTGCGTGATCGTTTGCGCGCCGGTGATGTATGGATCGAGGGAACCCGCAACTATCAGCGCTTCGATGCCTATTTGCTGGGTCGGCGCGACGCCGCCAAAGTGGCGGATGTGCTTCCGTTCGATTCAAATGCTGCATCCTACCTCGCTGACCGGGCACGAAATCTTGACTGGCGGCTGCGCCGATTTGCCAAGCAGTTGAAAACAAACAAGCTTGAGGGAGTGTCGCTCGAACGAGACCGGCTCAAGCTTCAGCAAATGCCGCCTGTCACCCCACCGGAAGCTGAAGCCCTCGATCGCAAGCTCGATACCCTGCTTCCCCGCGTGCGCATCACCGAGCTGCTGCTTGAAGTCGCCGAACGCACTGGTTTTTTGAACGCATTCCGTGACCTGCGCTCAGGCAAGGAGCACGACAACCCCAGCACGGTACTCGCCGCAATTCTGGCTGATGGCACCAACCTCGGGCTGGAGCGGATGGCCAATGCCAGCGAAGGCGTCAGCTATGCCCAACTCGCATGGACCCACAACTGGTATCTTTCACCCGAGAACTATCAGGCCGCGCTGGCCATGATCATCTCAGCCCATCACGAATTACCCTTCGCGCGGCATTGGGGCGCTGGCACCAGTTCGTCGTCCGATGGCCAGTTCTTCCGGTCGGGGCGGAGCCGTTCAGGGGCGGCGGACGTCAATGCCAAATATGGCGCCGAACCTGGCGTGAAAATCTATTCTCACCTTTCCGATCACTTCGCATCATTCGGATCACGGATCATGTCCGCGACGGCAGGTGAAGCGCCTTACGTGCTCGACGGGCTTGTCCTGGGCGCCGGCAACCTTCCGTTGCATGAGCACTATACCGATACCGGCGGCGCCACCGATCATGTTTTCGCACTCTGCCACCTACTCGGGTTCCGCTTCGCGCCCCGGCTGCGCGATATTGGCGACCGCAAGCTGGGTTCGATCGCTGCGCCATCGACATACAAGGGCATCGAAAATCTGATGGGCCGCACCATCAAAACGGCAGCGATCGAGGCCGATTGGGATGACATCGTCAGGATTGTCGCCTCAATCAAGGATGGCACGGTGGCGCCGTCAGTAATCTTGCGAAAACTTGCCGCCTACAAACGCCAGAACAGGCTGGATTTTGCATTGGCTGAACTGGGCCGTATCGAGCGCACTTTGTTCACGCTCGATTGGCTTGAACAACCGGAACTGCGACGTGCCTGTCAGGCCGGTCTCAACAAAGGCGAGGCGAGGCACACGCTTGCCGCCGCCATCTATACCAACCGGCAGGGTCGGTTCACCGATCGCTCGCTGGAAAATCAGGAATTTCGCGCATCTGGGCTGAACCTGCTGATTGCGGCGATTTCCTACTGGAACACGGTCTATCTCGACCGGGCCGCCCAGCACCTCAACGCTGTCGGCACGACGTTCGATGCGGCACTGCTTGCGCACCTTTCTCCGATGGGCTGGGCGCACATCAGTCTGACCGGCGATTACCTCTGGGAGCAGGCCAGGCGACTTCCAGCAGGTGAATTCCACCCACTCAACGAGCCAATGGCGCGGTTGAAGCGTGTAGCGTAGCCCATGTTCCGCTTATGTCCGAGAAATCGTTGTCTGGCGAACAAACCTTGAGGTGACGCCTATGCGCCTTACAACATGGCAAAGGAAGCGACGCGGGCACTGACCCGTACCGCAGCGCGCGAATGGGGCGCGGACGGCATCACCGTCAACAATGTCCAGCCCGTGGCCGAGACATGGGGCGATGTCGATGTGCCACCGCCCACTAATGCGCTCGGTCGTTATGGATCGCCTGAAGCGGATATTGCCCCGGTCGTCCTGTTCTTGGCCAGTGAGGATGCGCGATACCTGACTGGCTACACGCTCACACCCGATGGCGGTATGGTCATCGACGGCGCACGATGAAAGAGCCGTGCGGGCGCGGGGGTATGTTGCCCCCGCGCCCGGACATTGGTGTCAGCGCAGGCCGCCGCTTGCAAAGAGTTCCTCTCCCGTCACGAAGCGCGCATCGTCAGAAGCAAGGAACGCGACCACGCGGCCAATGTCATCAGGCGTGCCAGCGCGGCCCAGCGGCGTTTGCGACACAATGCCCGCTTCCATCTGAGAACCCGCGATTCCGGCAGCTTTTGTTCCCTCGGTTACGACAAAGCCCGGACTGACGACGTTGACGCGAATGCCGCGCGGTGCGAGTTCCTTCATCAACACGCCCGATATGGCGTTCACCGCAGCCTTTGTGGCGGTGTAGAGCGCCGTGCCCGGCGTTCGCAATGTCGTGATCGAAGACGAGATGTTGACGATGCTGCCGCCATCCTGAAGATGCTTGATGGCCGCCTGCGTCGTCAGGAAGGTGCCGAACACGTTGACGTCGAACAGCCGCCGATATTGTGCCTCGGTAAACAACTCGACCGGCGCGACATCCCAGACGCCCGAATTGTTGACCAGAATGTCGAGCCGCCCGAATTCGGTTACGGCTGCTTCTATCAGGCCCTGCGCCTCGGCTGCGATCGAGACGTCGCCCTGGATTGCGATAGCTTTTCCACCTGCCGCGACAATCGCTGCAACGACCGTATCCGCGCCCTCCTTGCTCGACGCATAGTTGACGACGACAGAGGCGCCGTCCGCCGCCAGCGCCTTGGCGATCCCGGCGCCAATGCCTTTTGATGCGCCGGTTACGATGGCCACTTTACCTGCTAATTTCGTCATTTCTGTTATCCTTGAGTCTAAGCGAGGATGGCCACTGCTCGATAGCCGCAGTTCCATAGTTCCGAATATAGGAACTATGGAACTGCGCGTCAATGTCTGCTAGGGGAGAGAGGATGAGACCATTTTTCCACCCCGCGATCGAAGACGTAGAACCCCAGGCGATACTGCACGCCTTGTCCGACCCTAACCGTGCCGCCATTCTTGCGAAGATTCTGACGACCGGCGTCGTCGAAGCTTGTTCAAATGTAGCGGCGCTGGGCGACCGGGTCATTCCGAAATCGTCGCTATCGAATCATTTCAAGGTGTTGCGGGAGGCCGGGCTGATCCGTAGCGAGCGCCATGGTATCGAGATGCGCAATCATTCGCGCTTCGCCGAGGTGAATGCGCGTTTCCCCGGCCTGATCGGCGCGATCATCAACGCTTATGCAGGCGTCGATTCCGAAAGTGCGGTGTCGAGCGAATAGCATTGGGAGGCTGACCCATGTTGTCGCAGCGGCTTTTGTATAGCGGCACTGCATTTGCCATCGGCTTGGCGTCAAGCAGCTCAAGCGCGGCGAAACCGGCGTATTCGTGAAATTCCTTGGTTGCTACTACGGAAGACGTGGAGAGATGATCCCTGCGGTTGAGCTGACCAGCGGGATGGGGGGCTCATGGCGCAGAAGGCACTCGTCGAAACCTGTGATAGGCTGGGGCAGGTAGGACGTTTTCGAATGGGCTGGCATTTCCAGTAGCCTTGGTCGTTTGTCGAATGCCTAGGGTCCAATTTAGTGCTGAATGCACTCGGTTGATGGATCATTCAGCAATTCATCGACCCATTAGATCTCCGTCTTACCACCCGAAAGCGAACCATTGTAAATCACTGCAACCGTATCGTGGAAAAGGGTGTCAAAATCCTCTTCGTCAGATAGCAGGCCACGCATTTGTAAGCTTACAAGGCCGTGCATGGCTGCCCAAAGCTGTCTTGTTATTTGAATCACGTTGTCTGAAGGGCAGGATGGTCGCATCGCGGCGACCGCCTCTCGAAGGATTCGAAAAGTCTGCCCAGCTTGTGCCCGACTTTCCGGGGGGGCCTGCCAGGATCGCCCTAGATCCCCGTACATTACGTTGTAAAATCCAGGTTCGGCCAAGGCATAGTCCCGATAAGCATCGCATATGGACCGCAGCCTTGTCTCGGTATCTTGAGCAGATGAAGCCATTTCCATTGCCGCCTGCAATCCCGCATAGCTGCGCAGATATAGGGCATCGAACAAACCATCTTTGCCGCCGAACGTGGTGTAGATAACCTTTGTGGATGCGCCGACGTCTTGCGCGACACGGCGCAACGTCAGGGCGGCGGGACCGTCATTACGCAGAATCGACGCCGCAGCTACCAAAACCGTCTCGCGGACGTGCAGGCGGAAGGCGTCGCGGTCTCTCCCAATGTCGATGCGCCGGCCCGGCTGTGCGAATTTTGTCATGGTCGCGTCATTGCACAATCACACCAGACTTGATAATTCCAATCTTTAGAAACATCGTTACCTAGTGACCCATTGTTGCCGAATCGTTCTGGAGCTTTAGAATGTCCTTCCGCGTACCCCTCGTCGAGCAGCTATTTGTTCTCGAAACGATTGCCAATATTGAGGGCATCGCGAGTCTGCCAGCCTTCACCGCTGCCACTCCGGAACTGATTGAAGCCGTACTCGATGAGTCCGCGAAGCTGGCTGAACAGGTGTTTGCACCCCTCAACAAAATAGGGGACATTGAGGGTTCTGTGTGGCGCAATGGGGAAGTGTCGCTGCCCGACGGCTATGCTTCGGCCTTTCGCCAATATGTTGCCGGAGGCTGGGGTTCGCTAGGCTCAGATCCGCGATGGGGCGGTCAGGGCTTGCCTTTCGTCCTGGCTTTGGCCGTGCAGGAACAACTGACTGCGGCGAACATGGCCTTCGCGCTAAACATGATGCTGACCCTTGGCGCGATTGAGGCGCTTCAGTCGCATGCCTCTGACGATCTGAACGCCCTTTATCTGACGAAGCTGGTGTCGGGCGAGTGGACGGGCACGATGAACCTGACTGAGCCGCAAGCTGGATCTGACGTCGGCGCTCTTAGGACCCGCGCTGAACCTGCTGCCGACGGCACTTGGCGAATCAAGGGCAGCAAGATCTTCATCACCTGGGGCGAACATGATCTGGCTGAAAACATTGTCCATCTCGTGCTGGCTCGCACCCCCGGTTCTCCGGCCGGAACCAAGGGGATCTCGCTGTTCCTTGTTCCCAAATTTCTGGAGGACGGCGTGCGCAACGACTTGCGGTGTGTTTCCATCGAACACAAGCTTGGCATCCATGCGTCTCCGACCTGCACGATGAGTTTCGGGGATGCGGACGGCTGCGTCGGCTATATGGTTGGCGCCGAGAATGGCGGTATGCGTGCGATGTTCACGATGATGAATCACGCGCGGATCAATGTGGGATTGCAAGGGGTCGGTATCGCCGAGCGCGCCTATCAGGCGGCTCTCGGCTACGCCCGCGAGCGTGTTCAGGGTTTGCGCATCATCGACTATCCCGATGTCCGCCGGATGATCCTGACGATGCGCGCTACGACCGAGGCCATTCGGGCGCTGGCCTATTTCAATGCCGCAGCCGTCGATCGCGGGCATTCCGGCGACGCCCAAGCACAGATGCTGGCCGATCTTCTGACGCCTGTCACCAAGGCCTATGCGACCGACATGGGCGTCGAGGTAGCGAGCCTGGGCATACAGGTCTTTGGAGGTATGGGCTTTATCGAGGAGACTGGCGCTGCGCAGCATTTCCGAGATGCCCGGATAGCACCGATATACGAAGGGACCAATGGCATCCAGGCGATGGATCTGGTTGGGCGCAAACTGCGCCAGGGCCGCTGGGAGGCGCTATTCGCCGAGATAGCAACCGAGATAGACCTTGCCGGGGCGACACCCGAAACGGCCGCACTGCAAGCGCCGCTGGAGGCGGCGCTGTCCGCGCTTACGCATGCAACCAAATGGATGCTTGATCAGAGCGACGCGCAGGATGTGACGGCGGGAGCATCGCCCTATCTGCGGATGTTTGGCATCCTGATGGGCGGGTATCTCCTGGCCCGGCAGGCTCGTATCGCCTGCGAGCGGATTGCCGGCGGCACCGCCGACAATCTTCCGTTTCTACGCACCAAGATAGCGACGGCCAGCTTCTTCATCACGCAGATCCTGCCGCAGGCGGGCGCGCTGCTCAGCGCGGCAACGGCGGGCGCCGCTCCGCTGTACGCCATTAGCGAAGACCAGTTCGCGGCCTGAATCCGTCCTTTCCAGCAAGTGAGTGCAACACCATGACACAGCCGATCTTCCTCGTTTCCGGCGTCCGTACCGCCATCGGCGACTTTGGCGGCGCATTGAAGGGCGTCTCGCCTGCGGAACTTGGTCGCCAAGTTGTCGCCGAAGCCGTCCGGCGCTCAGGTCTTGTTCCTGCCGACGTCCAGCATGTCGTGATAGGTCAGGTGATACCATCCGAGCCGAAGGATGCTTATCTGGCCCGCGTGATCGCTGTGAACGCCGGGATTCCGACCTCGACACCCGCACTCACTCTCAATCGCCTATGCGGATCCTCGGTAGAGGCGATCATCACAGCGGCACGGGGGATCGCACTGGGCGAATATGACGTCGCCATCGCCGGCGGCGCGGAAAGCATGAGTCGGTCCCCACATATTTTAACCAGTGGCCGCTGGGGCCAGCGCATGGGCGACGGCCGCCTGATCGACGCCATGGTAGAGTCGCTGACTGATCCCTTCGGGGGGTTCCATATGGGCGTAACCGCTGAAAATGTTGCGGAACGCTACGGGGTCTCCCGCGAGCAGCAAGACGCGATGGCCGCGCAAAGTCATCGGCGCGCCAGTGTTGCTATCGCCGAAGGACGTTTCTCTGAGCAAATCCTGCCGGTCGAAGTCAAGAGTGGGAAGGGCACCGTCACGTTCGCAACGGATGAGCATGTCAGGATCGAGACTACTGCGGACTCGCTTGCTGGACTTAAGCCAGCGTTCCGAAAGGACGGCTCGGTTACCGCCGGAAATTCCTCGGGTATCAACGACGGTGCCGCTGCCGTCCTGCTCGCCTCGGAGACGATGATCAGCGCGCGAAATTTGACCCCGATTGCCAAGATCCTTGGCTGGGGTCATGCAGGTGTGGATCCAGACATCATGGGGATCGGGCCGGTCCAGGCAGTGCCGATCGCTCTTGAGCGCGCGGGCCTGACACTCGACCAAATCGACGTGATCGAATCCAACGAGGCATTCGCTGCGCAGGCTTGTGCCGTAGCCAATGAACTTGGCTATGATCCGGCTAAGGTTAATCCCAACGGTTCCGGCATTGCACTGGGCCATCCGGTCGGTGCGACGGGTGCGATCATCACGGTAAAGGCGATGTACGAGTTACAGCGTACCGGAGGGCGCTACGCGCTCGTCACCATGTGCATCGGCGGGGGGCAGGGCATAGCGCTGGTGCTGGAACGGGCCTGATCGGCCATCACATGATTTCAGGGAGCAAGAGGTGACCATGCAAACCATTGGCGTAATTGGCGGCGGATTGATGGGCAGCGGCATCGCGCACGTCGCGGCGGTAGCAGGCTACGACGTGATCCTCTCAGAAGTGGCGATGGACCGCGCGGAGAGAGGCAAGGCATCGATCGCAAATAATTTGGCGCGGCAGGTTGCCAAGGGCATACTCACAGACGCGGAGATGGTTTCTTCGCTCGATCGCATCGTCTTGACCGTTGATACCGACCGGTTCGCGGATGCAGCGCTCGTGATCGAAGCGGCGACCGAGAATGAGGCGCTGAAGACGAAAATCTTTGCCGATCTCTGTCCGAAATTGGCTCAGGACAGCGTCCTTGCTACCAACACGTCGTCTATCTCGATCACCAGATTGGCAGCTATGACAGATCGGCCGGATCGCTTCATCGGCTTGCACTTCTTCAATCCGGTGCCGATGATGGGGCTGGTTGAGGTGATCCGTGGGCTGGCGACCGGAGATGCGACTATGCAGATCGCAAGTGAATTCGTCGCTGCGATTGGCAAGACGATGATCGAGGCTCAGGACTCACCCTCGTTCCTCGTAAACCGGATATTGTGTCCGCTTTTGAACGAAGCGATTTTCGCTCTAGGCGAAGGCATCGGGTCTGTACGCGACATCGACCAGGGCATGAAACTCGGTGCAAATCACCCGATGGGGCCGCTCACGCTAGCGGATTTTGTCGGCCTGGATACGCTCCTCGCCATCATGCGCGTTATGCAGGAGGGCTTTGGCGACCCCAAATACCGCCCTGCGCCATTGCTGGTGAAATATGTAGAAGCAGGTTGGTATGGCCGGAAAAGCGGGCGCGGCTTCTATGATTACACGTCTGGCGAGCCGGTACCGACGCGATGATATTACAGGATGCTCATCATAAGTAATATCCGCGAGCGCGGATGCTAGCGGAGCCTTTCGCGTCGCATATTCCGTAGAATAAAAACCTTCCAACGCAGAGTCGGGGTAGCGATGGTGTGACGTAGATGGAGGGCAACGAATACAGAATGATCGCTGACGTCAAAGTTCCTGCATACTCAAGCCGAAAAGGACGGTGATGTGCTTATTCGAGCAGGACGTCCCGTAACTCGGTACGCATCGTAGCATCAACGCCTAATGCGTGCGTGAGATATGCATCGACACCTCCGAACGCGGTCTCAAGTTCGCTGAAAAGCGCCTCGAGATACCCGGCATCGGCAATCAAAAGCGCTTCTCGGACAGCATCTGGTAAGCGACTGAACCGGCCCTTGGACCCAATAAGGGAAGATAAGTCGGCATCGTTGGTCAAGAGATAGTCGGCGAAGATCATGTCGCGGGAAGCGCCAAGGGCATGAAGGATCAAGGCCGCTGCAACCCCGGTGCGATCCTTGCCTGCGGCGCAATTAAAAAGGAGCGGCACATGCCCCCCGGCAAGTCGGCTAAACATATGCCTGTAACTGCCGACGTGCTTATGTGGCAGGTCGCGGTATAGCCGTAACATGGCTGTACGCATCGCGTCCGCCGTTGCCGCATTGCTTCTCACCACGCCATCTAACTCACCGCTAAGCACGTCCTGGGCCGATGACCAATAGTCGGTGCCGGTGCCGAGGTGCCATGCGGTGGGTTGAGCCGCGCATTCAGACTGGCGGCGAAAGTCAACGATGCTTCGAATCCCAAGCGCAGCCATGTGCGCTGCCCCTGCTGGACTCAGGTTCGCCATTTGCCCGGAGCGGTAAATAACGCCGGTCTTAACGCGGCGACCCTCAGCTGCAACATATCCCCCCATGTCGCGGAGGTTCAGTCCGCCTTCGACAGGAAGAATGCGCGAGAAGCGGGCAATTTCGGAGATGGTCACGATCGCTCGATCACTATCGCAAAAACCCTGTCCGCGGCTTTAGCCGACTCAACGCGGGCGAAACGATTATCTTGCGCGCAGGCGGGATGAGCAGATGTTTGCGACATGCATTATATGCGATTGTGACGCTTGCCGGGTTAATTGCGGTCAAGATCATGATGGTTTCAAACATAGGAAGCATATCACAAAGGATCAAAGGAAGCATTGGTATCAGCTCATTCGATCGGCGATAAGACTTTCGACCACCGCCGGATCCGCCAACGTCGAGGTGTCACCGAGCGACGAGACGTCCCCTTCTGCGATCTTACGCAGGATGCGGCGCATGATCTTGCCCGATCGCGTTTTAGGCAGGCCGGGTGTGAACTGGATCGCATCGGGCGTCGCGATCGGGCCAATCTCTGTGCGGACCCAGTCGCGCAATTCCCTACGCAACGGTTCGCTCGAATCTTCGCCAGCGTTCAGCGTGACATAGGCGTAGATGCCCTGCCCTTTGATGGCATGCGGAAAGCCGACCACCGCAGCTTCCGCGACTTTTGCATGGAGGACGAGCGCGGATTCGACCTCGGCAGTGCCCATGCGGTGGCCAGAGACGTTGATGACGTCATCGACCCGGCCAGTGATCCAGTAATAGCCGTCCTCATCACGGCGGCAGCCGTCGCCGGTGAAATATGTACCGGGATAGGTCGCGAAATAGGTCTGAAAGAAGCGGTCATGATCGCCCCAAACAGTGCGCATCTGCCCCGGCCAGCTCCGCGTGATAACGAGGTTGCCCTCGGTCGCACCCTCCAGCACCTTGCCATCAGCATCGACCAACTGCGGCGCGACGCCGAAAAATGGCTTCGTCGCCGATCCCGGCTTGAGCGCGGTGGCGCCCGGCAAGGGAGAGATCATGCCGCCGCCGGTCTCGGTCTGCCACCACATGTCTATGATCGGGCAGCGGCTTTCGCCGACGACCTCATGATACCAGCGCCATGCCTCCGGATTGATAGGCTCGCCAACCGAGCCGAGCAGCTTGAGCGACCTGCGCGAGGTTGTTGCGACATAATCGTCGCCTTCCTTCATCAGCGCGCGCAACGCGGTGGGCGCGGTAAAGAGAGTGGTGACCTGATGGCGATCGACCACCTGCCAGATGCGGCTCGCGTCGGGCCAGGTCGGCACACCTTCGAACATCAGCGTGGTCGCCGCATTGGCGAGCGGGCCATAGACGATATAGGTGTGGCCGGTGACCCAGCCGACATCGGCGGCGCACCAGAACACCTCTTTGGGCTGGTAATTAAAACAAACATCATGGGTCAGACTCGCCCAGAGCAAATAGCCACCCGACGTGTGTAGCACCCCCTTGGGCTTGCCGGTCGACCCCGATGTGTAGAGGATGAACAGCGGGTCCTCGGCATTCATCGGCTCGGGATCGCAGGTTGCGGGAACCTCAACTGCTGCTTCATGATACCAAATGTCGCGGCCTGGCTGCATCGTCACGTCGTCGCCAGTCGCCTGGATCACGATCACCGACGTGAGACTAAGACACTGCTTAGCCGCCTCATCGACATTGGCTTTGAGCGGCACCAGCTTGCCGCCGCGGCGGCCGTAATCGGCGGTAATTACAAGCCTGGAATCGCAATCAGTGATCCGACCGGCAAGCGCATCGGGGGAGAAGCCCCCGAACACCACCGAATGGATCGCGCCGATGCGCGCGCAGGCGAGCAGCGCAAACGCCGCCTCGGGTATCATGGGCAGGTAGATGGTGACGCGATCGCCCTTCTGCACGCCCTGCTTCTTCAGAACATTGGCGAGGCGGCACACCTCGTCATGTAGTTGCTGATAAGTATAATGGCGCGGCTCTTCGCTCGGGATATCGGGTTCCCAGATGATTGCGACGCGATCGGCGTGTAGCCTGAGATGGCGATCGATGCAGTTGACCGAAACGTTAAGAAGGCCATCGGCGAACCACTTTACGCCGAAGTCAGCGGCGTGAAACGAGCTTTCACTCGCTCTGGTCGGGGGTACTATCCAGTCGAGCCGCGCCGCCTCTTCCAACCAAAACTTGTCCGCGTCGTTCAAAGAGCGATCGTAGGATGCCGCATATTGTTCGGCATTCGTGCGCGTGTGCATGGCCCAGTCCGGTGGCACTGGATATATATCGGTCATTCACGGCTCCGATCAACGATGTCCCAACGCCTTGTTTACTCAGCGACGAGCTTATTTCAGTCTGCCCGTCGGGCTATCGGCGACAGTGAAGATAGCCTTATCCCCCAAGGGGTTTCGGTCGCTAAATAGCGATCGCTGCCAAGGCGGAGAGCGTGCTGAGATAATGTTCTCAGAGTACCTCGAAAAGCCCGGCCGCGCCCATTCCGCCACCAACGCACATCGTGACGACGACATATTTTGCACCGCGCCTGCGTCCTTCGATCAGGGCATGGCCAGTCATGCGCGCTCCGGACATGCCGTAAGGATGGCCGATCGAAATTGCTCCACCATTGACGTTGAGTATCTCGTCAGGAATGCCGAGCACATCCTGGCAATAGAGCACCTGGACCGCAAACGCCTCGTTCAACTCCCACAGGCCAATGTCGGCCATGCTCAGGCCGAAACGAGACAACAGTTTAGGTATGGCGAAGACAGGACCGATCCCCATTTCGTCGGGTTCAGTGCCCGCGACCGCCATGCCGACATAGCGGCCAAGCGGCATCAGCCCGCGGGCTGCGGCAAGGTCGCTGGTCATGATGACACAAGCCGACGCGCCATCGGAAAATTGCGATGCGTTCCCTGCGGTAATCACGCCGCCCTCGACGACTGGCTTCAGACTGGCCAGGCCTTCCGCCGTCGTTTCCGGCCGATTGCCCTCGTCGCGCGTGAGCGTCACCTCCCTGTGCGAGGTCACGCCGGTGGCCTTGTCGGCGACCGCCATCGTCGCTGTCACGGATATGATCTCGTCATCGAACGCGCCCGCCGCCTGCGCTGCGGCGGTGCGTTGTTGTGACTGGAGCGCGTAGGCATCCTGCCGGTCTCGGGAAATGCCGTAGCGGCTTGCCACAATCTCCGCAGTCTGGAGCATCGGCATATAGATGTCGGGCATCATGGCGAGCAGTTCGGGGTCGGTGTCGGAACGCAGCGCCGGGGTCTGCACCATCGAGATCGATTCGACCCCTCCTGCCACAACAGCGTCCATCCGATCCACGATGACCTGCTTGGCCGCCGTCGCGATCGTCATCAGGCCCGATGAACATTGCCGATCCATTGTCATACCCGATACCGATACGGGCAGGCCCGCGCGCAGTGCTGCCGTCCTACCGATCGTCTGCTGCACGCCTTGCGGCAGCGAGCAACCCAGGATGACATCGTCTACTTCGTCGGGACTGAGGCCCGACCGTGCGACTGCGGCGCGGATCGCGTGCGCTGCCAGTGTTGGGGAGGGGGTGGCGTTGAATGCGCCACGATAGGCACGACCGATCGGTGTCCGGGCCGTGGAAACGATGACGGCATCACGCATGGGGAGGTCTTTCTTTCAGGAAATGGTCGCGAATTGTCGGATGCAGCGCCGACCGCTATCGCGCCAGCAGGCCGCCATCGATAACAAGTTCCGTTCCCGTCACGAAACGGGCTTCATCCGAGGCCAAATAGACGCAGCCCCAGGCAATGTCTTCTGGCACGCCGCCACGTCCCCCCGGTTGAAGGGCATTGAACATCGACTGCGCGGCGCCGGTGTCAGGGGCGTTGTTGACGATGTTCTGAACCATGGGGGTGTCGATATAGCCTGGATGAACAGAGTTCGACCGAATACCGTGTCCGACATAGTCGATCGCGGTTGCTTTAGAAAAATTGCGAACTGCGCCCTTCGAGGCGGCATAGGCGGCGAAATGAGGTCCGCCGACAATTCCGAAAGCTGACGAGATAATGATGATCGATCCGCCGCCAGCTTTGATCATGTGGGGGATCGCGTACTTCGTGAACAGGAATACGCCGCGCGCATTGATGGCGAAGGTCCTGTCCCAATGGTCAGCGGTAATATCCGCCGCCGCGCCCTGTCCCGGTACGCCGGCGCACGCAACAGTTGTGTCCAGCCGACCCCATGTCGCGACGGCGTCGTCGATGGCAGCAACGACGTCCGCTTCGACGGAAACGTCGCAACGCCTGAACTTTGCCGCCTCGGGATTCGAAACGAGCAGATCCGCCAGCGCAGTATCGAGCGGTTCCTGCAGATCAGCGACGATCACGCGCGCGCCCTCTGCCACGAACAGTCGAGCCGTCGCCGCGCCGATCCCCGATGCGCCGCCGGAAATAACGGCAACCTTGCCTTTCAGCCTGTCGGTCATACTCGATACTCCTATGATCTCATGGTCATGTTGTTGAACTGGCCGGAAGCATGATCCAATCTGCCGGATCGGATCATGCTTCATGGCGGCCGCATCTCGCCAGGCAGCAGAGACGCGGCCTGTGGACGAGAAAAACCTAGTAGCGGAAGGCGACGCTCACGCCGTAAGTGGCAGGCTTGCCGGCGTAGCGACCGATCGTATCGAACGCGGCGACGACGTTGTTCCAGTAATATTCGTTGAACACATTCTTGCCCCAGATCGTAACGCGCCAGCGGTCGTCGGGTGCCGCAATGCCTGCACGCAGATCGACCAGCGTGTAATCGGCGACCCCGAAGATCCTCTTCGACTGTGGCGCAGCCGCAGGAGGGTTGATCTCCCCACCGATGGTCGCGACCGTGTTCGAGCGGAAGTTCACGCTTGTGCCGATAAATCCATTCAGACTGCTCGTAAGCGGGAAATCATAATCGATATTGCTGCCGATCTGGAACTTAGGCGTGTAGGGGACGCTCGCGCCGGCAAAATTCGCGGCTACGCCCGCAGCATTAATGCCACTGAAGCGTTTGATACTCGCATCCAGATAGGTAAATGTGTTGTTGACGACCAGACCAGGCGTCGGTCTAATACTCATTTCAAGCTCGAAACCCTTAACTTCCGACTTGGGAATATTCTGAAGTACGTCGAGAATGCCGAAGTTAGGGTCAACAAACTTTGAACGCAGCTGTTTGTCGGTATAATCATAATAGAAAACAGAAGCGTTCAACTGAAGCGTGCGATCCAGCAGCGTCGCTTTGATGCCCCCCTCATATGACTGAACGGATTCCTGGGTTACGGGCAGATACTGGCTGAACAAGGAGGCCGAAAGCACCGGGAAACCACCTGTCTTGTAGCCCTTCGCCACGTTTGCATAGATCAGCACGTCGGGACTGGCCTTCCAGTCGATGCCAACGCGCCAGGAGAAATTGTCCTGCTTGAGCGAACTCACATAAGCGCCGGGGGATCCGGGATTTACGCCCCCGACCGCCATTGGCAGATTGTTGATCTGATAGCATTGGCCGTTATAGGGACCGAACGCGCCACCAAGCAGAACGTCGAAGAACAACGGACCCGTGTTGCGCGGATCGCCCGACGGGTCGTAGTTGCAGGCGTTGGCATCAGTCCGTGATTTTGTGTATCGACCGCCGAGTTTGATCGTCAGCTTGCCGATGTCATATTCGGCGTTGGCGAAACCGGCATAATTCCGCATTTTCTGATCGTTGTAATAGGACAACGAAGAAAAGGGATATCCGAAAGTGCCGTAAAGGCCACGCACGGATACATCCGGAAAGGTCAGGTCCTGGACCTGAAACACCTTGCTGCGCTCATAATTGCCGCCGACGACCCAACGAAAGCTCGAATTGCTGGCGTTGGAAATGCGAAGTTCCTGGTTGAAACTCTTGATGCGACCGTCATCACGGGGCAGATCGAGCGTGCGGATGGGCAAACCATCGCCCTCGTTGCCCTGACGCTGCTTGTAATCGACGTAGGAGGTCAACGACGTAACGGTAATGTCGTCCGTCAGATCAAGTTCGGACCGAAGCGATATCTGACCCATCCGGTTGTCGCGCCGGGGCACGCCTGGGGTCCAGTCCGCCGCACGCGGCTTCTCTGGTGAAAATTGCGAGTTTACGAGTGCGGGCGTGACGAAGGCAGGCGCCTGATACTGATAGGCGATATATTGCGGCGCCTGGGTTTCGCCCTTGTCCTTCCACCCGTTGACGTTGAGGCCGAAGCGAAGGCGGTCGGTCGGTTGAAAGTCGATCAGCAACCGACCCATATAATTGCGGACCTTGCCATTGCGGTCGCCGGGGCGTGAATTGCTCACCTGCCAGCCGTCGGCGCGTTCGACGCGACCCGCGAGGCGGGCTTTCAATGTCGAAGAGATCGGGCCGCTGATAAAGGTGTCGGCGACAACTTCGTTGAAACGACCATATGAAACATTGGCGCCCGCATGGAGTTCGCTGGTGGGCTTCGCTGCGATATAGTTGATCGCGCCGCCCGTCGCATTCTGTCCAAAAAGCGTACCCTGCGGTCCCTTTAGCACCTCGACCCGTTCAAGATCATATGCCGAGTGTGAGGAGAGAACAGGAAAGGGCAGAGGCGCTTCATCGACATAGGTGCTGACCGTGGGGTAGGCGCCTAGCGATGTCTCGTAGAAGCCGACGCCGCGCAGAGTGTAGACGGGTGTGCCGTTTGCGCTGTTGGTGAAAGACAGGCTTGGAGTGGCATTGGCGAGATCGGCCAGCGAGTTGATCTGCTGGCGCTGGAGCGCATTGCCTGAAAGAACCGCAACGGTGATGCCGACATCATTAAGACGCTGCTCGCGCTTGTTGGCTGTGACGACGATATCGGCCACCGCGGCACCTGCAGGAGGAGCAGCGGTCTGAGCATATGCCTGATTGGCAATGACCATAGTAGTGAGGCTGGCGCCCAATAGCGCGTGCTTAACAAGGCTCATTCAACCTCTCCCTAGTTTATATTTGATATTGTTGCTTGGATCTCATGAAGAGAAAATATGCCATGTGCCTGGTGAGAATACCGATGCACCGGACCCGGAATCATGCTGCGCCGAAATGAGTTTAACCCGATAGAATTACGGCTCTGCTTATCAGTTTGTTTTCTAGGATTGCCGTAAAGGGGCGAGTGCGACCTGCAAGAAACCTTGGGTGGACCAGATAATACGGCTGTTCGGCACGCCCACACTTTAATTTCCAGATACAAATCATGCCCTCCGGATATTTTCGGGGGGCGTGGCTCGCCGGGAGAATGTGCATGAGGCCGCCAGTCCCGCATGATCGTTGCCTTTGCGGCAATAGGCGCATCGCTGTCCAATCATCCTCTCCACTTCAATCTGCGCTGAAGGTCTCTCACGTGTAGCTATATAGCTAGCTAGCCGCAAGCAAGTATTTTACGAAGCGAATTATGTTGCTGAAATGCCACCATCCACCTTGAGTTCGGATGCAGTGATGAAACGACTTTCATCCGACGCGAGGTACAGGACGGCGTATGCCACATCGTCGGGCTCGCCGAGTCTTCCCACCGGCACTTGGCGCGCAAGTCGTTCCAGCATGGCCGCTTCTTCCCGGTCTCCCCGGAAGATATCGAGCATCGGCGTACGGATGAATGTAGGGTGGATCGAGTTGCAACGGATATCCCAGCCGCGTTTTGCTGTGAGCAGTGCAACCGATTTTGTGAGCAGCCAGACAGCGGCCTTGGAAGCGTTGTAGGCAGCGAGGTTGGGCGAAGCCATCAACCCCGCCATCGACGACAGGTTGATGATCGAGCCGGGCTGGCTGTCACGCAGATATGGCAGCGCAATCTTGCACCCCAAAAAGACGCTGTCCGTGTTGACCTGCATGACGCGGTGCCATTGATCGAGTTCAAGATCTTCGACAGAGCCTGTCATTACCAGACCAGCATTGTTCACCAGTACAGACACGCCACCCATGAGCAGAACGGCTTGGTCGAGCGCTTCCGTCCAGTCATCGGCGCTGGTCACGTCATGGCGGGCCGCCCAGGCGACTTCTTTGCCCATTTCGATATTGATGGACTCGGCTACCCGCTGCGCCCCTGCCTCGTTGACGTCGGTCAAAAGGACCTGCGCGCCGTGTCGTGCGAGCATCTGTGCGGAGGCAGCGCCCAATCCTTGCGCGGCACCGGTTACCAGTGCTTTCTTTCCGCCGACGCGGGCTAACGAACTCATTGCAGGTGTCCAATCATCTTGTCAGATCGCTGTGAAGATACTAGCGTGTGACAAACAAGTGGAGAGGTCAATGCAAAGCGACATAGCTGGAGGCCCGGCAATGGGTGAAGCGCGGAATGGAAAAGCCGCATATCGCCCGCGCACTGCGATTATCGGCGCCGGTGCTGCAGGCATGATGCAGGCGATCAAGCTGCGGGAAGCCGGGCTTGACGACATCGTCATCTATGAAAAAGCGAACGAGGTCGGCGGCACATGGCGCGAGAATCGGTATCCGGGCGTCGCCTGCGATGTGCCGGCGCACCATTATAATTACTCGTTCGAACATAATCCGGGCTGGAGCCACCGGCTCGCACTGGGTGGAGAAATCCAGTCATATATGCTCAAGGTCGCCGACAAATATGATCTGCGGCGAGATATTGTTTTCGGCACGAAGGTGACCGGGTGCAGGTTCGATGGCCGGAAGTGGCATCTGGAAACGGTCGAAGGGCATCTCGACACAGTCGATTTCCTCGTCGCGGCGACCGGACCACTTCATGTCCCCGCATTTCCCAGGATCGAGGGGCTGGACGACTTTGAGGGCGCCAAGTTTCATTCGGCCCAATGGATGGACGGCATCGATCTCAGCGACAAGCGCGTGGGCGTGATCGGTAGTGGGTCAACCGGTACTCAGTTGATTGCAGCGCTCGCCAACCAGGGTGTCGATCTGACGGCGTTCATCAGGACGCCACAATGGATATTTCCGCTGCCCAACCGCCGCTTTGGCGATATGGAGCGGAAAATAGTCCGTGCGATGCCCTGGATCGGACGCGCTGCTGGAAGATTTTATGGCTGGTTTTTCGAGCATGTGTTCGCCGAGGCGGTCATCAAAAATGGGTGGCAGCGTAAATTCTTGTCGAGCATGTGCAAATGGCATCTAGGTCGGATCAAAGACCCGGAACTGCGCAGGAAGCTGACACCGCCCGATGAACCCCTGTGCAAGCGCATGGTGATGTCGACTGCATTTTACCCGGCGGTATCACGGCCCAATGTCGAGATCGTCCGCGACGGCATCGTTCGCGCGACTGAGCAGGGCATAGTCGATCAATCCGGCCGCCTGCACGAACTGGACGTCATCATCTTCGCCACCGGGTTCGACGCACGAGCCTATCATCGCCCGATTGAACTGACCAACGCCCGCGGCGAATCGCTGACCAAGGTGTGGGAAGGGCAGACCGGCGCTCACCTTTCTGTGCATGTTCCGGGCTTTCCGAATTTCATGCTTGTCGGCGGCCCGCATTCGCCGCGAGGCAATTTCAGCGCGATCGCCTATTCGGAAGCGATCGTCGACCATATCGTCAAGGTTATCAAATTCTGCGCGGAGAACGGATACCACTCGATCGAAGCAAAGCCGGAGGCTCTGGACGAGTTTTTGCAGAAGGTGAAGTCCGCCGTACCGTCGACAATATGGATTTCGGGTTGCACGAACTGGTATATGGACGAAAACGGCATGCCAGAGACCTGGACCGGCACGCCTGACGCATATCGTGAGATACTGCGCGAGCCACGTTATGAGGAGTTCAAGCTGGCAAGGTGAATAGGGCGGTTGTGCCTGTTCTTGTCGATGCGATCAACGCGGCTCACCGATGAGCGCGATGATCGCATCACGAAAATCATGCAGGGCACTTTTGAAATCGACTTTGTCGGGGTTGGTCAGCCACTGGTATACAAGGCCGAAGAAAAACGACGTGTACTGAAGTGCGACCCGGCTCGGCACAGCTGACTTCCTGATCGTGCCATCCTCTATTCCTTCGCGAATATAGCGTTCGACCGCGCGCCGGTAGGCGCCGTGCTGCTCGGCCAGTCGTTCGCGCATGACAGTACTGCTTGCTACTGTTTCATAATAGAGAATGAACATCGCCCGGACATAGTCGCTGTTCTCGGTGAGGTAATGAATGCCGCTTTCGACCGACGCCGAAAAGGCGTCCAGGCCGGTCTTGCTGCCCACAAACGCGCGCAACTCGCTTTTCCAGCGCTTGTTAAAGATGTCGATCAGCTCCGCAAACAAGACATCCTTGGAACCAAAGCGATTGCTGGCCAAGCCACGGCTGTATCCGGCAAGCTCGCCGACCTCCCGCAACGTCGTGCTCTGTGTCCCCCGCTCGGCGACAAGCGTCATTGCGGCATCCAGCATCCTGCCGTCAGATATGGATGTACGCTCCGCCTGTGTGAGGCGTCGCCGCTTTACTGCTATAGTCGTCTCCGGTTGCAATCGCCGCGATGTCGCCACTCTTCAATCCTCGTTAAACGGTGAAGGCGACCTTAGTTCGTTCACTTGTTTGACGCAAGGAATGTGAATCTGCGCGCTGAAGATGCTTCAAAGCCGCGCGTCCCGTGTGACTTTACCGCGGCGGCATTCTTAATGCGCCATCCAGCCGGATATCTTCGCCATTCAAATAGGCATTGCGGCAGATTTCGAGCACCAGGCTGGCATACTCGGCCGGGTGGCCCATCCGCCGGGGGTAAGGCACATTGTCAATCAATCGCTGCCTGACTGCCTCAGGGGCGGAATGAAGCAGCGGTGTGTCAAAAGTGCCGGGCAAAATGGTGTTAACGCGAATGCCGTCCATCATGAAATCGCGGGCGATTGCCAACGTCATTCCGACGATCCCGGCCTTGGCGGCAGAATAAGCTGCCTGGCCGGCCTGCCCATCCTCGGCGGCGACGGACGCCGTATTCACCACAACGCCACGGGCGGCGTCCTCCTCGAATGGCTCCAGCGCCAGCATCCCTGCTGTCGATTTGGCAATGCAGATGAACGTGCCGACCAGATTGATCTGTATCATCCTCTGGAACGCATCGAGAGGGAAATGACTGATCTCCCCCGTTTCACGGGCGCGCCACGCGGTTTTGAAGGCGCTGCCGGTTCCGGCACAATTTACCAGAATGCGCTCCTGCCCGTGAGCCTGACGAGCCTTAACAAATCCTTCGGCAACGGACGTCTCATCGGTGACATCGACTTGACAGAAGATGCCTCCGATGGCCGCAGCAACCTGCGCGCCCAATACCGCATTGACATCGAAGATCGCGACCTTGGCACCGGCGTCCGCCAGTGCACGCGCGGTTGCTTCACCCAGGCCACCTGCTCCGCCCGTGACGACGGCCGCGCATCCTGAAATTTTCATGCTGGTTTCCTCATCCTAGATTCGCGGGTTGCGCTGCGATAGTGCGGGCAAAAGGTCAGGGCCAATGGCGTACGACTTTGACCCACAACGACGGCCTCCAAGGCGCGCTCCATTTGATTGTATCAAGCAATAACCAGCATCTATCTCGCGCAATGAGATAGTTCGCTCGACAGGCTTGGACCTATAAACTCCTGCCCGACGCACTACTTCCTACCATGGTGCCGAAAAATGCTGTTGCCTCGCTATGTATCTTGCTAGACGCAAGCAAGCAAGATACATAGCGAGGCAACGACTGAAAGTGTCGGGATGAGAGAGGATTTCCAGGTGGCTGAACTTGCAAATACGGCTGTGCATGCAGGCATCATTCCTGTCCGGGAAGCCCAACAGTTTGACGAATCAGGCCTCGCGCGTTGGATGAGCGAGAATGTGGATGGGCATGATGGCCCCATCAGCGTCAGGCAATTTCGCGGCGGACAATCAAACCCCACCTATCTCGTCACCACGCCCGAGCGGTCATATGTGCTGCGGCGGCAACCCTCCGGTGTGCTCCTGAAAGGGGCGCATGCCGTCGATCGGGAGGCTCTTGTGCAAGGCAAGCTGGCCGATACCCGCGTTCCGGTGGCCCGTATATTCGGGGTGTGTCTCGATACCGACGTGATCGGCACGATGTTCTACCTGATGGAACTGGTCGACGGGCGCATCTTCTGGGACGCTACCTTTCCCGACGTCGGGGTCAGCGATCGATCCGATTACTTCATGGCGATGAACACCACGATTGCAGACCTCCATGCGATCGAACCCGCCTCAATCGGCCTTGATGGCTTCGGTCGGCCGACCGGCTATGTCGAGCGGCAGATAAAGCGGCTTTCCGAACAATATATCGCCGATACCGCCGCTGGCCGCGATCCGAACATGGACAGGCTGATCAACTGGCTCGAACATGCCCGACCGCGAAACGAGGCCAGGGCGGCAATTGTCCATGGCGATTTTCGCTGCGACAATATGATCTTTCACCCGACGGAACCGCGTATCGTCGCGGTTCTGGACTGGGAACTGGCAACGCTGGGTCACCCTCTGGCGGACTTCGCTTATCATGCAACCATGTATCGCATGCCCAGTCACATCGTTGCCGGATTGGCAGGCGAGGATATTGCTAAGCTGAACGTCCCTTCCGAGAAGGAATATCTGGCGCTTTACGCCGAGCGCGTCGGGCTCGCGGACACTGCGGACTATGACTTTTTCGTGGCGTTTTCCTTCTTTCGGATCGCAGCAATTTTCCACGGGATCAAGGGCCGTCTGGTCAGGGGAACGGCAGCTTCGCCCGACGCTGCCGAACGTGTGAAGGCCCTTCCGGAACTAGCCGAACTGGCTTGGGAGCAAGCGCGCCGGGCCGGCGCTCCAGCATTGTAAGGAATTAGCGTGGATATCACTCAAAGCGCCAGAAGCCTGGAATTGCAGCAGCGCCTGCAGACGTTCATGGCGGACCATCTCTATCCGATAGAACGCGATCTGTATCTGGATGCCGAACGGCTGGGTCCATGGGCGATCTATCCCGGCATCGAGGAGCTCAAGGCGCGCGCCCGGGCGGAAGGATTATGGAATCTCTTTCTTCCCGCTGGTCACGGCGAGGACGGGCTGACCAATGTCGAATATGCCCCGCTATGTGCAGTGATGGGCCGGTCCTTGTTTGCGCCCGAGATATTCAACTGCTCCGCACCCGATACCGGCAACATGGAAACATTGCTGCGCTACGGCACGGCAGAACAGAAGGCGCGCTATCTCGAGCCGTTGCTGGCAGGTGAAACCCGATCGTCCTTTGCGATGACCGAGCCGGCGGTGGCGTCCTCCGATGCGACGAACATCGCTGCTCAAATCGTCCGCGACGGTGACGATTACGTCATTAATGGCAGGAAATGGTATACGTCCGGCGCCACAGATCCCCGCTGCGCCGTCTTCATCTTCATGGGCCGAACCGGTGACGCTCTCGCGGATCGTCACAAGGCTCAGTCGATGATACTCGTGCCGCGCAATGCTGCGGGCGTCCGTGTCGTCCGTGCCCTACCTATGCTCGGATTTTACGGA
Source organism: Sphingobium sp. WTD-1 (assembly GCF_030128825.1). Classification (NCBI taxonomy): domain Bacteria; kingdom Pseudomonadati; phylum Pseudomonadota; class Alphaproteobacteria; order Sphingomonadales; family Sphingobiaceae; genus Sphingobium; species Sphingobium sp. WTD-1. The sequence continues at coordinate 199,291 of NZ_CP119128.1, read as the reverse complement.
ACCCCCGATCGGCCTGCGGAAGTCGTGTTCGAAGATGTGCGCGTGCCCGCATCCAACATGCTGCTGGGCGAAGGGCGGGGGTTTGAGATCGCACAAGGACGGCTAGGCCCGGGACGCATCCACCATTGCATGCGGCTCATCGGCCTGAGTGAGCGCGTCCTGGAGCGGATGTGTCGACGAGCGACTGAACGGGTAGCGTTCGGCAGTCCGCTGTCCGAGCAGAGCGTAACGCTGGAACGTATAGCGCAGTCGCGGATCATGATCGAGCAGGCGCGGCTGCTGACGATGCGCGCCGCGTGGATGATGGACACTGTCGGCAACAAGGCTGCACGCCAGGAAATCGCGATGATCAAGGTCATAGCGCCTACAATGGCGCAGCAGGTCATCGACTGGGCTATGCAACTGTTCGGCGGCGGTGGCACCAATAATGACCACTTCATTGCCGCAGCGTTCGCCAACGCGCGGATATTGCGTTTGGCTGACGGTCCGGACGAGGTCCATCGCAACCAAATCGCCAGACTCGAACTGCGTCGCCATGCCGCGGGCGATGGCCAGTCAGATGGCTCCGGCGGCAAGGGATTGACCCTTGAAGAAGCCGATGCGGTGGCCGCGGCGAGCCTGTGGCCCGCTCCGCACGCTGGCGCGCATTAACCGGGGCCGTCGAACCTGAACGGATCAAAGACCAACACTTTCACAGCTTTCGGAGCGATTTATGCAGATGTTTGACTTCGATCTCGGCGAATCCGCCGACATGATCCGCGAAACGACTTGCCGTTTCGCGACCGACAAGATTGCGCCACTGGCCAAGAGGATCGATGCGGAGGATTGGTTTCCGCGCGACGAGCTTTGGACGAGCATGGGTGAGCTCGGCCTGCACGGCATCACCGTCGATGAGCAAGATGGCGGTCTCGGCCTCGGTTATCTGGAACATGTCATAGCGTGCGAGGAAATCGCTCGTGCGTCCGGCGCGATCGGGCTCAGCTACGGTGCGCATACCAATTTGTGCATCAATCAGATTGCCCGCTGGGGGTCGCCTGAGCAAAAAGCGAAATATTTGCCCAAGCTTATCTCTGGCGAACATCTCGGCAGTCTCGCGATGTCGGAGGCAGGCGCGGGTTCCGACGTCGTGTCGATGAAGCTGAAGGCGGAGGCCACAAGCAGCGGCTATGTCCTCAACGGCACCAAATTCTGGATCACCAATGCTACCTATGCCGACACACTGGTCGTGTATGCAAAGACCGGCGAAGGCAGTCGGGGCATTACGGCGTTCATCATCGAAAAGAACATGCCGGGTTTTTCGATCGGCCAGAAGATCGACAAGATGGGCATGCGCGGTTCCCCCACGGCCGAGTTGGTATTCGACAATTGCGAAGTCCCGCAAGAAAATGCGCTGGGTCCGGTGAACGGCGGCGTCGGCGTGCTGATGAGCGGGCTGGACTATGAGCGTGCCGTCCTGGCCGGCATACCGCTGGGCATCATGCAGGCCTGTCTCGACGTCGTTCTGCCCTATGTGCGGGAGCGCAAGCAATTTGGCCAGCCCATCGGCCATTTTCAGCTCATTCAGGCGAAGGTGGCGGATATGTATGTCGCGCTTAATTCATGCCGCGCCTATATTTATGCCGTGGCACGAAGCTGTGACGCTGGCCGAACGACGCGGTTCGACGCTGCCGCCGCAATTCTGCTGGCCAGCGAAAATACGGTGCGGGTCGCCAATGAGGCGGTCCAGGCGCTCGGTGGTGCGGGCTACACCAAGGACTGGCCGGTGGAACGCTTCTATCGCGATGCCAAGCTGCTCGACATCGGTGCCGGTACGAACGAGATCCGTCGTATGCTGATCGGTCGTGAACTGATCGGCGAGGCCGAGCGCCTGGCGCAGTGATCATGGCATCGGTTTGAATTTGAAATCGACAGCCGGGCAGGCACTTGTTGCCTGCCCGGCTCCTTGTTTGTCGCGTCAGCCGATTTGGCTTGCGAGAAATGCGCCTGCTTCTTGCAAGGACTCCTCGCCCTCGTCGAGCATTGCGGAATAGAGCTGCCACACGTGCGGCAGCTTGGGATAGGCGCGCAGGCGCACCGAAACGTCGGCCATGATGGCGCGCCGTGCCAACCTCAAGGCGTCGTCGAGGATCGCTTCATTGCCGCCGACATGGATGAGCAAGGGCGGCAGGCCCGCAAGATCTGCAAATATGGGCGATGCTTCGGGGGACTTCAAATCCGCGCCCGCCATATAGGTCGCTGCGAGACCGAATGCTCCGTCGAAGCTGACCAGCAGGTCGCGATCCTTGTTTTCCTGAACGCTGTCGCCGGTCACGCCCATATCCACAAAGGGAGAAAACAGGACCGCGGCTTTTGGCAACGGCACGCCTTCGGATTTGCACCGCAGCATTGTGCCCAGCGTGAGGCCCGCACCCGCTGAGTCGCCGCCAAAGACGATCTTGTGAGCCGGGGTGCCGTCAGCCAGCAGCCATTTATAGACCGCGAATGCATCGTCGACAGCGGCTGGAAAGACATGCTCAGGCGCGAGCCGATAATCGGGTGCAATGGTCCGGATGCCCGCAGCCTGGCCCAGACGCGCAACCAGCCCGCGATGCGACTTTCGTGACCCAAACACATAGCCGCCACCGTGGAGATACACGATCGTCGCATCGGTGCGTGCGCCCGGTGAGACGCCGACCTCGCATGGGACACCGCTCGCTACTATCGCTTCGTAGGCGATCGCCTCGTCAGGTAGGGTAATGTCGCCCAGCTCGTCATAGGCTTCACGCAATTTCTCGGGACCGAGGGCGGAAAGGTCTGGCCCTGTGCGAATCATCTCCAGTACCTGCTCAAGTTGTGCTTCAGACATCGCTGCTCTCTCCGTTTCTTACGTTATTTAATATGCCGATCGCGCAAAATCCGCGACATCGCTGGCAAGGCCGATCCGATCGATAATTCACTAGCTTGCCGCAAGCAAGTCTTGACCCATCGAAGAGGCACGCTTATAGCCTGACAATCAGATCCGCGCTCTCCAAGAGCAAAGACGGACGAATAGAGGATGTCGATGCCTGCTTTGATCTCTGTCCAATTGCGCCGCTCGGGAACTGCGTGGAGGATCGCCAGCAGGGTCGTATGTCCGCTGAGGGTCAATAACGGGACTAGCGTAGAGGAGGGGTTGTGAGCGTTAGCCTTGAAACGACGCAAATGCTGCCCGTGGGCGCGCCTGTCGATGTCCATTTTTTGGTCGATCGTGGGCTGGAACCTTCGCCCGAGGTGACCGGAGGGCTTGGACGCATCGCTTTAGGCGACCTGCTGCGGCGCTCAGCGCGGCGATTTCCTGATAAGGCAGCGGTGATAACCCCGTCGAGAACGATAACGTTCGGCCAGCTGGACGAGATGGCGAACCGTTGTGCGAACATGTTGCGCAACGAAGGCGCAAAGCCGGGCGATCGGATCGCCACAATCTGTTCCAACAGTATCGACTTCATCATCGTCATCTTCGGCTTGCACAAGGCCGGGCTGGTCTGGGTGCCCATAAACCCGCTGATTGCTGCGGACGACAGGGCCTATATTCTCAATCACACCGAGGCGTCTTTCGTCATCGCCGATGAGCATATCCAAAATGTGATACCGGAGGGGGCCGGGGGATCGCCGCCCGTGCTGGCATTGGGCGAGGCTTTCGACACGAGGCTTTCGAGCGCTTCTCCAAAGGAACCTGATCTGCCGATACATGAGCGCGACCTTGCGATGATCATGTACACAAGTGGGACGACGTCGCGCCCTAAGGGGGTGATGCATTGCAATCTTGCCGTTTACGCGACGGTGATGTGCAACATCGGCGAATGGATGGTAACGCGCAAGGATCGCATCCTCATCGTCCTGCCGCTGTTTCATGTGTCGGCGCATTGCCTTTTCACGACGTTCATGGCCGCCGGTGCGACTGTGGTGCTGCACAACGGGTTTGATCCCGGACAGGTGGCGGCGGCGATCGAGGACGAAAAGGTCAGCTTCTTCGTCGGATTGCCGATGATGTATGCTGCGGTGATGGACCATCCGATCCGCATGACGACGGATTTCTCATCGCTGCGCTACTGCATTTACGCGATGGCTCCGATGCCGGGGCCGTTGTTGCGTCGCCTGTTGAGCGAATTTTGCCCGACCTTCGTGCTTTCATCAGGCCAGACCGAGATGTACCCCAGCACAGCGATGCTGCGGCCCGAACAGCAATTGCTCAAGGAGGGCAATTATTGGGGCGAGCCATCGATCGTCAACGATATGGCGATCATGGATGACGACGGCACCCTGCTTCCTCCAGGCCAGGTGGGCGAGATCGTGCATCGCGGTCCGAACGTCATGCTCGGCTATTACAAGGACGAGGCTGCGACCGCGCATTCGCGACGGTTCGGATGGCATCATACGGGTGACCTGGGCGTGATCGACGAGGATGGCCAATTGCTGTTCGTCGATCGCCTGAAGGATATCATAAAGAGCGGCGGGGAGAATGTTGCCTCGGTCAAGGTCGAGCAGGTGCTGTTGCAACACCCATCGATTGGCAACGCGGCGGCTATCGGTGTTCCGCATCCACGCTGGCAAGAGGCCGTTGTGGCAGTCGTCATGCTGAAGCCCGGCTCAACTGCAGGGGCGCAAGAAATTCTCGACCATTGTAGGGCGGCGCTTGCTCCGCACGAAGTGCCCAAAGCGGTCCAGTTCGTGGATGACCTTCCTCTGACCGCGACGTCCAAGCTGCGCAAGGTCGAACTGCGCGACCGCTTCCTCAATCTGTTCGGAGACTGATCGTGGCGATCATTGAGAGCATGGCGATCCCCGATAGCGAGGCGTCCCGACAGAACCATGCTGCGCATCTGGATTTGATCGCAGCGTTTCGCGCGCTAGAAGCCAAGGTGCGGGCAACGTCAGCGAGGGCTGGCCCCAAATTCGCCAAGCGCGGTCAATTGCTGCCGCGTGACCGGGTAGCTTTGTTGCTCGACCGCGACGCGCCGTTCCTCGAACTTTCCACGCTGGCCGGCTTCGGTATGCACGACGACGATGGGGTCGATAACGTCTATGGCGGCGGCGCCATTGCCGGAATCGGTTTCGTGTCCGGTATTCGCGCGATGGTGTTCGCGAGCGATGCTGGGATTAAGGGGGGGGCTGCCCACCCGATGGGCATCAAGAAGCAGCTGCGCGCGCAGGATATCGCGATAGAAAACAAGCTGCCTTATATTCAGCTTGTCGAAAGCGCAGGCGCGAACCTCAACCTGCAGGCCGAGATGTTTGTCGAGGGCGGACGTACATTCGCGAACCTGTCGCGCATGTCTGCGCTGGGCCTCCCGACGATCACGGTCGTGCATGGCTCATCCACCGCAGGTGGGGCATATCAGGTCGGTCTGTCTGACTATGTCATCATGATCCGTGGTCGCTCCAAGGTATTTCTCGCCGGCCCGCCCTTGCTCAAGGCGGCGACCGGCGAAATCGCTCAGGACGAAGACCTGGGCGGCGCAGAATTGCACACGCAGGTCACCGGCGTCGGCGACTATCTGGCCGAGAGCGATGCGGACGCCCTGCGCCAGGCGCGAGAGGTCGTCGCGAAATTGCGCTGGGATCGCGGTACTCCGGCATCTTCTCCAATTGGCCCACGATATGACAGCGATGATCTGTTGGGCATCGTTTCGACCGATTACCGCAAGCCTTATGATGTCCGCGAAGTGGTTGCCCGCGTCATTGACGACAGTGATTTCACTGAATTCAAGGCGGGTTACGGGCTCCATACGGTTTGCGGACATGCGCGGATCGAAGGGCGCGAGATCGGCATAATCGGCAATAATGGGCCGATCGACGCACAGGGCGCGACCAAGGCGGCGCAATTCATTCAACTGTGCTGCCAGTCGCGAACGCCACTGCTTTTTCTCCAGAACACCACCGGCTTCATGGTCGGCGTGGATGCGGAAACGTCGGGCATCGTCAAGCACGGCTCGAAGCTGATCCAGGCAGTGACGAACGCTTCGGTTCCCAAGATCACGATCCAGATCGGTGCGAGCTTCGGCGCTGGAGCCTATGCGATGTGCGGCCGCTCCTTTGGCCCGCGCTTTATCTTCTCATGGCCCAACAACCGCCTGTCGGTGATGGGCGGGGAGCAGGCGGCAAAGGTTCTGACCATCGTTGCCGAGGACAGTGCCACCGCCCGCGGCGTCGAACCAGACCATGCCGGGCTGGCAGCCATGTCGGAGCGGCTGATTAAGCAATATGACCGCGAGGGCGAGGCGCTGTTCGCCACCGCGCGGATCTGGGATGACGGCATTATCGATCCGCGTGACACGCGTCGCGTCGTCGCCTTCTGCCTCGACACCTGTAGCGAGGGCGATGCGCGCGAACCGGCCCGAAACAGCTTCGGGATCGCCCGGCTATGACCGATATTCCACAGACTTCGGTGCTGCGCCTCGATCGACGGGGGTGCGCGCTGGTCGCGACCATTGACGATCCTGTCACCCGCAATGCAATGACCGACGCACTGCTCACCGATTTCGAAACGCTTTTCGCGCACTATCGCGACGATCCCGCGATCCGCGCGCTGGTGCTGCGCGGTAGCGATCGCATCTTCTGCGCAGGCGCCGATCTTGGCGGAAGAACGCTGGCGGGGAGTGGCGGCGATCCGCGCGCGGCGACGATCGCGCTGTCGATCCGCGGCGCGCGCATCTACAGCGCGCTCAACACCTTTCCGAAGCCGGTGATCGCGGTGATAGAGGGGGCGGCAATGGGCGGTGGCATGGGTCTGGCCACATGCGCCGACATCGTCCTTGCAGGGCCGGGCGCGAATTTTGCCCTGTCTGAAGCGCGCCTGGGACTGGTCGCAGCGCAAATCGCGCCGTTCGTTGTTGCGCGTCTTGGCCCCGCGACGACACGCCGCCTTGCGCTGACCGGCAGCAGGATCGACGCTGGCCAGGCGACCGCATTGGGCCTTGTCGACGAACTGTTCACCGACCGGGCCGCGCTTGATGCCCGGCTGGACGCGATCCTCGCCGAAATTCAAGCGTGCGCGCCCGACGCACTGGCAGCCACCAAGGCATTGCTGAACGACTTGCCGGGTTTGGACATCACTGATTTTTCACGGGCCGCAGCCGATGTTTTCGCCGATGCCGTAGCTGGCGAGGGCGCTGAAGGTATTGCGGCGTTCAAACAGAAGAGAGCGCCGGCATGGGCCATCGCATGAAGCCGTTTTCCAAGATACTAATCGCCAATCGCGGTGAAATCGCGTGCCGCGTAATCCGCAGCGCCAAGGCAAAGGGCTATGCGACCGTCGCGGTGTTCAGCGACGCGGACGCGGGTGCCCGACATGTCCGGGAAGCCGACGAGGCGTTCCGGCTGGGTGGCGGGCCGCTGCGGGAATCCTACCTTTCCGCCGAGCGGGTGCTGGCGGCGGCGCGTGCCACCGGCGCTGACGCCCTGCACCCTGGTTACGGCTTTTTTTCGGAGAATGCCGACTTCGCCGAGCAATGCGCGGATGCGGGCATCACCTTCATCGGACCCTTGCCGGACTCCGTCCGTGTCATGGGCGACAAGGCGCGATCGAAGCGACGGATGATCGATGCCGGCGTGCCATGCGTACCGGGCTATGAGGGGGACGAACAGGACGACGCCCTGTTCGTGCGCGAGGCCGACCGGATCGGCTATCCGGTAATGGTCAAGGCATCCGCCGGCGGTGGCGGCCGGGGAATGCGACTGGTCCATGAGCGCAGCGACTTGCCGGCGGCGCTTGCCTCAGCCCGGTCGGAAGCGAAGAACGCCTTTGGCGATGACCGGCTGTTGCTGGAACGTGCCGTCGTCGATGCCCGCCATGTGGAGATACAGGTATTCGGCGACACCTTCGGGTCGGTCGTCCACTTGGGAGAGCGCGACTGTTCGGTCCAGCGCAGGCATCAGAAAGTGATTGAGGAAGCACCCTCACCCGCAGTGGACCAAGACCTTCGCCAGCGCATGGGCGAGGCGGCTGTGCGGGCCGCCGCTGCTATCGACTATGTCGGTGCAGGTACGGTCGAATTTCTGCTGGGCGGGGACGGGCAGTTCTATTTCCTTGAGATGAATACCCGACTTCAGGTCGAACATCCCGTGACCGAATGCGTGACGGGGATCGACCTGGTCGATCTTCAGATCGACGTGGCGGCCGGGCTGCCCCTGCCGTTCTCGCAGGACGATGTCACGCTGACCGGACATGCGATTGAAGTCCGGCTATATGCCGAGGATCCGCGCGATCAGTTCCTGCCGCAGACGGGCGTCGCGACCGTTTGGGAACCGGCGACGGGTGAGGGCATAAGGGTCGATCATGGCCTGGTGGCCGGTCAGGTCATCAGTCCGTTCTATGATCCGATGATCGCCAAGATCATCGCAATGGGCGCGAACCGCGAGGAAGCCTTACGGCGGCTGGTCCGGGCTGTGCGGGAAACGCATTTGCTGGGCGTCGCGACCAATCGCGAATTCCTGCTCGACGCGCTCTCAATCGACGAGTTCCGCGACGGCGGTGCGACCACTGCCTTCATCGGCAAACATTATGGCGACGGTTTCCAGCCGCGCGAGGGCGATTCTGCGGCGATCTGGCTTGCCGCGATCCTGGCTACGGAAACGACAAGGGCAGGCTGGTCGTCCAATGCGGTGCAGGCTCACCCGATCAGCCTGAGCAGCGACGGCGTCGTGATGAATGTGCGTGTCGCCCGGACGGGACACCGCTGGTCGGCTGAGGTCGATGGTGAGGTAGCTTCGGTCGCGATCGTCGAGCGCGACAATGTCCATGTCCGGTTCGAGATCGACGGACTGGTGCGTCGCGCGGTCTATCTGTTCAGCGACGACGGGATCTCGATCGACATCGGTGGCCGGGCCTATCGGTTCGAGGACATGACCTATAGGGCCGCCTCGCGGGCGAGCGCGGGGGGCGACGGCGTATTGCGCGCACCGATGAGCGGCGCGGTGACCTCCATCCGCGTTAGTCCGGATCAGGCCGTGAGCCGCGGTGATGTGCTTGGCGTGCTCGAAGCGATGAAGATGGAGCATCAGATCGTCGCGCCGATTTCTGGCACGGTCGCTACCGTCGCTGTCACCGCCGGCCAACAAGTGGGCGCGCGCGACATACTCTTCGTCATCAAGGGGGAACCGGCATGAGCCGCCGCACGATCAGTATCGGGGGCGCTTCCGGCTTCTGGGGCGACAGTTCGATCGCTTTGCCCCAACTGCTCCAGCATGACGGGCTGGACTATATATCTTTCGATTATCTGGCCGAGGTCACGATGTCGATTCTGGCCCGCGCCCGCGCAAAGGATGCGTCGCTGGGCTATGCTACCGACTTCGTCGCCTTGGCCGCGCGGCACCTGCCGCAGATCGCAGAGCGGGGCGTCAAGCTGATCGCCAATGCCGGCGGGGTCAATCCGGTCGCCTGTGCGCAGGCCCTGCGCGCGCGGATCGCCGATGCGGGCCTCGATCTGCGGGTCGGGGTCGTCACCGGCGACGATCTGCTTCCGATGCAGGCGCAATTGCAGGACTGCCGGGAGATGTTTTCCGATGCCGAGATGCCGGCACGGCTGTTGAGCCTGAACGCTTATCTGGGGGCAGCACCGATCGCGGCGGCACTGGGTGCCGGGGCCGACATCGTCGTTACCGGGCGATGCGTGGACAGCGCAACCGTGCTGGGAGCCTGTATCCATGAATTCGGCTGGTCGCTGGCGGATTTCGATCGTTTGTCGGGCGGCTCGCTCGCCGGTCATATCGTCGAATGTGGCGCACAAGCCACCGGCGGCCTGTTCACCGATTGGCAGGATGTCAGTGACTGGGCGAACATCGGCTATCCGATCGCGGTGATCGAGGAGGATGGCGCGTTTGAAGTCACCAAGCCTGCTGGAACGGGGGGGCTTATTTCGCGAGGCACCGTCAGCGAGCAGCTTGTCTACGAGATCGGCGATCCGGCGGCCTATCTGCTCCCCGACGTCACATGCGACTGGCGCTCGGTGAAGATAGAGGAGACGGGCAAAAACCGGGTGCGGGTGTCCGGCGCTATCGGACGCGCACCACCCGAAACGTACAAGGCGAGCGCGACGTGGCAGGACGGCTACCGCGTGGGAGCGACCTGGACGATCATCGGCGAGGCCGCTGCCGGCAAGGCGGCGAAGGTCGGAGAAGCGGTCGTCTCGCGCGTTGCATCGCTCCTGACGCAGGCGGGCGCCGCACCGTTTACCGAGACGTCAATCGAGATACTCGGTGCCGAATCGAGCTATGGTGCCGGCAGCCAGGCGCGTGGCGCTCGCGAAGTCGTGCTGAAGATCGCGGCCAAGCATGTCGATCCAAAGGCGCTGGAGATGCTGGTTCGCGAGTTTACGTCAGCCGGTACTTCTATGGCGCCCGGCTTCACCGGCATGGGCGGCAATAGGCCAAAGGTGATGCCGCTCGTCCGCCTGTTCTCGATCGCCGTGGATAAGATGCTGGTCGACGGGCAGATTCATGCCGATGTGGATGGGCAGGATGTGTTAATACCGCCCGCTGCGATAGCTGCTCCGGCTGCTGCCGTTACAGTCACGCCCGAACCGGACCTGTTGATCGACGAAGCGGAGCTTATCCAAGTTCCGCTGATCGCGCTTGCCTGGGGTCGCAGCGGCGACAAGGGCAATCACGCCAATATCGGTATCGTCGCGCGGCGGGCCGAATACCTGCCTTATATCAAGCGTGCGCTACAACCCGAACGCGTGGCCAAGCTGTTCGACCATTATGCCCCAACTGAGGTCAAACGCTTCGATCTGCCTGGAATCCAGGGTCTGAACTTCATGCTCTACGATGTACTGGGCGGCGGTGGCATCGCCTCGCTGCGCAATGATCCCCAGGGCAAAGGCTATGCCCAGATACTGCTTGGCGTGGACATAGCCGTGCCGTCCGATTTGCTCGCTTCATGAGCATCATCTTTGTCACGCAATCTTATTGGAGCCTATCATGTCGATCGAACAGAATAAGGATGTCGTGCGACAGTTTCTCGCCAGGTTCGGGACCGGCGATGCCGATGGCCTGATCGACAGCCTGACGGACGACGCGACCTGGTGGATCGGAGGAAAGCCGACCGACCTGCCACAGGCCGGACCGAAAACGAAGGACGGTATCAGCGCCGTCCTGCGCGGGATCGGCGCGAAAATCCCCGGCGGGATCGACATGCGCATCCACGGAATGATCGGCGAAGGGGACAAGGTCGCAGCCGAAGTGGAAGCACGCGGCGAGATCACCAACGGGCGGATATACAATAATGAATATCACTTCCTGTTCACGATCCGGGAAGGGCGCATCGCTGCCGTGAAGGAATATCATGACACCCTCCACCTGAAGTCCGTGTTCGCGGCATGAAGTCACAGATCTGAACCGTCGAAGGAAAACAAGATGTCAGCAGAACAGAGCAAGGATGTCGTCCGCAAATTACTCGCAAAGTTCGGCCAGTGCGACGTCGAGGGCGTCATCGACATGCTGACAGAGGATTCCACATGGTGGGTCGGCGGAAAGCCGGACCAATTCGCATTGGCCGGACCCAAAACAAAGGAAGAAATCAGCGCAATCCTGCGAGGCGTATTGGGAGAGATACCAAACGGCCTTGAAATGCGATTGAGATCGATGATCGCGGAAGGCGATACTGTCGCTGCCGAAGTTGAGTCCTATGGTGAATTGAACAATGGTCGTGTCTACAACAACGAGTATCATTTCTTGTTCAATGTTCGCGGAGAGAAAATATCCTTGGCCAAGGAATATCTCGATACGATGCACACCAATTCTATTTTCTTAACTTGAAAAACCAATGCATCAATCTCTGGATGGAGCCGTCAATCCTATGACCAGCACAGGCACAAAGACAGAAGACAGCGCCTATGAGCGCTGGCAGCAGACGGTGGCGGCGCGGTACAAGGATCGCTCCTTCGTCGCCCGCAACAGGTCGGGCGTGGAAGTCGAGCCTGTCTATGGCGGCCTCGACCGGATGGGCAATGAGGCGGAAATGCCGGGGCAGTATCCCTACACCCGTGGCATCTACCCGATCCATTACCAGTATCAGCCGTGGATGGACCTGCAGATCATCGGCTTCGGCCTGCCCGCACAGACGCGCGAGCGCATGGACCTGTTGCTGGAACAAGGCGGATCAAAAGGCTATTTCGATCGCGAAGCCTATAATTTCATTTTCGATATGCCGACGTCGATGGGATATGATCCCGACCATCCTGGGGTGCGCGGCAGCATCGGCGATTGCGGCATCTCGGTCTGCAAGGCGAGCGATTACGAAGTGCTTCTCGCCGGCAAAGACCTGGCCAAGACCACCGTTTCGCTGGTTCTGAACGCTGGCTCGCCCGCCATGCTTGGGCTCTATCTGGCAGCGGCAAAAAGGCGCGGCTTCGCGTTCGACACGCTCGGTGGCAACCTCACCAACTATATCTGGGATTTCTTCGGCCATAGCGGCGGCACGAACTTTTCGCCGCGCGGCAGCTACCGGCTGGTCGCGGACATTGCAGCCTATTGTTCGCAGCATGTGCCGCTCTGGAATCCGCTGACGATCAGTGAGCATAATATCTGCGAAGCGGGCGCTACCAATGTCCAGGCCGTGGCTTATTCGATCGCCGCGATCATCGCTGTCAACGAGGAGTGCGTGAAGCTTGGAATCGAGCCGGATTCCGTCGTGCCCCGGTTCGGCTTCCACGTTCGGTACGGCGAGAATTTCTTTGAAGAAGTAGCCAAGACCCGCGCGCTTCGGCGCGTCTACGCCAAGGTCAATCGCGAGCGGTTCGGCTGCAAGAAGAGCGGTTCGCTACAAGCGCGGATTCATGCGCAGACTGCGGGTTCGCTGCTCACGGTACAACAGCCGCTGAACAACCTGGTCCGCAACGCCTATGGTGCGCTGGCGGCAGTGTTGTCCGGCGCGAATGGCATGACCATCAACGCCTATGACGAGGCGCTCGGATTGCCGACGGAAGAGGCAGTAACCTTGTCACTCAGGACGAGCCAGATCATTGCGGAGGAAACCGGCGCGGTCCATGTGTCCGACCCGTTCGGCGGTTCATACTATATCGAATCGCTCACCGACGAGATCGAGCGCCGGGTGTTCGAAATCATCGCGGACATCGACGATCGTGGCGGCCTGATAGCCTGTATCGAATCCGGATGGGTCAAGCAGCAAGTGTCTGCCGCAGCATACCAATGGCGCCAGGAAATCGAGAGTGGCGCGCGCACGATGGTCGGCGTCAACAAGTACACTACCGACGAGCCCGAGCAATATGCCGTGTTCCAGCCCGATCCCGAAGCCGCTCGCCTCGCCATTGAGGATATCGAGCGACATCGCCGGGATCGCGATGCGGCGCGCTGCTCGGAGGCTCTGGACAAACTTCGTCGTGCGGCGGTCGATGTCAGTGAAGGCCGGGCGATCGGATCGGTGATGGAAAATCTCGTTGCTGCGGCCGAAGCGGATGCGACGCTCGGCGAGATGCAGGCGATCCTCCACGACGTTTTCGGTCGTAACAAATAGAAAGCTGATACTATGCAAGATAATGCGCCAAACCCGCGCGTACTCCTGACGAAGAGCTTTATCGACAGCCATGACCGCGCGATCGCGACGATCGCACTGGCATTGCGCGATGCCGCGATGGAAGTCGTGGTGATCGATTATGAACAGCCCGAAGACGTCGTCACGGTCGCCCTTCAGGAAGACGTCGACATCATCGGACTCAGCTTCATGTCCGGTGGCCAGGTGGAGACGACCCAGAAAATCGTCGCCGAGTTGCAGCGCCGCGAAGTTGGCGACCTGCCGGTGGTCGTGGGCGGCGTCATCCGCCCCTTCGACGTGGCCCCGCTGGAGGCTGTCGGTGTCAGGGAGATATTCCGTGGCGGGGCACCTCTTGCCGACGTCGTGGCAACCTTTCAGCGGCTCGCGCGGGCATATCGGGGACTGGTTTGACTGGTCTGTGCTCAGGACTGGACGCTGCATCCCTTCTCGATGGGGTCCGCGGCCGCGACCCGCTGGCGATTGCGCGTGCCATCACGGCGATCGAGAACCGCACTCCAGTCGGGACTGAACTGGCCGTCGCTGTGCGCGGTCAGGTCAGTTTGTGCCGAACGCTGGGCGTGACGGGGCCACCGGGAGCCGGAAAATCCTCACTAATCAACGGCCTCGTGCAGGAAATGCTGCCGAGATACGGTCGCCTGGCGATATTAACGGTCGATCCATCCAGCCCGATCAGCGGCGGTGCCGTCCTGGGCGATCGGGTGCGCATGGCCGCACATAGCGCGAACCCGGACGTGTTCATTCGCTCTCTGGCGACGCGCGGCCATCTGGGCGGCGTGACGCGCACCACGCGGTCCGTCATGGACCTTTTGGCAGCCGGCGGGATGGACCTCGTGATCGTCGAGACCGTGGGCACCGGACAGTCCGAAGTCGAGGTTGCAGAACTTACCGACATCAAGCTTGTCGTTTGTGCACCGGGCCTGGGCGACGAGATGCAGGCGATCAAGGCTGGCGTACTGGAAATCGCCGATCTGCTGGTGGTGAACAAATCGGATCTGCCGGACGCCGCTCGAACCGCCGCGCACTTGAATGCAATGCTTCATCATCGGGGTCATGATGAGCGTCGATCCGTTCTCTCTGCATCAACGGTGAGCGGTGATGGCATGAAGGCGCTTGCTGATGCGATTGACGCAAGGTTTGCTGAACTTCCGTCGGCACTACCTGTCGTGGCATTCAGGCGGACCAATCCGCGATCGATGCTCGCCAGCGATGTGGCCGAAATGGCGGCGGCCATGGTGCTGGACACGTCCGACCCCCAGTTTGACGAAATAGCCGAAGACGTCGCGCACGGCACCTTATCGCGCGACGACGGGGCCAGGACCGCGATAGGCATATTGGCCAGACCCGACCCACTGACTGAAATGAGGAATTGAAAGTGAACCCTGACCTTTTTTCGCTTTCGGGGCGAGTCGCCCTGGTTACAGGCGCGTCGAGCGGGATCGGCCGTGTCCTAGCGCAGGGATTGGCAGCAGCGGGCGCGCATGTGGTGGCCGTTGCCCGCCGGGCCGAACGCCTCGACGACCTTGTCCGTGAAATCGAACAATCGGGGGGCAGCGCGGTGGCGGCCCAGGCTGATGTCACCGACGTAGAGAGCATTGAAAGGGCCTTTGATGCTGCGGAGCAGGCATTCGGAACCGTGGATGTCATCGTCAGCAATGCGGGCGTTACCGATGCGCGCAATTTTCTGAAGATTGATCCGGCCGCTCGTGACGCCGTGTTCGACACCAACCTTCGCGGTGTGTGGAATGTCGGTCAGGCAGCCGCTCGGCGGCTGGTCAGCGCCGGAAAGGGTGGTTCGATCATCAATGTCGCGTCAGTCCTTGGACTGGGCGTGCAGCCTGGCCTGGCAAGCTATTGCGCGTCGAAGGGTGCGGTGATCCAACTCACGCGCGCTATGGCAGTGGACCTGACCAAATATAATATCCGCGTCAATGCTTTGGCGCCGGGCTGGTTCAAGACGGAACTGAACGAGGCTTTCTTCGAGAGCACGGCTGGGGTCGAACGTATCGCGCAAATGCCGGCCCGGCGTCTTGGCAGGATCGAGGAACTCATGGGACCAGTCATCATGCTGGCAAGTGACGCGGGTTCGTTCATGAACGGCTCCGTCGTCGTAGTCGATGGTGCGTTGAATGCCCTGGTAGCCTGATCAGGGCTGCGGCTCGACGTCGCGGGCCGTGCGCCGCACATCGCTTGCGCTTTTGTCATGCTTTGCGAGAAACCAAAGGCTGATGTGATGCCGTCTCTGTTCGATCCATTCACGCTCAAAAGCATCACCCTGCGCAACCGCATCGCGGTGCCGCCCATGTGCCAGTATAGCGCAATCGACGGTATGACCAATCGGTGGCACTGGGTTCACTATCCCTCGATTGCGCGCGGTGGCGCTGGCCTTTTGATTGTGGAAGCGACTGCTGTGTCGCCGGACGGACGTGTAACGCCGGGATGCACAGGTCTCTGGGCCGATACGCAGATCGACGGCATGGCGCGCATTGCCGCCGAGATCAAAGCCGAAGGCGCGGTGGCTGGAATTCAACTCGGTCACGCCGGGCGAAAGGCGAGCGCTAATCTCCCTTGGGAAGGGGACGACCATATCCCGGCGGACGACCCGCGTTGCTGGGAAACGATCTCGCCCTCTGCCATTGCGTTCGGGGGCGGTCTGCCGAAAACGCCTCGCGCCATGACACTGGACGACATCGAGCGCGTAAAGGGCGATTTCGTTTCGGCGGCCAAGCGCGCGTTAGAGGCGGGATTTGAATGGCTCGAACTGCATTTTGCGCATGGTTACCTCGGGCAGAGTTTTTTCTCGGTCCATGCCAATCAACGGACCGACCGATATGGCGGCGGATGGCGCGGTCGTGGGCGTTTCCTGATCGAGACACTCGAAGAAGTTCGCAAGGTGTGGCCCACACATCTGCCACTCACCGCGCGTTTGGGCGTCATCGAATTCGATGGCCGCGACGAGGAGACGCTTGCGGACTCGATCGCACTGACAAAGGAGTTTCGCGCCCATGGGATCGACATGCTCAACGTGAGCATCGGCTTCTCGACAATCGAGAACAAGATACCATGGCAAAAAGGCTTCATGGCACCGTATGCCGCTAGTGTACGGCAGGCTACGGGCCTACCCGTCGCAACCGCTTGGGGCATGGACGACCCAGAAGTCGCCAATATGGCCGTCGAGCAGGCCCAACTTGACCTGGTTATGGTTGCTAAAGCCCATCTCGCCAATCCACATTATCCCTACTTTGCAGCCTTGGCACTGAAAAAAGCCCGGCCCACCTGGGTGCTACCCGCGCCTTATGCGCACTGGCTTCGGCGGTATTCCGGGATGGCAGGTACGTTTCAATGAAGAGGCTCGTCTGCGATAAAGGGGTTCCCGTAACATTTTCCCCAAAAGTAGCGGTAGTGAGGAATGGCGGAAAAAAGCCATTTTTGACGATTCTATTTTTCTAAGTATTTGAATTCATAGAACTGGCAGCTTTTGACCTTTTCCGGCGCCGTTACCCACCAATTGGTGGTGTGGCTCGATGGTGAAACGCATGACGCCCTTCATGTTGATGTGACGGTGCGCGACTGGCGCGATATGCGTCAGATGCTCAGTTGGGTAGAGGGCAGGATTGGCCTCAATTTCGGTCTGCATCGCCGCGGTATTCCAAGCCAGCACGACGTTGGTGAGCAAGGAGAGGGCCCCGCTGATGGCGTTCGCATCATCCTTGGCTCGGCCATGCTTGGCCTCGATCCGTCCGGTCAACAATGCGCGCTGCAGGGCATGGAGCGATTCACCCTGGGCAAGCAGCCGATGAACCTCGCGCCGGAATTCTGTGTTGACGAGATAGTCGAGCATGAACACGCTGCGCATGACCTTGCCGACCAGGGTGCCGCATTCGTAGACCGGGTTTCCCCGTGCGGCGCTGCCATGCCGCTCGATGATGGTCGCGGCGGAACCATACCCGCTCTGGAGCGAGGCCGCGATATGCTGGAAACCATCCCATCCGCTGCGTGCCGTGCGGCCGAGCGGTACCCGCTCGACAATCGGCTCAAGCCGGGCCGGCACAGCAACACCGCACGGCAGGTAGAGCTTGCGCCCTGAAAAGCCGGCGAGGCGGGGGCATAGGTCAAAGCCCAGAACCTTGGCCAATCCCATTGCGAAATGGGTGAAGCCGTGGGTGTCGACCGCCAGGCGCTGCAGCTCGGCGATCTGCTGCTGCAACACACCTTCAAGTGCGACCCCGGCCTGGCGCTGGTTGAGCACGATAGCCTGATCGTAGATAATCGGCCACTGATCGAGAATATGCGAATAAGTGCCAATCGCCCTGGTGCCGCGGCGCGGTTCGGTGCGCGCGTTCCAAAGGTGCCGCGTGGCGTCCAGACTCATCATGTCCGCCGATGCCTGTTTACCTGTGCCCCATCGCCGTGCAACTGGGTGGGAGAGCATGTGGTTGACGACTGCGTCACTTGCGGCGCGCAGCTGCCCGCTTGCGATAATCTGGCGCATCACATGTTCGATCTGGTCATCGCTGACGCCCGCAACCATCCGGCTGACGCTGGCCGCGCTCTGCATCGTGCCCAATCCCAGCAGGGCACAATAGACCTGTGTCAGCTCGGTCGTGCTGGCAGGCTGCCGTCCCAAGAGGATCCATGAGAAATGGGTAAGGGCATCGATCTCGATCAAAATATCTGGCAGTTGGACCGCGCCGATCGCCCCGAACAGGGCCCTGCGTGTCGCCCTGACTTCCGGGCCCTCGCCAAGCGCCTTGAGCTTTGGGATCCGCAGCCGGTCTTCGCGCAGGCCGATGTCACCGGCGGTGATCGCGGCATCGAGCGCGGTCACCCGGGCGGTCAATGTCGCTTCGTAATCGCCGAGATAGCCCTCAAGGGACTTGGGCAGTACCTGCGCCCGGGCGAAGCTGCCCTTGTGTTTGAGCCACTGCGCGGACGGCATCAGCTGATCGGAAAGACTGCGGTGCTTGATGCTGTCTACGCTGCTCGCGGCACCATTGCGCAGCGAGCGCTTGAGCAATAGCGCGGTGGCCACCTCATAGGCCGCCAGCCTTTCCTCCGCCGTGGATGCAGCTTCGACCAAGGCGCGCGGGGCCGATGCAAACGGCGTGCTTAGAGCCGCCAATTCGGTCTCGTCTTTGGCATAGACGCCTCCCAGTGTGGTCATGGCAATCCCAAGGGGATGATCCTCTGCATAGGCGAGGTTCAAGCCGGACACCGCTTTGAGCAGGGCCCGCAAGCGCGCAGGCCGTGCAGCCATTTCGGCACGAATCGCCTGCGCCCGCCCGGTACCGATAGTCGCCACCGGCAACGGCGCAATCGCGGTCACCACTGTCGCACGCAATGCAGCATCGGAGAGGCTGGAGTCGCCCAGTGCCCGTCGGATAGCATTCACACCGGCGCGATAGACTTCAAGTTCGCGAAAGGCGCGGATCTCGACTGTCCCATGCGCTTCGCGCCACAGGTTGCCGATGCGCCGACTGACCTGCTCAAGCACGACATCGTTCAACTGGAGAAGGTGCAAGCGCAACCAGCACCCAATCTCGACGGCGCGGCGCGGCTCCCTGAGCAAAGCCAGGGTTTGAACTTTTTGGGTAGCCATGCCGCTGGCATAATGGCGCATTCCGATTATCGGCAGGGCGCCCAGTGATAGCCTGTCAGCCCCCAGGTTCCGCAGCGCGTCGAGCCGCTGCGCTGCTTCGGCAATATTGATCTGGCTTGTACCGGTAGTGGGCTTGCGCAGCCATTCAAACAGCGTCTCGCCCGTTTCCTCGTCATGGACGGCAGACAAATCCTGGACCCAACGCTGCACGCATTGCCCACCAACTGTTTGCATCATCTCTGCGCGAATGGACCTGGTGACATAGGCTTGAGCAGCTGCCACCCGGTCTTCAATCCGGCTTTGGCCCGGCAGCACCCAACGGTGCTCAAAAAGCCAGATCATCGCCTGGCGCGTGAGCGCCGCGCTGTCGAAGCTCTGGGTCGCCATGCGGCGCAAATGGCCGGTCAGGGCGCGCTCGCTGGCGTCGCCATAATCCCTGAAGGCCAGCGCGGCCATCGCAGCCTGCTGGTGCTGATAAAGCGTCATCCGTCGCCGGTAGATCGAACGGATCGACGCCAATTGCGGAGCCGAAATATCCGCCGCCTGGCCGGCGCGCGTCAGCACAGCTGGCGGGATCATTTGCACCGAATTCAGCGAACGCCCAGTGAGGCGCAGAAAGCCGATCTGCAGCACTAGCCCCAGGCGAGTCAGCGGTGTCCGCCGCGCTCCAACCATGCGGGCGATATCATCGTCCAGCCTGAAAAGCTCATCGATCTCAGCGACAGTAAGCGTGGCCGGAAACGTCGTCAGCCCCAGATACTGCGCGCGCCAATCCTGCATCGACTCGAACCCCGCCGCTTTACAGAGGAAAGGCTACAAACATCCATGACCGGAGTCCCAAAAAGTCGGAAAAGCTGCACGCCATGCAAATTCAATCACTTAGAAAAATAGAACCGCCAGAAATGGCTGTTTTCCGGCATTCCCACTACCGCTACTTTTAGGACAGATGTTACGGGAACCCCTGGGAGATCAGCTCGAACAACAGTTCGGCGCCGGTCTTGGAGAGCGGCACAAAGCCCAGTTCGTCGATGATGAGCAGCTTGTATCCGGCCATCTGCTTCTGGAAGCGCAGAAGACGGCGCTCGTCGCGGGCCTCCATCATTTCGCTGACCAGCGCTGCCGCGGTGGTGAAGCCCACCGACAGTCCTTTCTGGCATGCTGCCAGTCCGAGCCCCAACGCTACGTGCGTCTTTCCGGTGCCTGATGGCCCCAGAGCGATGGCGTTCTCACGCCGCTCGATCCACTCGCAGCGCGCCATCTCGAGCACCTGCATCTTGTTGAGCCTGGGGATGGCGGCGAAGTCGAAGCTGTCGAGGCTTTTGACGGCGGGGAAGCGCGCGGCCTTGATGCGCCGCTCGACCATGCGACGCTCCCTGTCGATCATTTCCATCTCGACGAGGCGGGCGAGGAAGCGGATATGATCGACGCCTTCAGCGGCACATTGCCGCGCGAGCTTGTGATGCTCACGCAGGCACGTAGGCAGCTTGAGCGCCTTGAGATGGTGAGCGAGAAGGATCTCCGGGGCCTGATCGCTCATGCGGCCTCCTGCCGGTCGGAGAGCAGGCTCAGATAGGCTCTGGCAAAGGTCTTCTCGACCGTGGTGCGTGGCAGGAAGGGATAGACGTCCAGGTCCAGCCTGGGCGGT
Source organism: Sphingobium sp. WTD-1 (assembly GCF_030128825.1). Taxonomy (NCBI): domain Bacteria; kingdom Pseudomonadati; phylum Pseudomonadota; class Alphaproteobacteria; order Sphingomonadales; family Sphingobiaceae; genus Sphingobium; species Sphingobium sp. WTD-1. The sequence goes on along the minus strand of NZ_CP119128.1, from coordinate 178,522 downwards.
ACGCGTTCGATCCGGCACAGGACGAGGTGCTTGACGGCATCGAAGCCGATGGCGCCAAGATCGATGGCCTGTTCGACCGCCGCCTGGAGATCGGCGAGGGTGAACGTTTCCAGCAGGCGCAGTACCTGCACATATTCGCGCTTGCCATGTTTGTGCATGCGCCCTTCCATCAACCGCTGCAGTGTCGTGAACGCTTCGGGCAGGTCCCAGCCCTGCAAAGGCGCAGCCTGGTCGAATGCGTTGATCTTCTGCTCGATCAGCGGGAGATAATGGAGCGGGTCGAAGACAACCTCCTCGCGGGCATAGCAACGAGGATGACGGGCGATGACTTCGCTGCGGCAGCCGATCACCACCTCATCGACATAGGCCCTGATCCAGACCTCCTGATGGCCCCAGGCCACCGGAACCGAATAATCGTTGGTCCTGTAGCGCACCAGGGATTGCGAGGAGACCCGCCCGCCTTTCTGATCGCAGGCCTCGAAGGGTGTAGCGGGCAGAGGCTGCATGGCCGCGAGATCGCGTTCCAAGCGCTCACCGATCGTCTCGCTCTGCCCGCGCACCTTGTCCTGCTGGCGCTTGCGGCATTGCTCCTCCAGCCACAGGTTGAACGCCTCCCAGGTCGGGAACTTCGGGATCGGCACCATGAAGTTGCGCCGGCAATAGCCTACCAGCCCCTCCACATTGCCTTTCTCGTTCCCCTTGCCCGGGCGAGCATAGCGGTCGCGGATCACGTAATGTGACAGGAAAGCGCTGAACAGCGTGGCACGCTGCCGCGTGCCGTCGGGCAGGATCTTCGCCACAAGGCAGCGATCGTTGTCATAGACGATCGAGCGCGGTACCGCGCCGAAAAACGCGAAGGCATGCACGTGTCCGTCCACCCAGGCCTCCGCCACCGCCGCCGGATAGGCCCGCACATAGCAGGCATCACTGTGCGGCAGATCGAGCGCGAAGAAGTAGGCCTTCTGCTCCACCCCGCCGATCTCCACCAGCGCTTCCCCGAAATCGGCCTGCGCATCTCCCGCAGGGTGCGCCAGCGGCACGAACATCTCCCGGCTGCGCTGTTCGCGCTCCCGGATGTAATCCTTGATGATCGTATAGCCGCCGGTGAAACCATGCTCGGTGCGCAAACGGTCGAATACCCGCTTCGCCGTATGGCGTTGCTTGCGCGGGACACTGCGGTCACCCTCAAGCCATCCATCAATGATCGCCACAAACCCGTCCAGCTTCGGGCGCTGCGGTACGGACTGGCGCCGGTAACCCGGCGGCGATGAAAACGACAGCATCTTGCGTACCGTATCGCGCGACACATTGAAACGCTTCGCCGCCGCCCGTTGGCTCATGCCATCCGCGCAAGCCAGACGGACCTGAAGATAAAGTTCCACGCTGTAGATCCCCACACCTCCCTGACTCGGCAGAAAGGCTTCAAGGTGGACGACTTTTACGCCGCCCGCAGCAGGACTATCCCGCCGCTACCGTGGTCGAATATTGCTCCGCCGTTCTCAGCCCAAAGCCCGCAGCTATGTCATCCGGGAACAGGATGGCGAGCGTGGGTGGGACGTCATGGCCTGGGACGTTCTGGGCGGGAAGGCGGCCTGGCCTATGACCAACGTGCGCCAACTTGGTCATCCCCAATGGCGAACGCTGGCCGAAAAGCCGGAAAGCCGCTGTATCGTACCACTCACAGAGTTCTGCGAGTTCACGCCTGACAAGCATGATCTTGGCGACGGGAAACCGCCGCTGAAGGGCGAGATGTGGTTCGGCGTGGCCGATCAGCCTGTCTTTGCCGTGGCGGGATTTTGGCAACCGACGGCGATAGGTAACGGCTTTACGATGGTTACGTGTGAGCCGAACAGCCTAGTTGCCCCGATCCATCCCAAGGCGATGGTCACGATATTGGAACCAGCGGACATCGATACCTGGCTGCATGGCACCTACGACGACATCGTGGCCCTGCAGAAGCCCTATGACGCTGAGCGGATGACGGTGCGCGGTCCTGTTTTCCCAACGCGAAGGAATGAACGGTAGGCCGCTCAATCCTGCTTTGTCACGAATTGCAGGGCCTTTCGCATGGCAGCTGTGCGGGTATCATACGATCCCCAAAATTGGCCCCGGTGAATGACGTTCCCGCAGGACAAAGACTTTGAGCCGTCTCCGAGCCAAGATTTTGCGTACAGCACATCACCTGTGACGATACCGGTTTCGTCCTCATCCATCTCGATGAGGGTAAAGCCCTCGTCATGGGAGACAACGATGAACCATTTCTCTGGAGCGAAAATAACGGTTCCCGGATAACGCATGGGGGCAGTCTGACATCCACCGGCCAGCTCTGACAAGCCTGTTCGATAGCCAGACTAGCGGCTGCGATCCTTCGGTGGTGGGGTGGGAGCAGGCCCACTGCCAAGGTCGGCGTCCAGCGCGCTCCCGCTCCTGATACGCTCCGCCACAAGCTGGCGCGTCGATTCACCGATGGATGTGACCATCCTCGCGCTCTCCCCGCGCTCGCGAGCGGTCTGCATGGCGGCGTCAACGATGCCTTGCGCTGCCGCCAGTCGGGTATCGGCCAGATTTCCTTCGGCCGAGTTTTTCAGGAATGTGGCGGCAAGGCGTTCTTGTCCTGGCGCATGACCGGGGGGCAGGATCGGGCGCTCCAGCGCACGGACGGCCCGCTGAAGCTGCACAGACTGCTGTCCATTGATCTGGACCCCAAGAGCCGCCCCAATCTCTCGCACGCGCTCCAGCGGCGTCTGCTCGGCTGAAATGACCGCATCGACCTGGCGGACACCAAGATAGGTCAGAAGGTGCGACTGATAGACCGGACCTTTGGCGTGCCGGACGTAGGCAAGTTCGGTGCGCGCGGCGACGATCTTTTCAGGCGCCGCGTCCTGTCCGGCCAGCGCGCGCAAGCGTTCGTCTGCTTGCTGTCGGGCAGCAGGAAGATACCGCTCAAGCTCCTCACGGACCTTATTCAGAGTCATGCGATACCGCTGTCCCGCTGGCGGCGCTCGCTGGGGCAGCAACGCGATACCGTGGGCACCGATACGCGCTTCTGGCGCGGCCTCCCGCTGAACGGCAGCCGCCGCAAGAACCGATGTCATGGGGCGGTGATCGCCGGTCAGAAAGCCATGACGCGAGGCGTCCATCCACAGCGTCTTGTCGATTGATGCGATACGAATGGGGTGGCCAGCCTCCCGCGCGATCTGGACCGCATGGTGGCGCATCGTGCGCCCATTGCCTTCGCGGAATGGATGAATGGCATTGAGTTCGTTGATGTGATTGCCAAGGCTGTCGAAAAACTCGTCGCGGGCAAGACCACGGAATCCATTCCTCGCGGCCATGTCTGCAAACAGCTTATCCAGCTCGCGGGCGATGTAGGGCGGCGCGGCAAAGCTGGAACCGCCTTTGGCGATGCTGACGGTGCGGTCCTCGCCTGCCCAGTCATACAGGTCTTGGAACAGGTGCTGGTGAAGGGCACGGTATCCTTCTGCCGTACCAGGAAAGACAAGACGCGCGGCGTGTGCGCCGCGCGCGAGCGTCAACCGGCGCTCTGCTTCGTTGAGCAAGGCATCGTCGGTAATCCCAAGCCGGTTCCGCAGGATGTCGGTGTCAGGATAGGTATAGGGGTCGTCGGCCACCGTCAGCCTGCAACAGAGTGCGTTCCCGGCGTGTAGAGGCCGAGAATGATCGAGGCCATCAGCGAGGGCGGAACGCCCTCGTCGAGCATTATGGCGAACATGGCATCATCCTCATCGGTTGGGGCCATGTTCTCGATAACCAGATTGGCGCGTGCGTCGGCGATGTCTTCCCGCCAGAACGCAATCTGCTCAGGCGTGCCACGCTCGAAGTCCATGCGCCGAACATGCTCGCGAAATACCTCAAGATCGATCTGCGCCATCCCCGCTCATCCTTCCCCGATAACGTTACTCTTCTTGTCGTGATTCCTCAACAAATCACTTGGCTTAACGGTTGCGCAGCCGGAAGATTTTAACCATCTCCCGGCAGCGCAACAAAAGGCATAAGTTTCAGTATTCATTAGATAACATAATCGTCAGCACGCGCTTGGTGCGTTGCTCATCCCAAGGTGCATCGCTGCCAAAAGCCAGATTTGGCTCATAATAGTCGATCTTCCAGAAAACCGTCATCGCAATCGCCTCATCGGCCTCGGGCCGATCTTGGGTCCAGACGCCCGATCCAAGACGGAAAATCGCCCCGAAATCATGCTCACCATAAGGGTCATTGTTGTCGTCGAATTTCGAGAACCCCGCTATCAACGCCAATGCGGCGGAACGGTCATCGGCGGGGAGGGCCTGAAAGCCGAGGGTGGCACTGGCAAGGCAGGTAACGCCAGGCATCGCACGCGCCGCATCGTTCAATCGGCGGATAGTCTCGGTCTGGTCGGGGGTCTGCATGTCGCTTTCCTTTCATCTGGCATGGGCTGCAAGGCCGTGGGGCCGGGCAACCCTGCCGTTCCGGCGAGGAACGGGATGGGGAGGGAGAGCGAGAATCTGTCGCTGGCGCGGGCGAGCCGCCCTAGCGCGGCCGATACCGTCAGGATGTCGGGTGCCGCGCTTGGCGGATTACACGGGCGACCGATTGTCGTTCGGGAACGGAAGGGCAGCGCCCTTGGTGTTCCCTCTTGTCGCAGCGGCGCGCCAAGGCGAGACCGGCGATGAAAACGCCGCACAGCACCGCTGTGCGTCTGCTGAGCAAGGGGTTTACGGGTCGATCACTCCTGACCGGCGATTTCCCGTTCGGCCTGCTCGTTAGCGCGGGCACGCCGCAGGGTGCGGGTATTGCGAGGATTTTCCGACGCGCGCAGCGAACGCGCCCATCGTTCCGCATGCTTGCGATGCGCGAACTCGCCGTAAAGCATCATTTCGGAGTGCCCCCAATACAGCGCATTGGGCCGATCGTGCTCTCGCTCCGTGCGACGGATGACAATGTGCGTGCCACGATTGCTGTCATCCACCCAATAAAGATCGGAGATCAGCTTCATTTTGCGAGCGAGAGCTTGGACGGCCAACTGCGTGCGTTGGTCGATAGGCGCACCGTTTTCCATTTCATTCACGAACTTGCGGCTCACCCCCAACTCGTTCGCCAGTCCCTGTTGGGACAATCCTGTGCCTTTGCGCAGGGCCTTCAATTCATCTGGTTTCATAATTTTCCTCTCTTATGTGCCCATAATTGTAACCCATGGTTACACATAAGTCAAGGTAAAAGTAACCTATGGTTACTCGTTCACGCGTTTTATGGGGTGTGCCATGTGGCACACTTCTTCACGCGGGGATCGTGACCCAAATGGGACGAGACGCCGGTACGGTGGCTCGGTCGGCGCCAGCAGCGCCGATAGAGCCGTGCCCGGCAGGGTCGCGCCCGAAACCTTGATTGTGAAGCGTCAGCCCTCGGCAATGATCCAAGTGCCATCGGTCCAAACAAAATGCCGCTCGATGAGTGCGCGACACCATGTATCGAGCGGTGCTAGCAGGGATGCGCCCCCGATCTCGCGCGCGGCAGGATCACGCAGCATCACGACTGGCAAGCTAGGAAGACAAGGGCCAATATGCCCACACGCAGGAAACTTGCCTCCGAACTCTTCTTTGATCCGCTTGCGCCTTGTAACCTTCGCTAGAGCCAGGTAACGCTCCGCTGGCAGCACCCAGATGCAATCTACCCCTGCGGAAGCATACCGATCCTGCCGTCGCAGATAGTCGCGCAAATGCTGGTAGGAATGCTGGATTTCTATGGCCAATCGTCGCGTTCCGTGGTGGACGAGAATATCGGCTTTCCAGGGGCGAGCGCCATTCTCCATGACCTCTTCGGCGCACTCCATGCCGAGTTGGCGCATTGCATCGACAATCAGGGCCTTGGCTTGACGGTGCCAGATCGTCTCCGGTGCCGTCGCACATTCATCGCTGTGGTGAGCATAGAACTGTAGCCCGGTAAGGCTGGTTTTCGGCACGGCTGTTGACCCACAGCACGCCATCGTAAACCCGAGCGCCGTACCGCTGCCTTTCCAGCTCTCCCAGACGGTAGAGGGGACATCCATTGCAATGATCGGGCTTCCCTGGGCGTCAAGCGCGAACGATCCCATCTCACATCCTTCGGCAATTGCGCACCGACATCATCGGTCCCGTTACACCCGCAGCGGTATCTCGCTCAGTTCCACCAGCTGGTCCCATCGGTTCACGCCGTCGAGCTTCAGTTGCTCCTCGATCGCAGCCTTGACGGTTTCGGGGAAAAGCGAAGGGCCAACGATGATGCGGTCGATCAGCCTGTCCCATGAAAATTGCGGGAGGAACATCACCTCATCAGCTTCCATCCCATGGTGGAACTGTACCTCGTTGCAAGGGAGAGGGCTGCCGTGCCCGTGCAGCGGGAGCACGTGAACAAGCTGCGGGATACCTCCGATCGATTTGACCTCGCGCTTTACCGGGCCGTTGGGGGGCAGTTCGTCGGCGCGCGCCAATATGCGCCATTCCCGCTCCTCTCGGAACCCGCGATGCTTGATCGACAGCAGCGCGTAATGGAGCGCGCCAGACACGACATGGGCGACCATCCATGGATCAACCGCCGCAATCGCTTCAGGGTCGGCCCTCAAGCCCGCAATTAGGTCAGCAAGTTCAGCAGCGACGCTTGCATCATCCCCATAGTGCACGGGGGAGGCCGAGACATTGAGGTGAACCGAAGGGTCAAAAATAACCTCGGGATTGAACACCAGTGCCACGCTGGCGCGCGCGCCGCCATACGCCCGCCACATCGAAAGCTGCCCAAGCCAATCATCCGCATCATGCTCGCAAAGCGACGTCATGTAGGTCAGATCGCGGGCGCTATGGGCTTCCTGGTAGTATCGGCCGCGGATCGTGTTGGAAATTCCGTCATGCACCGCATCCAAAGCACCGAAAAAGTCGCGGCCGAGTGGTGCCTCTATGGCCAGCAACCGATCGAGGATACCGCGCCCATGCTCGATTTCCGAATGGTCGTTCATGACTGCGGCGTTGCGCAGCCACAGCGAGCGACCGGACAAAATATTCAGCGCGTTTTCCGCTGTGGTGTAATGCGCGAATTTTCGCCCGCTCGCCCTCAGCTCTGCGGTTCGGCGATCGTTATTCTGGTACAAGATGGCCAGCAGCTTGCGCAGTGGCTCTGGGACATCGGGATCTTCCGGCATTTACCAATCGCTCCAAGGGGTATCCTTGGGTGTATGCGGCGGTTTGGAAGTCGAAAAGGCACTTTGAAACGCGACGCAGTCGCCCCAGCGCCGCGCGGCCTTGGTCGCGCGGCGCCGAGCGGTTCCGCCAGGAACGGCGAGCGCGCCCGTCCTGCCGTGGCAGGGCGGGCGCGCCGGGGGCGACGGGCCACCACGCACCGCATCGCGGAATGGGAAGAAAGGGGGCTGGTTCCCACCAGCCCCCAATCCGTCAGGCGTCTTCGTTTTCGGTCATATCCTCTTCGTCCATCATGGCGCTGTCCGGATCCATGCCGGTATCGGCCTGATCGAACGCCCCGATCTTCATGGGAGCGGGAAGCCACCCAGCGGGCAGGCGCTCCGCGACGTTGACGGCAAGGTCCGCCTTCTTCTTGATCGTGGCGCAGTTCTCCGCGCTGGGTGCGCCCACTTCCTCGCGCAGCACATCGATCAGAGCGGCACGGCGCATCTTGTCGAACAGGGCGATGGGGGCCTTCCACCGCGCCGCGATGTCCACGCTGCTGGCGCGGGCGATCTGCTCGAACTGGTGATGCCGCTGACCGGGAGAGCCACCTGAAAACACGGTGCCGTCCACCGTCATCGCAACAAGGCCCGCCAGCAGCGCCATCTTGTCGTCGCCCGACATGGCCCGGATCGCCTCGAAGCGGCCCTGTTCAGGGATAGCAGCAAAGCGAGTCGCCATGACTTCCTCGACGGCCTGCACATCGCTGGTTGCCATCAATTCGTCGGCCACATCGGTGGGGACCATCTTGGCCTGCACTTCTGCCGCCATCTGATAGCTGTGTGCGCCATGCAGCAACTGGCCTGCGAGGCTGTCGAGCATGATGTCGAGCGCCAGCGCCGGGTCTGCGGCAACCGCTTCCTGAACGATCCGGGTCTTGATGCGCGACAGGTCCGCGAACAGGGCATTGCTGTAGAGGGGCGCGGGACCGTCATGGCTGCTCTTGGGCTTGGGTTCGGCCTTGGCCCGGTAGATGCTCTTGCCCAGCGTCCCATCCCGCGAAATCCACAGCGCCACACCGCCAACGGCGATCTGCTCGGGCGTGAAGACCCGCTGGCTTTCCATGATCGCGTCCTGCTCGTCCACCAGCGGTTCGATCCGTTCGCTGTCCTCGCCTTCATCGTCGGCAATGGCCTCGATCTCGGCGGCGAGGGCGGCAAGGCGCTCGCTTTCAGCCTCGGTCGGTTCGCGGGTAGCGGGATACATGCTTCCCTTCATGTAGAGGTTGTGAGGGTAGGCGATCCCAGCGCACACCTCATACCACCCGATGCTGCGATATTCCGCAGCGATGCTTTCCAGCTTTTCCTCTGCCAGTTCCTCCACCAGTTCGGGAGTGTCGGCAAAACCTTCATCGCCTTGGCTGAACAGGTCCACGGTGATCGTGCCGCCCTTGGCCTCATAGGCTTCCCGCCCGACGAACAGGAACAGGCCGCTGGTCGTCTCGACCTTCTCGGTCGTGAGCATCCGGCGAATGGTGTGGGCATGGCCGTTTGCCGCCTTGCAGACCTTCACCTGAAAATCATGATCGTCGGTAAGGGTGAGCGCGCGCGCTGCTTCGAGCGACAATTGATCCTTGGCGATCAGGTCGATCAGCGCCGGGGCCAGCGCGGAAAGGCGTAGCATCTTATACACGAAGCTGACGGCCTGACCGAAGCGGGCAGCGATTTCCTCGGCGTCCATGCCGGTTTCGCGCAGGGCCGCAAAAGCACGGATGCTGTCTGCCGGGTGCATGTCCTCGCGCTGGAAGTTCTCTGCCAGCGACAGTTCGATGGCTTCTTCCTTGGTGCGGACCTCGACGGGGATCAGGTCGCTGTTCCTGACCTTCTTGCGCTTCACCAGTTCCTTTAAGGCCCGATAGCGACGCCCGCCTGCAAAGACCCAGAACAGGCCGTCTTCCTCATAGGCGACAAGGTTCTGCAACAGGCCGTGCGCGTGAATATCGTCGGCCATGGAGTCGATAGCGGAAGGCTTGATGCGGCGCTGGTTGAGCGGGGAAAGACGAAGCTGCGACAGCTTGGGGGTGATGATAGCCATGATGAAAGCTCCTGATTTCGTGATGTCGGGAATGGGGGGAGGTCAGCCTTCGAGGGCTGCGAGTTCGTCAAATTCGGCAGAGGCGCGCGTGGCGGCATCGCCTGCGTAGGTCGCGCCGGTTCGGGGGTAGAAGAACACCCGTTCGCCCTTGCGATAGGGGGTGCCGTCCTGACTGGTCCCGTCCACCTTGGCCCGCTTCCAGTAGGGATCGCCCTTGTACCGTGTGTAAGCCATTGTCCTTGTCTCCTTTCCTCGGGCTGAAAGCCGCTTGCTCTGCGGCATGCGGCTCTGCCCCTCCGGCGAGGAGCGGGATGGGGAGGGAGAGGGAAAATCGATGGCCTGGCGCGGGCAGGCCGCCCTAGCGCGGCCGACGCCCTGCAAGGGGCGGCGGGTGCCGCGCTTGGCGGACCACACGGGGCTGTCGATTTTGCTTCGGGAACGAAAGGGCAGCAGCCCTTGGTGTTCCCCCCAAGAACATGAAGAACGGGAACGGGCCTCCGGGGGAGGGCCGGGGACGTCCTGCGAACGCCACAACGCGCACCAGCGCGGCAACAGGGGGTGTGCCACATGGCACACCCCCCTTACGCGAGGATCGTCACCCGAATGGGCCGAGACGCCGGCACGGTGGCTTGGTCGGCGCCAGCAGCGCCGATAGAGCCGTGCCCGGCAGGGTCGCGCCCAGCCTCGCTTCTATCCCCATCAGGCGGCCAAGCTCAGGCGACACGCAGGCAAGCAGTAAAGGATACAGATGCTTGGAACCGGCACGCAGACCTTATAGACTGACGCCATGGCCAGAGAACGATCCGAAGAACAACGACGACACGATCTGGAAGCAGAGCATCATCATTGGCAGATGCAGGAAGCCGAACGTCTGGAAGCAGAGCAAAGGGAAGAGGAAAAAGCCTCGGCCATCGAGACGATGGAAAACTGGTTTCACGAGAATTTCGAAGATCCCCAGAACCAGATGCCTTGGGACAATGAGGATCAGAAATATATCTATCCCTATGGCGGCCCGTATGAGCCTCAAGACATCCTCCACGATACGTTCAAGACTGAGTTCGATGCGACCTGGATCGCAGAAGCGGCCGAGCGCATCACCGACGCCGGCACGTTCGAATGGGCACCGTCGAGCAACAGCGAATACTACGAACATCCCGATCCGGAAGACGAAGACGAGACGCTTGAAACCGGATCACCACAGGCCGTTGCGCTGACGAAAGACATTCTTGAGCGGCTTGAGCAACTCGAAAGCGCGGTTGCCGCGCTCCCGACCAGCCCAGCCAACCTGGGCCACAACCACCCCCTGACGGCATCGGCCTCCCGCCCTATACTGACGAGGACGCCGGTGAAATCACCACAACGATTGCAGAGACGCGCACGGCGCTGGAAGCGCCGACGCCCGATCCTGTCGAAGTGGCACGCTTGTCGACACGATTTGAGGCGCTGCGCGCGAAAATCGGCCCTTGGCTTGCCAAGAAAGGCGATCTCGCCGTCGACAAGCTCATTGAACATTCCATCCCGGCGCTGACCTGGGGGACGGTGCTGCACTTGTTCGGTGATTTGTCGGGTATGCTCAAGAAGCTGGCACAGATACTGCTCGGCGGCTGATCGCGCTGCGATCGGCCGCCCGCGAATTTTCAGCTCCAGATAGCTTCCTGATCCCATCCCGGCAGGAAGCCGCCTTGCGCGGCGCTGGCAAACGGCATGACGGGGAAGGCAAGCCAGTGGTCCTTCATCCGGCTGCTCCAGGTGGTGCCCGGATTGATCCGCTTGATGAGATGGCTGGCCACCGCCGCGGTGCCATAGACGCGACTTCGCTGCACGAAGTCGGCGCCGATATGGACGACCTGAGCCGCCTCCCATTGCCGGGGAACCTTGGGCTGGTTGACGATGCCAGCGTTCCAGAGGCGGGCATGGTGGGCGCAGATGTTGCGCACGAACGCGAGCGACCTGACCCAGCTTACCAGCGTATCGGGGAGCAAGCCGTATCGCTTGGCGATCGCAGCGCGATCATTGGGGTGCGCCATTTCCAGCAGCCAGGAGAGCGTTCCGAAGTCCCATGCCTCTACCGCCATCCAGATAGGTATCGGGGAACTGTAGGTGGCCAGAAACTCTACGACCCAATCCTCTTTGGAACGGGTGATCGATTGATCCGCCTTCGCCAGCCAGCTCGTATGCCGCGTGCTGCCCTGCATGGGCTGATTGGCACGCTGCGCATCAAGATGGGCCGGATCACGGTGCGCCCATGGGTTACGCTTGCCCAGCGCATGCGCGAGATCCACGCGCAGCGCGACTTCGATCCTTTCCAGCGCGTCGAGGAAAAGGAGCCGCAACTGCTTGTCGAACAGATAGAGGTCGACCGCATGGCGGAACTCCGCGCCGGCTTCAAACTGCTCGATGCGCAAAGTCTTATGGGGCTTGTTCGGATCGGGTACGCGCTGCTGGAACGGCTGCCAATAGAGGGTGAGGCGGCCATAGCCGATACGCTGGAGATGTTCGGTTGCCTTGGGGGCATCGGTGACGACCAGGCCGCGTTGCATGAGAAGCGCGAGCTGGTCGGCAAAACTGAGGTGAGGCTTGGTGTAGGGCGGCAACATGGCCCAGATATGAAGAAGGCCGCCCCTTGATGCCAGAGGCAACAGCGGGGACGGCCATGTTGAGATCGATATACGCCGCGAAAGCTAACATTTCAAGAACAAGTTGAAATGGCTTCAAGCCCTAAAAAGCCCTGCAAACGCTATATAGCGCCGCTCGCCCGCTTGCGGGAGGGCGGCGAGCAATTTCCTCGCCCTGATCCCCTATGCGTACCGTCCGGGCGATCCCGGCCCCTGATGGGACCGGGCTGCCCAAGACGGTCAGGCTGCCTCCTCCAGCGTGGCTGCCTGCTCTGCGCCCATATGGCTCAACAGCCAGTCTGCTGCGTCCTGTGCATGGCGCGCGGCAGTGAAGATGCACCGCTTGTCATTGCGCAGCGCTGCAAGCCAGCTCGACAGGTAAGCGGCATGATCTTCGCGGTCATGCAATTTGATGCCGATCGCCCCGCTGACGAAAGCGGCCCCCAATTCAGCGACAAGTTCCTCCCGCGCATAATCTTCGCGCTTCGTGGAAAGGAGGGTTTGACGGGCAAGCCGGTCCTGATGGCCGCTGGCGTGGCATAGTTCGTGGGCAAGGGTCGAATAATAATCGTCGCTGGTATGGAAGTCGGCAAAATGCGGCATGACGACATGATCGCCGCTTGGCTGGTAATAGGGCTGCGCACCATGATGGCGCACCGTGACGGGCACCCGGCCAAAGAGCGCGTCAAGCTCGGCGTCCCGGTCATCGGGATTGGTGGCGGTGATGATCGGCGCGGGGGCAGGATATTGCGCCTCGATGCCGTCGATCTGCTCGGCGTTAAACACCGTGTAGCGCTTCAGGAACGCAACCTGCCGCTTGCCCTCACCACCCGCTTCGCCGCCCTGTTCTCCACCTTTGCCATCGCCCACGACGATCTTGTTGGCATAGACAACGGTCGATCCCTTCTCGCCTTTGCGAACACAGCCGCCCAGCGCCAGCGCCTGCTTGAAGGTCAGCCAATGCGGCGAGGCATAGCCCTTTGTCATGGAAGCCACCCAAAGGGTCAGGATATTGATGCCGCGATACGGAACGCCAGTCGAACGCAGCGGGATGTTGGGCGCGGTGGTCCCGTTCCATGATTTAGACCAAGGCCGGGTGCCTGCCTCGATCATGGCGATCATCTGGTCGGTGATGTCCTGATAGACGTCGGCCCGGTTGTCAGTGATGCGTCCCATTGTTTCGTCCTTTCCTCTTGAGGCTGAAAGCCGCTTGCTCTGCGGCATGCGGCTCTGCCCTTCCGGCGAGGAACGGGATGGGGAGGGAGGGCGAGAATCTTGCGCCTGGCGCGGGCGAGCCGCCTTAGCGCGGTCGATGCCGTCACAGGCATCGGGCACTGTGCTTGGCGGATTACACGGGGGGCACGATTGTCGTTCGGGAACGAAAGGGCAGTAGCCCTTGGTGTTCCCCCGGCGCTGGCGGGCCTCCGGGGGAGGACTGTGGCGCAAAGAATAGACTATGCGAAAGTGCAGTAATGAAGAGGAGCAGGCATCCAACGCCAACCATCATGGGTTCTTATCAATCGATGGGCGGTGCCCCGTCATCCGGCGATAGAAGCGCGAAAAATAGGAGCTGTCCGAGAAGCCCAGCTGATCCGCCACCTGAACGATACTTGCATTCGTAAAGCCCAGCAAACGGCGCGCCTCCAGCAATAGCCTTTGATGTATCAATTCGGTTGGTGTGCAATCGAGTTTGCGGCGGCAAATTCTTGTGAGTGTCTTGGTGGTGATATTGAGTTGCTGCGCATACCAAGCGACTGCGTGATGCTCGCGCAGATGGATTTCTATCAGGCGTCGGAACGCGACTAAGCGCTCTTCATCAGCGCTGTCATCCTTCAATGGTGCCGGTAGCGATCGAACCAGCGCTTCTGCGAGCGCCATGAACAACGGATCCGGTGCCCGCCAGTCAGACTGGCAGGCAAGCATTTCGTTGCACAACCAGGAGACTCTCGCGATATTCCCATCGGGAATTGCTCCGCAGGCCCCTTGCGTAAGCAAACGCAGCAGGGGATCGTTGCTACCCACCGCCCGAGATGTAAAGCCTGCCGAGAGTGTCAGCACATGCCCGGCGGTCTCTGGCGTAAATCGGAACCCATGGACGCTGCCGATCGGCACAATCATGTAGCAGGGGGCAGCCAAGTCGTTGATATGATCGTCACAGCGAAATTGAACCTGTCCGCTAGACAACAGCAAAGCTTGGACACTGCGCAGATGCCGATGGGGAGAAATTTCCCAATCATAGAGCGCGCTACGAGTAGCGATCGTCTCAATATGGGCGAATTCCGGCACATTGTCGCTCAGCATTTCGCCGTAGAGCACAAAGCTGGGTATCGCGGAGTTCTGCATCATCCTGTCCTAAAAGTACCAGCGATATGACCTCGCCGTCTCTTCTCGAACAGGTGGAGAATTGTCAATTCTAAGGGGAAAGCGAACACGCCGGAGGAGAGCGTGCCGCGGTGGAGACATTCTCATGAAAACTCAGATTGCGATCATCGGCGCTGGCCCTGCGGGCCTGCTCCTCGCCCATCTTCTCAAAGCCGAAGGTATCGACTGCGTGGTTATCGAACGCCAGTCCGGACCTTACGTGTTATCGCGCATCCGTGCTGGCGTTCTGGAACAGGTCACTGTTGGGCTTATGGAGCGCCTGGGCCTGGACGCGCGCATGAAAGCGGAGGGCCTTCCACATGACGGGTTCAATCTTGCCGATGGCGAGCGCCTAATCCGCATCGACATCAAGGCCCTGACGGGCAAGCAGGTCATGGTCTATGGGCAGACCGAACTGACGCGCGACCTCATGGAAGCCGCCGGACCGCGCGGGCTGGAAGTGATCTATGAGGCTGCCGACGTCGCCCTGCACGATATCGAAGGCGATGCGCCCTTCGTTACCTATACCAAGGATGGCGCCGATCATCAGGTAGATGCGCGCTTTATCATTGGCTGCGACGGATTCCATGGCCCGTCCAGACAGGCAATTCCTGCCTCAATCGCACGGTCATTCGAGCGGGTTTATCCCTTTGGATGGCTCGGCATCCTGGCCGATGTGCCGCCGTGCAATCACGAACTGATCTATGCCAACCACGATCGCGGGTTCGCCCTTGCGTCCCAGCGCAGCAACGTGCGCAGCCGCTACTATATCGACGTTCCGGTGACCGAGAAGGTCGAGGACTGGAGCGATGATCGGATTTGGGACGAACTAAGTGTGCGCCTTGGCCCGGAAGCCGCAGCGCATATCACGCGCGGCCCATCGATCGAGAAGTCGATCGCCCCGCTACGCTCCTTCGTGTTCGAACCGATGCGCTATGGCAGCCTGCTACTTTGTGGCGATTCCGCGCATATCGTGCCGCCAACCGGTGCCAAGGGCCTCAACCTGGCCGCCAGCGACGTCCATTACGCCGCTGAAGCCCTGACGGCGTTTTTCAAGAACAACGACGGGGACGCGATTGCGGCATATTCGGAAAAGGCGCTTGCTCGTGTGTGGAAGGCCGAGCGTTTCAGCTGGTCACTGACCAAGCTGATGCATCGTTTCCCCGACGATGGCGACTTCGAACGTCGCATTCAGGTTGCCGAGCTGGACTATATCGCATCGAGCGAATCCGCGCAGCGCTCGATTGCCGAGAACTATGTCGGGCTTCCTGTCTGAGGCCCCTTGAATAACGATGCCGTCGATCAGGCCTGCAGTTGGTACTATCTGATCGACGGTTCGCCAATCGTGCGGAATGGAATGGCAGCGTCTATTCCAAAAGCTGCCACAGCCCCGACGTCTCGGGAGATTTAACGGGCAATCGCATCATGCGGGTCAATGACGAACTTTACCGCAGCACCGCGATCAAAAGTTTCATATCCCGTCGGGGCCTCTTCGAGACCGATAACCTGCGCGTTCACGATGTCAGCGATTGGTAGCCGATCGTACAGGATCGCATTCATGAGCTGCCGATTATAACGGATCACCGGGGTTTGGCCGGTATGCAGGCTCTGGGACTTCGCCCAGCCCAACCCAAGCCGCAGGCTGAGATTCCCCGTCTTCGCGCTCTCTTCGACCGCGCCAGGATCCTCGGTTACGTAAAGACCGGGAATACCAATGGAGCCGGCGGCGCGGGTAATTTCCATCATCTGATTGAGGACCGCAGCGGGCTGTTCCTTTCCGCTATGCCCCACGGCCTCGAAGCCTACAGCGTCGATCGCTGAATCAACCTCGGGTGCCCCGGTGACATTGGCGACCAATTCACCAAGACGGTCGTGCGAACCCAGATCAATCGGTTCGAAGCCGACCTTGCGGGCGTGCTCAAGCCGGTCCTTGTTATAGTCACCGATCATGACAACAGCGGCACCAAGGATCCTCGCTGACGCCGCTGCGGCAAGACCAACGGGGCCGGCGCCAGCAACATAAACCGTCGAGCCGACACCGACACCTGCCTTCACCGCACCATGGAAGCCGGTGGGCAGGATGTCCGTCAGCATTGTGAGGTCACGAATCTTAGCGCGCGCACGATCGCGGTCAGGAAACTTCAGGAGGTTGAAGTCGGCATAGGGGATCATGACATAACGGGCCTGCCCGCCAATCCATCCCCCCATGTCGACATAACCATAAGCGCCGCCCGCCCGGCCATCGTTCACGGTCAGGCAAACACCCGTGTCGCCGTTGCGGCATGTGCGACAGCGGCCGCAGGCCACATTGAAGGGGACGGAAACGATGTCGCCGACATCGAGCATTTCGACATCGGCCCCCTTTTCAATCACCTCACCGGTGATTTCATGGCCCAAAACCAGACCTTCGGGGGCAGTGGTGCGGCCCCGGACCATATGTTGATCAGATCCGCAGATATTCGTGGCCAGGATCTTGAGAATGACGGCATGTTCGATCTTCCGCCCGCGCGGATCCTCGAACTTCGGGTCGTCGATGTCACGGACCTCAACCTTGCCGGGCCCGACATACACCACTCCGCGATTGCCGCTCATACACTCTCTCCTTGTTTTGATCGATCAAGACCCAAATCATATTCTGTTGGTCAGGCGTGCTCCGCAGTCTCAGCAAGCATCGTCTTGAGAGGCACCGTCCCATCGGCCAGCAGCGAAGCGGGCAGCAGTGCTGCCTTCAGGACAAGCTCCTTACCCTGCACATAGTCCTTTGTGGCATTGATGCAGTCGAGAGCCTTGACCCTCCCGTCCTTGAGATAGACGATTGAAAAGCTGCGGGATGCGGGATCGCCGCGGATGACTTCCTCGTCATATCCCGTAAGCAGGCCGATCGTCTGAAGACGGATGTCATACTGGTTCGACCAGAACCATGGCACGTCCCGCCCCGTAGAGGGTTTTCCTACAATCGACAGGGCAGCGATCTTGGCCATATCATTGGCATTCTGGACGGATTCGAGGCGGATTGCAGCACCATCCGCGAAAGGATTTTGATGCTGGGCGCAGTCACCGATCGCATAGATGTTTTCGAGACTCGTCCGGCAGCAATCGTCAACCACAACGCCGTTGGCGCAATATGCGCCAGCCTGTTCAAGCGGCCCCACTGCCGGGATCACGCCAATCCCAGCGATCACCATATCCGCCTTCAGTCTGCGTCCATCGGATAGCGCGACAGTTTCGATCTGCCCTTCATTTCCTTCCAGCGCGGCGACCTGTGCGCCAAGCTGGACGTCGACACCATGCGCGACATGCTCGCTTGCGAAGAAAGCCGACAGGGTCGGCCCTGCCACGCGCCCCAGAAGCCGATCCTGGGCTTCCAAAAGGGTCACGTCCTTATTGAACTTTCGCAGCACAGCGGCGGCTTCGAGGCCGATATAGCCGCCGCCAATGACAACAACATGCTGAACCGTATCGAGGTTCGCCAGCATTCGGTCGACGTCCGCTCGTTTGCGGATCGTGTGAACGCCAGCATACCCTGCTCCCGGGCAGGAGAGGTTGCGGGGATCTGCGCCCGCCGCCCAAATCAAGGTTTCGTAGCGGAACATTGCCCCATCCAGCGCCACAATCCGCCGCGTCTGCGGTTCAATTGCTACTATCTGATGGTCATGATGGAATGTGATACCGCGTTCTGACCAGAAGGCCGGTGGACGTAACATCAGCCGCTCGAAGGTCTTCGCCCCGGAGAAATAGTCCTTGCTCAATGCCGGGCGATCATAGGGCTGATGGTTTTCCATCCCCACTATACCGATTGAGCCGGTGAAGCCCGCCTGCAGAAGACTTATGGCAGCCTGACCGCCTGCGTGGCCTGCACCGACAATCAGGACATCATAGTGGGGCGTGTCGCTCATGCTACTTCGCGCGCCTCTTCCTCATGCTGCGCGCGGATCAGCTTGCGAATGAGCTGGCGAGCCTGCCGCCCGCCGACATCGCTTGCAATGTCGATCAAGGGCCGGTTGGGGTCGGCTTCCATGCGAACCTGCTGCAGTTCTAGAACCTCCTGGTCCTCCTTGAAGGTTCGGGCGGTCTGCTCGAACACGACATCGGGAATATCGCCGTCGAGGATGTTGGTCGCCATTGACCAGAAATAATGCGTTGTCCGCTCCGTCTCAGGCGTGATGCCGTGGAAGCCGAGCATGGAGAAACCATGGTCGCGCTTGCCTTCATAGGCCCCTGTATCGACATCACAGGCGCCAGTATGAATGCGGATCATGACCGGCATGAACTCGATTTCCTGCCAGCGATCGACCAGCCCCTTGAACCCCTTGGCATCGATATAGGTCGGAGGCGGGACAGAGGCAGGCATACGGCGCTCGACCTTGACCCCATTGGGCAGCTTTGTCGTCTCCGTCTTCGTCTTGAAATGAAGCTCGGGATTGCCGCCGATGGTGTTGGGATGGATATAAGGCAGGTGCGATAGATCCATCAGATTGTCGACCAGCAATTCCCAATTGCCATTCACCGGGAAATGCGCGCCGCGCCAAGCCCATTTCGGATCGTTATGATAGTGATGGGACGGGATACGTTCGGCATCGGCCTTTGAGGGATCGCCCATCCAGATCCAGAGCATGGCATCCTGCTCGACCAGAGGGTAGCTGCGGACGCAGGCGGTCTTGGGGATCTTCTCTTGCGCAGGAATGCGCGAGCAAATGCCATCCGTGCCGAACTCAAGACCATGATAGGTGCAACGCAAAATCTCACCCTCGACATGGCCGTGGCTCAGCTGCATGGCACGGTGACAGCAGCGATCCTCCAGCGCCCCGACATCCCCCGATGCCGTCCTGAAAAGGACAATGGGCTGATTAAGAAAGGTTCGACCGATGCGCTCACCGGGCTTCAGGTCTGTTGCCCAGCCTGCGACATACCAGGCGTCGTACAGAAACGGTTCGTGATCGGCGTTGGCGGCGCGGGTCATGGGATCAGTCCTCCGGAGCGATTTCGATAGGCAGCCCGTTGAGCTGCGCGTTGAAGAGAATCTGGCAGGCAAGCCGCGAATTGGGGCGGCGATGGTCCGAACTGTCGAGGAGGTCGTCTTCGTCGGCCGTCATGGCGGGCAGGGCGGCCACAAACGCATCATCGACATAGATGTGGCAGGTCGCGCACGAGCAGCAGCCACCACAAAGGGCGAGAAGCTCGTCCACACCGGCATCACGAACGATCTCCATCACGGAAACCCCTTCGGACGCCGGGACGCTGCGCTCTTCTCCTTCTCTGGTGCGGATCATCAACTGCATCAATTCTTATATCCTACATATCCGGCAGGGCCGGGGATCTGGGTAGCCACATCAAGCGGCACCCGATTGTGGTAAGGGCATGCCGACACCTTTTCGGTCGGCGCAGGCTGATGCTGGCCCTTGATCTGTCCCTTCAGCCGGGCCTTTTCCGGCGTCGACAGCTTGGGATCAGCCAGTACATTCATCTTCATCCAGATGAAGGCGGCGATGCCGCCGCGAATGATGGGCTTCAGAATGGGGTTCGGCTCATCCATGTTCATGATCGCGCGCGTGCGCGGCTTCTGAAGCGAGAGGATCACCTGACGTCCGAGCCAGCGAAAACCGCGCGGGAACCAGTCATGGGCATATTGGTCAGTCAGCGCGTCAGCACAAACCTTGCCGGTAGGAACGCGTGGCCATTCGTGGGCCTCATATTCCTCCAGATACTGCACCGTGGCATCGAAGGATTCGGGAAAGGCGATCGGATTGCCGTCCTCGTCCTTGAAATAGGACATGAGCTTCTGCCAGTAACGATGTGCGCCGGCTTTCTGCTTCTCGCTGAAGCCCTTGAGGCCCAGCCCGACGAACAGACGATGGACGTCGCAGCAGGTCCAGCCTGCGGTATAGATGAAATCGCGGGCCGGGAACGCACCGGGCAACACGCGCGACATCGACTTGTGCACCTTGTTGACCCGCTCGACGGAACCCTGAACATAAGGGCTGTCAGGTCCGTATTCGAACCAAGCCCAGAAGTGGCGCAGTGTTTCATATGCGCGGTCTTCCGGACGTGAAACGATGGGTCCACGGCCCTTGTTGGTCAGCAGGATCGTGCCGGCAGGCGGCAATGTAAAATTCTGGATTCCCGTCGTGTAGATGATGTTCATGAACATATCATCGACGTAGTAACAGGTCGTCAGACGCCAGATCTCGCTATAGTCCACCTCCGGATCGAGGGACTCAATTCGGTCGGCGATCCACTTTCGGCGCTGCTTATAGCTCTCCGTTCCCGGTGCTTTATTTGCTGCGGGAGGAATGGGTGCAGCGGCTGCACTCGTATCTGGATCGAAGTGTTGGGTTGCCATCTCAGCTCTCCTGCGTTTTTGTTTTGGGGCGAATGTGGAAGCGGACTTGTCGGCCATTGTCCAAAGAGAACATGCCTCCTCGGCCCGGCACAACGTCGAGCAACAGTTGCGGTCGGCCCCACTGCTCGAACTGCGCCTTGCCGATGTAGAAAGGGGCAGTGCCGACCGTGCCAAGCAGCACGTCTCCGTCGCCTACCCGCAACTCCCCGTTGCGGTAGCACATGGGTGAGGAGCCATCGCAGCATCCCCCGGATTGATGAAACATCAGCTCGCCATGCTCCTCTTCGATCTGCGCGATCAGAGCGAGCGCGGCCGGGGTAGCCTGGATCGAATGGGTTGCGGACTGATGTGTCATCGCTCAGAGGCCGATCAGAAGAAGCCGAGCTTCTTCGGGCTGTAGCTTACCAGCAGATTTTTCGTTTGCTGATAGTGGTCCAGCATCATCTTGTGATTTTCGCGACCGATGCCCGACTGCTTGTAGCCACCGAAAGCAGCGTGCGCCGGATAAGCGTGATAGCAATTGGTCCACACCCGACCGGCCTGAATGCCCCGGCCCATACGATAAGCCCGGCTACCGTCGCGGGTCCACACACCGGCGCCAAGCCCGTAGAGGGTGTCATTCGCAATCGCCAAGGCGTCTTCGTCGTTCTTGAAGGTCGTTACCGACACGACAGGGCCGAAGATTTCTTCTTGGAACACCCGCATCCGGTTATGCCCGGCGAGAACGGTCGGCTTGACATAAAAGCCTCCAGCAAGAGGACCATCGAAAGTCGCACGCTCGCCGCCGGTCAGCACTTTTGCGCCTTCATTGCGACCAACGTCGAAGTAGCTGAGGATCTTTTCCAGCTGCTCCGACGATGCCTGCGCGCCGATCATGGTCGAGCGGTCGAGCGGATTGCCCTGCACGATTGCCTCAACGCGACGGATCGCCTTTTCCATGAACCTGTCATAGATGCTCTCATGGACAAGCGCGCGGCTCGGACAGGTGCATACCTCGCCCTGATTGAGCGCGAACATGGCGAAGCCTTCGATGGCCTTGTCGAGATAATCGTCGTCTTCGGCCATCACATCGGAGAAGAAGATGTTCGGACTTTTGCCGCCCAGCTCCAACGTAACCGGGATCAGGTTCTCCGTGGCATATTGCATGATGAGCCGGCCCGTCGTGGTTTCACCTGTGAAGGCGATCTTCGCGATGCGAGGCGACTGAGCGAGTGGCTTGCCTGCTTCGACGCCAAAGCCATTGACGACGTTTATCACGCCTGGTGGCACGATGTCGGCAATCAGCTCGATCAGGACGAGAATGGAGGCCGGGGTCTGCTCCGCAGGCTTGAGGACGATGCAATTGCCGGCAGCCATTGCAGGGGCCAGTTTCCAGCAGGCCATCAGAAGCGGGAAGTTCCAAGGGATGATCTGGCCTACGACACCCAACGGCTCATGGAAGTGATAAGCGACGGTATCGTGGTCGATCTCCGAAATACCGCCTTCCTGCGCCCTGATGCAGCCCGCAAAATAGCGGAAATGGTCAATCGCGAGTGGGATGTCCGCCGCGAGCGTTTCCCGGATCGGCTTGCCGTTATCCCATGTTTCAGCCGTAGCGAGCAGCTCAAGATTTTCCTCCATCCGATCAGCGATACGATTGAGGACCAGAGCGCGTTCGGCAGGACTGAACTGGCCCCAGGCATCCTTCGCGCGGTGGGCGGCGTCCAACGCTAGCTCGACATCTGCAGCGGAAGAACGAGCGACGCTCGTAACGACTTCCCCGGTGATCGGCGTGCTGTTGTCGAAATACCGGCCTTCCACCGGCGCCACCCATCGCCCTCCGATAAAATTATCGTACTGAGCCTTGAAGGGATGCGCGACGTTGAAGAATGTCTCGGGCTTGTTCATGATTTGATCCTTAGAACCGGAATGACACGCCGGCATTGAGCACGAGGGGGTCGAGCTTGACCTTCGCGGTGCCAGGCGCGAGACCCGCAGGCGTGGGCAGCTTCCACGTGGTATCCGACGTGGCGAAAATTTTCTTGGCATCGAAATAGATGCCGAAGCTCTTGTTTAGGGCGATGTCCACGCCCCCCTGAAGGACCGGGCCAACCGTGTCCTTGGCCTTGAAATCCTGCAGGAGCCGATCCTTCGTCTTGAAGATGATCGTGTAGTTGACGCCGGCGCCAAGATACGGTTTCACCGGGCCGAGACCCGTGATGTGATACAGGACTGTCGCCGATCCGGGACCGTATGTGACCTTGCCCAGCTCACCGGCGGATTCCAGCGTTCCAGCACCATAGAGCGTCGTTGTGGGTGGCACGCCTACGGCGACTGCCACCGAAACGTTGGGATGCAGGAAATAGGAGACATCGATTTCGACCCCCTTGTTATTGGACAGGCGGGTCGTGCCACCCGGCACCACCTGTCCGCCCACATTGACGGACGCTCCTTCATCCCACTTCAGGTAAGCAAAGCCGCCACGGATCATCACCCGTTTGAAATCGTCCCCTGAGTTATCCTGAGCCATGGCCGGCACTGCCATGAAACAGCTCGCGACCGCGAGCGAAGCCCAAATACCCTTCATGTTCCTCTCGTCCCTTCTTCTTATTGATTAAAGCGGATACGCAGGCACTACGCCGCGCATCGTCAGCCACTGCCAATGTGTGAACTCTTCCCAATTGGCCGGGCCGCCGATGCTGGTGCCGTTTCCTGATGCTCCCGTCCCGCCAAACGGGTTCACCACTTCTTCATTCACGGTCTGATCGTTGATGTGCAGGAGGCCGACATGCAATTGGTCAGCGAACGCAAGCGCCCGCTCCAGCGACGCGGTAATGACGCCTGCGGAAAGGCCGTAATCGCCGTTGTTGGCGATAGCGATAGCCTCCTCGTCGGAGGCAAAGGGCGTAACGACAGCAACCGGCGCGAAAATTTCTTCCTCAAACGCTGGATTGCCCGGGAGCACGTTTGAAAGGACAGTCGGTTGGAAGAACAAGCCGTCGGCCGTGCCACCTGCTTCGATGGTGGCACCCGCCGCAACGCTGTTTTCAACAACCCTTGTCGCATGGGCGACCTGGGCCTCGTTGATCAGGGGCCCCAAAGCCACCTGACCGCTTGCTGGATCCCCGACGGGAAGCTGCGTGGCCGACTGCGCTAGAGCCTTCGTGAACTGCTCGGCAATCCGCTCATGTACCAGCACGCGGCCGGTCGCCATGCAGATCTGTCCCTGATGCAGATAGGCACCCCATTTTGTGGCCTTTACGGCCAGATCGATGTCCGCATCGTCAAGGATGATCAGCGCGTTCTTGCCGCCCAGCTCCAGTGAAACTTTCTTGAGATGTCGTCCTGCCGCTTCGCCAACCTTGCGGCCTGCGGCGGTCGATCCGGTAAACTGGATCATGGCGACATCCGGATCGCTGCAAAGCGCGGCGCCTGCAGCACCGTCACCGGCCAGAACATGCAACACACCCTTGGGGAGTCCGGCTTCTTCGAAAATACGAGCAATGGAGAAGCCACCGCAAACCGCAGTGCGTGGGTCAGGCTTGAGGACCACAGCGTTGCCCACGGCAATCGCTGGCGCAACGGCGCGGATAGCGAGATAAAGCGGGAAGTTGAATGGGCTGATGACACCGACAACGCCGAGAGGACGCCGGCGCGCCATGCTCAGCCTGCCCGGAGAGGAGGGCAGAACCTGACCACATGCCTGGCTCGGCATCGCGCTGGCTTCGTGCAGCAGCTTGATCGACACTGCGACTTCATATTCGGCTTTTGCAATGATCGAGCCGCTCTCGCGCACGATCCAGTCGACGATCTCGGCGCGATATTTCTCTGCCACGGCAGCAGCAGCACGAAGGATGGCAGCACGCTCATCATAGCCAGTGGCCGCCCAGCTCTTCTGTGCACTTTTGGCGGCTACTGCAGCGGCCCGAATGTCTTCAGGACTTGCAAGACCGACCGATCCGAGGACGGCACCGGTAGCAGGCTCAAGAACGTTTGCGGAGGTTTGCAGTGGCGTCCAGTCACCATCGAATGCTCGACCATCCCAGATGTTCGAACCGAGCCACGCACCAGTTTCCTGTGCGTCGCTTTTGATTTCTGTAACCGTCGCCATCATCGCTCCTCTCGCGTCAGTCTGGGCTGACCAACGTCAGGATAGCGCAATTCGCAATTATCCGTATCTCTGTTTATTCTGATAGGCTATATTAGTGAAATGGATTACCGTGCTCTCGATCTGAACCTGCTTGTCGTTCTCGATGCTCTGTTGGAAGAGCGGGGGGTCAATGCGACAGCCCGGCGCCTGAAGGTTAGCCAACCAAATGTGAGCTTTGCATTGTCGAAGCTGCGCACATTCTTTAATGACGAACTTCTGGTCCGCCAGGGCAACCGGATGCAGCCAACGCCCACCGGGGAACGCTTGCGTGACCCTGTTCGCCGGATCCTGGCCACCGTCGATACGGAATTGTTGCGAACACCATCGTTCGATCCGGCCCGAAGCGAGCGACGGTTCGCAATTACCACTTCGGACATCGGCGAGTTGGTCTTCATACCTAAGTTGATGCAAGCACTGGCCCAAAGGGCACCGGGGGCTACCATCCGCTGCTATTCGATGAGGCCCGAAGATCTTGAGCGGGCCATGGCCGAAGGCATCGTGGATTTGGCATTGGGATATTTTCCGGACCTGGATGGCGCCGCATTCTACAAGCAGAAGCTGTTCGAACATCCATTCGTCTGCCTCGTGAGGGCAGGCCATCCCACAGTCGGGTCAACGATTACACTCGACCAGTTTTTGAACCTGGGTCACGTGGTCGTCTCTCAGGAAGGCAGAAGTCAGGAATTGTTCGAGCGCACCTTATCGCAACAGGGACTGTCCCGCCACATTCAGCTCCAGTCCCCCCATTTCGTGAGCACGCCGCTCCTGATCGCAAAATCGGACTTGATTACAACCGTACCCAAAGCGGTAGGCACAACCTACGCCGAACTTGCGGGTCTCCGGCAAATACCGCCGCCACTGGCCATTCCTCCGATCGAGCTACAGCAATTTTGGCATCGGCGGGTCCACCACGACCCGGCAATATTGTGGCTGCGCGCGTTGATTTCGGAACTCTTTCTCGGACGTGATCCCTCTTCTGAATCCGAAATTGGGTAGAACAATGGTATCGGAAGAACAGTTTATAAACGCCGACCGTCTGCCGCTCTAACTCATAAGTTTCATAGATTCATGTTATCCATATTATCGTTCTAGTTGATTGGCGTAATTGCCTCCACCGTAAGCAAACCGGCGCAAAGGAAATAATTCCGACGCCGGAGTGGCAGGTATCGCCCGCCACAAACCGACAACGGGGAGGATCTATGGGCAAGAGGCTGGCAAGCGCCATGCTGTGCGCTGCGGGTATTTCAATCGCAGCACCTGTTTACGCACAGGACAAAGCGGTCACACAACAAAACACCATGCCGGAGGCGGAGGCTGGCGACATCATCGTCACCGCGCAAAAGCGTGCCCAGGGCCTTCAGGATGTGCCGATAGCGGTGTCAGCCATTGGAGGCGATCTTATCGGCCCGAGCGGCACCAACGATGTGTCCGGACTTGGCTCGATCGTACCCAATGTGTCAGTCGGGACGCAGTTCGGCATTGCCCAGATTTTCATCCGGGGCGTTGGTCTCGATAACGTTTTCGTTGGAGCAGACCCGTCGGTTGCAATGCATGTCGACGGCGCGGTCATCTCGCAGTCGATCAACCAGCTCGGATCATTTTTCGACCTGGAGCGCGTCGAGGTTCTGCGTGGCCCGCAAGGTACGCTCTACGGTCGAAATTCAACCGGCGGCGTCATCAACCTCATCACGCGCAAGCCTACCAACGACCTTAATGGCTACATACGCATGACGTATGGCAATTATGACCAGATTGTTGGCGAGGCAGCGGTCGGCGGCCCGATTACTAACGGCGTTCAGGCGCGATTGGCCATTCGCACGGAGGACCGCTCGGGCTTTGGTCGAAATCCGCGTATCGGCACTGACATCGACGACGCCAACAAGCGCTCAATTCGCGCGCTAGTGAATTTTGACCTCGGACCGGACGTATCCTTCCTGCTCAGCGGCGAGCTTCACCATGAGGATGACGCTGCCTACGGCCTGCATTTCAAGGAAGTGTCATTCCCTAGTCAGCCAGTCGGCAGTCCGCTTTATGGCCTTGGACAAGGCGGCTATGCGACTGACATCCGGGACATAGCTTCGGAAGGCCCGATCCGAAACAAACGACAGACCTGGTCTGTTACGGGCACTTTCGACGCAGAGCTGAACGAATTGCTTTCGCTCAAGTCCATCACCAACTACCGGAAATTCTACAACAACCCGCTCCAGGATCTCGATGCCTCAGCGGTGCAAAACCCAACGCGCCAGAACAATTACTCGCGCGGACATCAATTTTCTCAGGAATTGCAGCTATCGCTTTCGACTGAGCGACTGAATGCACTCGTCTCGGCCTTTTATTTCGACGAATATCTTTTCGGCGACAACCAGATCGGCCTGAATCCCGGCATCGATGTTGCACCGGCACAGCAGAGCGTGCGCGTCCGTTTCATGGGAGACGTAAATATCCGCAGTGCGGCCGTCTTCGGGCAAGCCACCTATGAATTGACGGATCAGCTCAGCCTCACGGCGGGCGCCCGCTATACCCATGAAAAGAGGACCGGGAACTCGACGACAATCAACCCAGGCGGGACATTCCTCAGCAGCCCGGGCGGCAGCTTTGACAATTTCTCTCCCCGCCTTTCCATTGAATGGCGCCCCGTTCGAGGGGTGCTTGCCTTCGGCACCTATTCGAAAGGCTTCAAGAGCGGCATTATCCTTGCGGGGCAGCTCAATCCCATCCTTCGTCCCGAAACGGTCGAGAACTGGGAAGGTGGTTTGAAAACCACGCTTCTTGGGAACATGCTGACCTTCAACCTGACGGGGTTCCGATCGACGTTCACCGACCTTCAAGTTGGTAAGTCGGTCCCATCAGCCTCAGGCACGTCGATCAACACGATCTTCGAAAATGCAGCCTCAGCAAAAACGTGGGGTATCGAGCTGGAGACAACGCTACGGCCTGCCAAGGGCCTGTCGCTGACCGCCGCAGGCGGCTACCTGGATGCGAAATTCGATGATTACTCATCGTCCAATCCACTCGAACTCGATCAAACGCCGCCGTCGCCGGTGCGATCGCTGAAAGGCAATAGGCTCGTGCAGGCCCCCGAATGGACCATGAACCTTCGCGGGAACTATGTGACTGATCTTCCGTCAGGGGGAGATATCACCCTTTCGGCCGACGTTGATTACAAGTCGAAGATCTACTTCACGCCGTTCAATGACGAACGTGCATCCCAAAGCGGACGGACGGTGGTGAATGGATCCGTCACCTATCGGATGCCGAGTAACATCAGCGTCTCGCTATGGGCAAAGAACATATTCGATAAGACTTTCTACTCCACCAATTACGTCATCGCCACAAGCCGACTGATCCTAGCAACCTACGCTCCGCCAAGGACGTATGGCATTACTGCTGGTCTGGAATTCTGAACTCAAGTGCCACCTCCGAATGGGGTGGCACTTATTTCGAACAACCGGCAGGAAGCCGCGCGCGCTGGATAGCCAGCTCTCTCATCCTGTTATAGTCGATGCCCCACAAACCAGCGCGGCGCTCCGCTGCGTCGCGCATCAAATCCATATATGCTCCGCCGGAATAAGCGCGATAATCGACCGCATAACCCTGTGCGACCATTGTCGCACCCACACTGGCATTGTTGCGGATGAAACGGCATGACAGGTTCAGGCGCCCATAGCTCTTCGGGGACGAGCGGCATTGCTCTTCGCGACGCAGGGCATAATCGAACAACGAAACTGAGCAGGTCAATCCGCCGTCGCGGGCGGCCAACCCGCGCAACGCCTCGCTCGCCAATACCTTGAGTTGAGGACGATCATCGTCTGGAGCATCGATGCCGACGACGCGCACCCGACCGTTGGGAAAATCCACGGTGTCGCCATCGATAATCCGTGGGGAGGGCGATGAGAGTTTGGTCTGTGCCGCTTCGACGAGTGAGCTTTTGTTCTGCGAGATGGAATAGACTGCCACCACCACAAAGGTCGTAGCCATCATCCACCGCTGGAAGGGCGGAACACCGGGAAACAGCTTCATGTCGCACGAATCTCGCGCAGAAGGTCATTCCAGTCACCGCTATGCGGCGGCAATTTGGTGTGCAGCCGGCGGCCATTCCCGGTGAGGTGAGGCGTAGCCCGTTCCACCGCGCGCGCAGCCTCAATGCCATGCTGGCTGTAGAGAATGACCGTATGAACGCTCTCGGGAATGGCGATGCCCTGATACCGCTCGATCCCGAGCACCGGCCATACGAAGTGACCGGGTTCGAGCAGGTTCATGACGCTGGCCGCATCCTCCACCCCTTCAGCAAGGCGCAGCACGCCGTCGGCAGGGATGCCACCCCAGCGCACCGCACCGACGCCAGGATTGCCCAGCATCCGCTTGGGTTCCTCCATTTCGGCTTTCCAGCGCCCATCTGGGGTCAGGAAGGTGCGGTGGATCGCGACGACGCCGGCGTCTTCTTCGATCGGCACGATCAGCGCCGGGGCGAACGCCTTGGCGGCCCCTGCGCCGCACTGACAACGCGGATCGAAACGCGCGTTGATCCCGTGCGGCACGATTGCCCGTGTCCGCAGATACCGATCGGCCAAGCTGCCGGGAAAGGGATCGGCATGGCGCCAGACGGACAGAGCGACCTTGTTGAGATCGGCCTTGCCCTCTTGGCGCTGGCCCGGATCATGATTGGGCGGGGCAAGGATCTTGCCCGACCGCAGAGCCGCCATGATCGCCTCTGCCGTGCATCCGGCGAAGCAATGGAACAGCACGGCGCGATCACCAACGCGGATAGAAAGGCTTGCCTTCCCATCGGCATGGGCTGGACATTTGCACATCGCAAAATCGCCGGTCCACCGACCACCAAGCTGCCGGACAATTCGATCTGCCTGATCCTCAATCGTGGCGGTATGCCGTCGGGCCATTTAAGAGACCTCCGTTGAAGTGCGGGATCACGGTATCGCAGGGCGATATGTGACACCAGCGAAAACACGTTAAATCGCTTGTAGGATAGCAATGGAATTAGAGCTACTTCTTGAACGGGAACTCACGACGCAGCGCCCTCCAGGCGGGACGATCACAGATGTTCACGTCTGCCAGCATGACTCCGGCAAGTGGCACATAAATATCCGCGTGAGCTGGCGCGGCACCGCGCTGTTCCATGTCGGATTATACGATAAAAAGCGCATCCGATTGTATAAACGCGCTTCTTCCGCGATCCGACATATCATTATGGGCTACGGGTACGAAGGCGTAATAAGTTTGCACCCCTATCCCGGAATGAAGGACGAGGCGACATTTTAGCGGGATGGATTGATGCCTCCAGAATGAACCTTTGTCGCTTTCGGGGTGGCCAAGGCTGATTTCTTAACATAGCCTGTTTTCACAAATGGAGTGAAAACATGGCAAATCGCTTGTGTTCATCCGTGTTGTGCATCGCGCCATATCTCGCGTCGAGTGCAGCTCATCCGGCAAATTCAGCCGAATTTCTCCTCGCTTCCGGCGTCATTGGAGCAAGGCGGCTATGCATCTCTCCTGACGTTTCGACACGGCAGGAGAGGTGATGTGACGCTCTCCGCCGCAGCAATTCTGGGTCTCGCCGCGCAATGCGCGCCTGATGTAGCTCCGGAGACGATTGCGGCGATCGTCCAGACCGAAAGCCAGGGCTATGAACTGGCGATCAACGTCAACGGATTGGCGCGCAAGGTTTCCCAGCCAACCACGTTGCCGCAGGCAATCGCAGTATCGCGTGCCTATGTCGCCAAAGGCTATTCGGTCGACTTGGGGCTTGGGCAGATTAATTCCCGAAACATGAAGGCCCTTGGCCTCACATGGGATACTGTCTTCGAACCCTGCACTAATCTCGCAGCTGCCGGCGCAGTGCTCGCTGGCAATTACCGACAAGTCAGGGCTGCTCATCACCCGCAACGGGCGCTGCGCATAGCGCTTTCCATGTACAACACAGGCTCGAAATCGCGTGGCTTTGCCAATGGCTATGTCGGCCGCGTGGTCGGCAACGCCGGCATCGCCGACACGGCCATGCCCGTCGCAGCCCACCCTATTACCGTTTCCAGTGCCCCTGACACTGCTACTTTGGCCCCGGCGACGATGCTGGCCGCACTGGTCGAGGAAAACGCGTCCGACACGGGACAGGCGCAAGCCATCCCCACCCCCCCGCCGCCATCGTGGGACGTGTTCGCGAAGGCGGAATTTGAGCGAGCGAGGCTCGCCGGAGAAGGAGACAACCGATGAACCTTGTGTCGCTCGGCGTGCCGACGCTTCCATTCCGATCGCGCGTCGCTGCTCGCATCGATGCTATGTCGGCACGCCACCGCAGACTGGCGCGCTTCCTATCGATGATCGGCCTGGTGGCATTGGCATCGCTTCTGTCGGCAGAACCGGCGCTGGCGCAAACGAACCTCGAAAGTTTCGGCCAGTCCGTGCTGAACCTTCTCAGCAATGGTCTCCTGCGCACGGTCGCCATTCTGGCGATCATCGCCGCTGGATTTGGCTGGCTGACAGGGCGAGTGAACACGGGCGCGCTGGTGACGGTCATCATCGGCATCGCGCTGATCTTCTCAGCGCCCTGGATCGTCGATCAGCTCAACGCCGGCTGAGGCTTGGGCGGGTGCGCAGCGCCCCGCCATCACCGTCAAGGACGGAGGTTGCATTATATGAACGAGGAACGGGAAATCATGGCGCGCAACCCGCTGTTTCTGGCGGTGACGCGCCCTGCGCTTTTCGCCGGAATCCCAATTGAGGCAGCCGTCGTCATCCTTCTATCCTCAGTGATCGTGCTAATCGGGTTCAACAATCCGGTTTATGCAGCGGTCATTGCGGCGGTGCTGTTCGGCATTTCACGGCTGATCGTGCGCCACGACGTCAATGCGTTTCGGCTGATCTTCCTGTGGGGACGCACCAAGGCAGCGAACCGCAATCGCGCCTTCTGGGGCGGGTCCAGCTACACACCCCTCCCGCTCAAAGGCATCAAGCGCAAGGGGTTCGGTCGCCATGCCTAAAGCGAGCCGCCTGTCCGACCAGGTGCCCTTGAAGGTGGCGCTCAAGGAAGTGCTGCCGACCAAATTCCTGCCCTATGCGCGCCATGTCACCGACGAGGTGGTTGCACTCGATTCCGGCGCCATCATGCTGACGTTCGAATTACAAGGACGTGCCTTCGAAACCGCCGACGTTCGCGATCTCAACGACTGGCACGCCAAGCTCAACGGCATGCTGCGCAACCTCCATGATGATCGGCTGTCGATCTGGACGCATCTGGTTCGGGCGCGGGTTGAACAATATCCCGGCGGCAACTTTCGCTCTCGCTTCGCGCGCGACCTCGATGCTGCTTATTTTGCGCGGATGAACAAGGAGCGGATGTTCATCAACCGCTTCTTTGTGACGCTCGTGCTGCGTCCTGCCATCCATGGCGCCGACAAGCTGGTCCAGCTCTTCAAAAGCAAAGCCCGCGCGAACGCCGAAGCCGACGCGATCGACGCCGATCTTCTCGAAGCGCTGGAAGACAAGGCGCGTGATTTCGAAAAGCTGATGGACCGTTGCTCGCCGCGCAGACTGGCGATCTATGGGCATAACGGCCTCAAATTCTCCGAGACTATGGAAGTCGCGGAAATGGTGATGACGGGACGGCATCGCCGGGTTCCGATCATTCGTGGCCACCTTGGCAGTGCGCTATACCGTCAGCGCGTCATCTTCGGTGGCGAGACGGTCGAGGTCCGCGATGCGGATCGCAGCGCGTTTGGCGGCATCTTCGGCATTCGGGAATATCCGGCCTTTACGACGCCGCGCCAGTTTGAATCGCTGCTCGCCGTCGATTTCGGGTTCGTCCTCACCCAATCTTTCACGTTCTTGGGCCGTGCTGCCGCATCAGAGCGGTTCCGGCTGCGCCAGAAGCAGATGGAAAACGCCGACGATCGTGCCGTCAGTCAGATGCTCGATCTCGAAGACGCTGCCGACGATCTGATGTCGAACCGCTTCGTGCTGGGCGACCATCATTTTACGCTGGCAGTCTATTCCGACAGCCTCAAGGGCCTACGCGATAATATGTCGATCGCACGCGCTGCTCTTGCCGATACCGGTATGGTGGCCGCGCGCGAGGGAGCTGCGCTGGAGGCTGCGTATTGGAGCCAGCTTGTCGGCAATTTCGCATGGCGTGCCAGACCGGCTCCGATCACGTCGCTCAATTTCGCCGCCTTCTCTCCCTTCCACACCTATCCAGCGGGCCTCGCCATCGGCAATCATTGGGGTGATGCCATCGCCCTCATGAAGACAAGCGCGCGCAGTCCCTATTTCTTCAGCTTCCACAAGCGCGATCTCGGCCACACGCTCGTCATTGGCCCCTCTGGCGGGGGCAAGACCGTCATCGTCAATTTCCTCATGGCGCAGGCAGAAAAGACCGGCGCGAGGCAGATATTCATCGACAAGGATCGCGGTGCGCAGATTTTCGTGCTGGCATCCGGGGGGACATATCTCGCTTTGGCGAATGGGACGCCCACTGGCTTTGCGCCCCTCAAAGCATTGGAAAATACCGCCGAAGACCGGGCCTGGCTGTCCCTTTTCGTGCGCCAGCTCGTCCGCACGGAAAGCCGCCCGATTTCGGTTCAGGAGGAGCGGATGATCGACGAGGGGATCGCCGCAGTGATGCGACTGCCCCGTGAAGATCGATCGCTCGATGCTCTGCGCACCATGCTCGGCATGGCGGACGCAAGCGGGATCGGCGCGCGCCTGGAAAAGTGGACGGCGCGTGGATCGATGGGGTGGGTCTTCGACAATGCGGCCGACGAAATGACACTCGATACCCGCTTCATCGGCTTCGACATGACGGACTTCCTCGACAATGGCGAAATCCGCGCGCCGGTGATGCTTTACCTCTTCCATCGGATCGACAAGCTGCTGACGGGCGAGCGCACGATCATCGCCGTCGACGAGTTCTGGAAGGCGTTGGGCGACGAGGCGTTCCGTTCCTTCGCCCAGGACGGCTTGAAAACTTACCGGAAGCGCAACGCGCTTATGGTGTTTGCCACGCAGTCGCCGGCTGACGCCCTCAAGAGCGACATTGCCCATTCCATTCTTGAACAGGTTGCGACCCAGGTGATGCTGCCAAATCCCAAGGGCGCACGCCGCGATTATGTTGACGGCTTCTCGCTGACGGACGCCGAATATCAGCTCATCCGCGAAGAGCTTTCCCCGGAATCCCGCAAATTTCTGGTGAAGCAGGGCCATGACAGCGTGGTTGTCGAACTGGACCTGACCGGCCTCGACGATGAACTGGCCGTGCTGTCGGGCCGCGCGGAAACCACCTCCATAGCGATCGAAACCGCTGCCGAATTTGGGCCGGACCCGGCGACCTGGCTCCCGATCTTCCACCAACGTCGCCGCCCAAGCTGAAGGAGAAATGACATGCGTCGTTTGAAGGGTGTCACCATCGCGCTGGCTGGGTCCGCGCTCATGTGCGCCGGGACGGCGCAGGCCCAGCTTGGCACCGGGATCGTGTTCGATCCACGAGCCTTTGCGCAGCAGATCAAGCAATTGGAGCAGGCCCGCCAAGCCATCCTTCAAGGCAAGCAGCAGATCGAGCAAGCGCAATCGCTGTATCGCGATCTCAATAAGGCGACCGACATCAGCAATGTTGCCAACCAGCTCAAGAGCGACATGCTGCGCACAAGCGATGTCTCGTCGTCCAGCCTCGACGGCTACACGAACGGCAATGTCGATGTCGTAGGCGGCCTGCGCGGCAAGGCGAACGATGTCTATCAAGATCTCATCGGCCGTTCGTCACAAGCCTCTACGGAAAGCGAGCGCGCCGCCTATGAGCAGGGCGCACGCGAAGCGGCGGTATCTACCGGCCTTGCCAGCAACGTCGGCGATGCGGTCACAAGCCGCCGCGAAGGGCTGGAAGAGCTACGCGGCCGCCTTGGCAGTGCGACATCGGCTGCGGAGCGGGCCGATATGTCGGCTCGGCTGCAACTGGAACAGGCGCAGATGATGAACGACCAGATGGCGTTGCAAGCGGTGGAGCTTCAGCGCCGTGCGAAGGCTGAAGCTGATTACCAGCGATATGTCGCTTTGCAGCAATCCGACCGTGCTGATTTCAAAGCTGGGATGGGAATCGATTGATGCCCCATGTGAATATTCGGTGTTTGGGCGTTGCTTTGGCCGTCATGGCGATCGCTGGCTGTACGAAGTCGGAGGAAAAGCAGGCTGGCGATGACCTACGGTCGGACATGCCCCTGCGCGATGTCGCATTTTATGCCGAACATCAGCCCGAGCGCGGAGAGATGGAGACGGTCTGTGCTCAGTGGAAATCGTCACAGCGGCCGCCTGCAAGTTGGCCATCTATCGTCGTGTCGACCTGCAACAACGTCGATAGCGCCAACGAGCTACTGAAATCCCGCAAAGACAGAGACGACTTCAAAAAAGGAATGGGTCTCTAACCCAGTTTTCATGCTCACCACCGAGTAAGGGGTAGGATAGTGGGAAACCTCTTCCAGACCATGTTCACTTACCTAAACGATGCACTGGCTGGGGTTATCGCTGCCTATGCGGGTGTGGTGGGCTGGATTTCAGGCCCCCTTCGGGTAGGCGTGACAATCTATATTATCTTGCTGGGCCTCGCGATCCTTCGGGGGGCAGTCGAATATCCGTTCCGCGAATTTGTCT
The DNA here is from genome assembly GCF_030128825.1 of Sphingobium sp. WTD-1. Taxonomy (NCBI): domain Bacteria; kingdom Pseudomonadati; phylum Pseudomonadota; class Alphaproteobacteria; order Sphingomonadales; family Sphingobiaceae; genus Sphingobium; species Sphingobium sp. WTD-1. The sequence goes on along the minus strand of NZ_CP119128.1, from coordinate 143,191 downwards.
ATCGTGGGATGAAACTGGCGGCGCTCGTTTTCGCTGTCACGACCTTATATGGCGCATCCGTAAGCCTCTTCACCATGGATGGGCTACCGCGTGACGTAGCGACTGCGGTCGGAGGGCCAAGCGTTAATGGCCTTGGCGACTTCTTCGACCAGATGGTCAGGGGTGCATCCAACACCGTAGTCAAAATTACGGAAATTCAGGACGCCCGCACAGCCGCTGCGGGGAAAAATCTCGTTGGGCTACCGAACAATATAGTCGAGATATTTTTCACCGGAATTTACTGCCTCATTCTAATGGTACTCGCCATTCTATCAGCGGCACTCGGCTTCACCATTTGCGCCTTCGCGCTATTTTCATTGGCGCTCTTAGCAGTTGTTGGGCCGATATTCGTTGCGGCACTGCTATTCGAATCGACCCGATCCTTTTTCTTTTCGTGGCTTGGATCAGTCATCAACTACGTGATGCTGGTTGCGTTCGCACTCCTCTTAACAATCTTCATCCGTAACACTGGGGAAGATTTCATGAGCCAAGCCTTCACCGGAGACACAAACATTCCGGTCATCGCGATCAGAGCTATCGCATTTTATGTGCTGGGTTTTTTCTTTTTCCTCCAAATTCCGGGCCTCGCTGCCGGTCTCGGAGGCGGTGGCGCATCACTCGCCACGCAGTTCGCGAACGCGGCCACTGGCAATGTCGCACCCATGATTGGGCGCGCAATGTCCAACGCGCCATCGAACGCTGTCGCACGCGCATGGCGCTCCGCCCGCCGTAGCGGCTCAGGAAGCCGTGCCACTGGCGGTACGCTCAGCCGCACCAACTAGCTCGGAGAGATGGAATGAAAATCGCATCTGCCTTTGCTGTTCTCGCGCTTGCATCCCTGGCATTTCCGATGCCGGCAAGCGCGGCGAAAGATGAAAAGCTGGCCCGCTGCAACGGCAGGCATAAGCGTCCAGCGAACCCCTATGGAAGCGTCCTGCCGACGGTTCCGGATCGCTCAACCGGTCCGGCAAGCCCAACTGTGCCACATGGCACACCCCCGACGCCGGGCGCTCCAGGCTCGTCGGCACCGCCTGCGACCAATCTCTTTCCGTCTGATGCGCCGCCCAATCCCCCATTGGGAGCCGATACGTCTCGGGCTGACAAAGTGCCGGCGATCGGTGCTGTAACGACTTCCTCAAGCGCCAGAGCGGCGCTCCCTCCCAAATTTGCGAGCTGCTGATATGGCGATCGGCGTAAGAGATCAGGACGAAGACCTGAAGGCGTATTTCGCGGAGGCGGAAAGCTGGGATCGAGACAGGTTCGTTGCCGCTGCGCGGTCGCGCCGGGTGGCATGGATCGTTGCCGGGGTCTCGACGACATTGGCTGTCGTCAGCGTCGGGTCGGTCATGGCCCTGTCACCACTCAAAACCGTCGTTCCTTACGTCGTGACAGTGGACCGATCGACGGGGGCTACCGACGTCACGCAAGAGCTGCGCGGCGACAAGGCGATCACCTATGACGAGGCGGTTCGCAAATACTTTCTCGCTGACTACGTGCGCAATCGCGAAGGGTGGATTCCTCAAGCTCGGGAAGAGTTCTTCCGCAAGGTACTGGCTCTATCTAACCGGGAGGAGCAGACCCGCTGGACGACCTTCTATCGGAAGGACAACCCGGACTCTCCGCAAAACCAGTTCACGGCCAATGACTCCGTGTTCGTGGCGATACGCTCGGTAGCGTTCATCTCGCCGAATGTCGCCCAGATACGGTTCGTCAAACGGCTAGAGCGCGACCAGCAGGTGATCGAGACGCCCGCCATCGCGACAATCACTTTCGATGTGCTGTCGAAGCCGGAAACGGAATCCGGTCGATATGCCAACCCGCTCGGATTTCAGGTTCGATCCTACCGGGCCGACGCGGAGGTTCCGACGCGATGAAAACTACGCTTCTCATGGCGACCACGATCTGCGCCTTCATATCCGCGCCGGTGATGGCCGAGCAGACACCGCGCCAGCTTGGCCCGGATATGCGTATCCGCGAGGTCAACTATACCGACGGCAATGTGATCGCGATCCGCAGCGCCTTCCGCACGGCGACGCAAATCGAATTTGCCGCGGGCGAGGTCATCAAGTTCGTGGCCATGGGGGATACCGTCTCCTGGGAAGTGGCCCCGGCTGAAAATTCTTTGTTCGTGAAACCGCGTGAGCGTGCTGGGGCTACCAACCTGATCGTCGTCACTGACTTTCAGGGAACCAAGCGCAACTACACGTTCGAGCTGGCGGCTGTAGCGAGCGCGCGTTCCGCAGGCACCTTCTTCAAGGTCCGCCTGCGCTATCCCGAATTTGAAGCGCAGGAGGCTCGTATTGCGGCCCAGCGCGTTCAGCTCACCAAGGCGCTGGAGATGCAGAACGGGGCGATCAAGACCGCCCTCGACATTGGCGTGCTCGAAGGCAAGCGCAATCTCGCCTATCAGGTGCAGGGCGCTTCCGATCTACAACCTTCGGAGATCAGCGATAACGGGCAGTTCACGGTTTTGCGCTTCCCGAACCAGCGGGAGATTCCTGCCATCTTCACCGTCAACCCTGACGGAAGCGAGGCAACGGCACCCTTTGACGTGAGAGACGAGTTCGTCGTCATCCACGGCGTTTACAAGGAAATGCGGCTGCGCCGGGGCAAGGTCGTCCTGTGCATCTACAACGAAAATCCCACCTTCTATGGCCGTGATCCGAAAACGGACACGGCATCGGAAGTGGTCGAGCGCACGACGGAGAACTGACGTGACGGACAAGAGATTTGACGTCGATGCGACGCCCGACGTGAACGAAATCGACCGCACACCGGCAGCCGATCGGCCGAACCGCATTCCTTCCCTCAACGCCGTCCAGTGGGACAATAAGAAGATGATCGTCGGTGCGGCGCTGGGAGGCGCGGCCATCTTCACCATCCTGACCCTCATCACAGGTTCGGGCGGCAACAACCAGGCGATCCAAGCCAAACGAAAGGCGCCTCCTGCTGCGGCAGAAGCCCCCTATGATCCTAACACGGTCATTGCGCCGACGCTGGCGACCGCGCCACGCGATCCCAATGCTCCGGTCCAGCTCGCCGGCGATCAGGTTCCGGCAATCGGACCTGACGGCCAACCTATCACGCCCTATGGCGCGTCAGGTGGACAGCAAAGTCGACAGGCAAGCGAAGCAGAGCGCCGCGCCAATGAAGCACGCCAGCTCAGCGACAATGCGCGCCGGTCGACGCTAATTGCCTACAACGCCAATCAAGGTTTGGCACGCCCTCAAGACGATGGTCGCACCGATCTGCCGCCGTCCCAAGGCGGGCCGGATAATAGCCAACCGTCCGCTACGAAGCTGGACGGCCTGAAGCAAACTTCCTCGATCGGCACGGCCTCTGCGCGGATGATCGGGGACCGCAACTATCTCGTTACCGCTGGTGCCATCCTGCCGTGTACGCTTCAGACCGCGATGGATAGCAGCGTGCCAGGCTATACGACCTGCATCATCCCGCGCGACATCTACTCGGACAACGGCCGTGTCGTGCTGCTTGAAAAGGGGACGCGCGTATTCGGCGAGTACCAAGGCGGATTACAGCGCGGCCAAAATCGCCTCTTCGCCATGTGGACCCGTGCAGTGACACCGCGCGGCGTTGCCATCGACATTGGCTCGCCTGCTTCCGATCCGGTCGGTCGTTCCGGCATAACCGGCAAGATCGATCGCTTCTTCTGGCAACGGTTCGGTGCCGCGATGCTCTTCAGCGTGCTTGACGCTGGCGGTCAGATTGCGGGCCAGGCCGTCAGCCCCGCTGGCTCCACTGTCTTCCGCACTCCCGGCGACACGACATCGCAGGTATTGCAGGACACCCAACAGATACGACCGATCGTGCGCGTGAACCAAGGGACAGAACTGGCCATCACCGTGGCCAAGGACTTCGATTTCTCGCAGGTCTATGGGCTGAGCCTCAAATGACCTCGGCGGCGTTCCGCAACACAGCGATCCTCGATCATGCCGTTCGCCCGCTGCGCCGCTTTCTCGACGCTGACGATGTAACCGAAGTCGTCATCAATGAGCCAGAAATCATCGGCATCGAGCGCCGGGGTGGATGGACCTGGGAGCGCGAAGGCGCGTTGACCCTTGAATCGCTCAACCAACTGGCTCGGGCAGCAGCGGCGTTCACATCACAGGATGTATCGCGCGAAACCCCAATCTGCTCGACCATTTTTCCGACCGGGGAACGTGTCCAGCTCGTGCTTCCACCTGTCGTTCCCGACGGGACGGTGTCGATCACGGTGCGCAAGCCATCTACCAAAACGATGTCGATGGCCGATTTCGAGGCGAGCGGCCTGTTCGCTGATACAAAGGTGGCGAGCAAGCGCGCGTCAGCAGCGTGGAAGAGCGGCTTCAGGGCCTTCTCCACGCTGGTAGGCATGTCGAGTTCTTCGAGCTGGCCGTGCGCAGCCGTCTCAACATCCTGATCTCTGGCGCTACCGGCTCAGGCAAGACCACTTTTTCCAAGGGTCTCATCAAGCTGATCCCGGAAAATGAACGGCTTCTGACAATCGAGGATACCCGCGAGCTGGTCGTGCCGCACAAGAACGTCGTCCATATGATCTACAGCAAGGACGGCACTGGAACGGCGAAGGTGACGGCCAAGGAGCTTCTTGAAAGCGCCTTACGCATGAGGCCCGATCGCATTCTGCTTCAGGAGCTGCGTGACGGAACCGCCTTCTTCTACCTGCGCAACGTCAACAGCGGGCATCCTGGCTCGATCACCACGATCCATGCGGATTCCGCTGAACTGGCGTTCGAGCAGCTGACACTGCTGGTTAAAGAAAGCGAGGGAGGCGCCGATCTGGGCCTCTGTGCATTGTAGGGACACGGATTCACGGTAGGCATCGACGTCAGGGGTAGCGAACTATTTGCGCAGGTTCTCGATGCCAAGTTCGCGCCATATCCAAGTGAAGTCGTAGGTGGCCATCGGGTCGTTCGCGTCGAGTTGGCTGCTGCTGCGGTTTTCGAGATGCTTGAGCCACCCGGCTACTCGGTGCCGGCCTGCGGCAGTTTGAACGGCTGCGCGCGGGGTGATGTCGCCGAGCATGCCGACGGGTTCATCGAGCGTCGCGCGGTACTGACGGTCGAGCATGGCATGGATGAGCGGGGTTGCAACCTCTGGCGCAATGGCGGGTGCCGGTTCGGATGATGTCAGCCCCTCGGCCCGCGCCGCCATGGCCTGTTCGACCGTCTCAATCGTGGTCAGCGGCGAGCCGACCAACCCGGCGAGCGCATCGTTGATAAGCGCGGTGCCGCGTTTCGCTCGCTCGGCCGAGGTGACGGCGAGCATCAGGGCGCGGCCTTTCAATTCGACATTGCCGAGCACCGGGGTGCCGTCCGCCATCGTCACACCCCACGCCATGCGCCCGGTGCTTTTCGCTTTTCCGTTCGGTTTCTCGCCCAGCCAGTTCCAAAAGTGCGTGGTTTCCCGCTGAAGCGCAGGGACAGTATCAAGCCGCTCGCCGACCAGCGCCTGGGTCACGCCGCGTGCGAAGGGAAAGCGCACGCGGTGGAACATCACCTCCTCGCCATCAATGTTGTGCAGCGTGGGGATGGGCGCCGGTCCCATGGTCTTGGGAACGACATCGAACAGCCATGCCGTGCTGATGAGGGCCGGAAGTGCAGCCAGATCGTCGGCGTCTAGGTTCAACGCGGTGCGCGGGCTGCGCTTGCCCTTCGAGCGCCGTAGATCGGCGACGAGCGCCTCGGCCGCCTCCATCGTGAACGACAGCACGCCGCCCGACAGGAGGTGCTTGCCTCCGACCTGCACGACGCGGGCACCGATCCTGTCCCATTGCTTCAGCGTCTGCGAGGCGCTGCGCTCGGATACTCGAAGCGGCTCGCCGCCCCGGATCAGGTCGCGCACGAGGAAGCCGCTGCCGGGCTCGACCTCGCTGACCTCGTGGAGGCTCATCACTGACGATCGAAGGGCACGCAGGTAGATTTTGGTCGGGCCGCTCTCATTCCAGCCCCGGCGCCGAATATAGTCATCGACGATGTTCCGGTCGGGTTGGATGGTGCGCGTCAGCAGATCCTCGAACGCGCATCCCCACAACACGCCGGCCCAATGATCGCCGACGATGTCCGCCAGCTCGTCCGCTTCGAAGTCGAACTCCTCCATCGCCAGCCCGAGATGATCGCCGAGCGCCTCGCCCAGATGCTCGCCCCAGGCCGGCGAGGTGGCGAACTTCATGACGCCGGACAGATCGTGACCACGCTTCATGCCTGTTCCCTCTGCTGCTGACTGAATTGCTGGCGGTGCGCGGCGACGATGCGCGAGACGGTGGGTTCACTGACGCCGTAGAGCCGCGCCATCTCGGCACCGGACTTGCGGCCGGACGTGACGGACTCGGCGATTTCGCGGCGCTGCTTGTCGCCGAGCTTGGGCCGACGCCCGCCGATCCGTCCTTCTGCGCGAGCCTGGGCAAGGCCGGCGCTGGTACGCTCGCGAATCATGGCCCGCTCGAACTCGGCGAAGCTTCCCACCATCTGCATCATCATCCGCCCTGCCGCGGTGGTGGTGTCGATCGCCTCGGTCAGTGAGCGGAAGCCCGCGCCTGCCAGCTCGATCCGCTCCATGATGTGCAGCATATCCTTTAGGCTGCGCGACAGCCGGTCAAGCTTCCAGACGACGACGACGTCTCCGTCGCGCAACTGGCCGATCATCTCCAGAAGCTTGGGTCGGTCCCACCGCCCACCGCTGGCGGTCTCCTCGAACACCCGCTTGCAGCCGGCCGCATCGAGCGCGCGCCGCTGCGCGGCGTTCGACTGGTCGTCGCCCTTCGACACGCGGGCATAACCGATCAGATAGGGTTCGCGCGTCATCTGCGTCTCTTTCACAAACGGCCGTATCTGGAGGCGGAAACAGCATGCACCAATTTCCGCAGCCTTGGGTCTTTCACAATCCTCTTTCACTAAGCCAACAAAAGGCAAGAGGTTTTTGGAGGATGAAACATGCCCGCACGTATTCCGATGACCCAGCGGCAGCGCGCCGCGTTGCTTGCTTTGCCCGACAGCGAGGCGGCGGTGGTGCGACATCATGGCCTCGATGCCGAGGACCTTGCTGCGATCGGCTTCGCACGCACTCCGGCGACCCGCTTGAGCTATGCCCTGCAACTCTGCTGCCTGCGCTATCCGGGGCGACATCTGCGCACAGGCGAGCTGTTGCCTGCAATCATGCTCGACCACATCGCCGAACAGGTCGGAGTGGATGCAGGCGTCGTCGCCGACTTCGCGCGGCGAGCGCCGACCCGCTACGATCAGCTTGCCGCCATCAAGGCGCGCTTCGGCTTCACCGATCTCAGCCGGCCAGCGCGCGGCATCATGATGACCTGGCTAGAAACCGAAGCCATGGCCATCGTGGACGGGCGTATTCTGCTCGATCGACTGCTCGACGAGCTGCGCACGCGGCGCATCGTCATCCCTGGCATCAGCGTCGTTGAGCGGATGGCGGCCGAGGCGATGCTGCGGGCGGAAACCGATCTGGTCGCCGCAGTCGACGATAAACTCGATGCGGATATGCGTCAGCGTCTCGATACGCTGGTCGACGAGAAGGTGCATCACCGACAGAGCCGCTTGTCGTGGTTGCGCGAACCGGAGCCCCGCGTAGCGTCAGCCTCGCTCGCTGAAATCCTCGAAAAGGTCGCGCTGATTCACAGGACCGGTATTGCCTGTGTTCCGGTCGATCCCCTGCACGAGCCACGCCTGACGCAGTTCGCCCGCGAAGGCGTGCGCTATACCGCCCAGGCTTTCCAACAGATGCGCGCTTCCCGCAGGCGGGTCATCCTGCTTGCTACGCTGCGCGAGCTGGAGGCCACGCTTACCGACGCGGCGATCGCCATGTTCGGCACCTTGATGGGACGCGCTCATCTTCGTGCCCGCAAACGCCTGGAACAGGGGATCGCGATCTCGGGACGCGAAGGCCGCGACCGGCTGATGCGCATCGCCACTGTGCTGGAAACAGTTAGCCGGGCAGCACGTGCCGGTGAAGATATCGGCGCGGCCCTCAGGGATATCGTGCCTCTCGACATGCTCGATGCCGATGCCGCGATCATCCGTCGTACCGCGGCACCTCACAGGGACGATGTGCTAAGCGAGATCGCAGCCGAGTACCGGACCTTCAAGCGAACAGGACCTCTATTCCTGCAAACGCTCGATTTCCACGGTCGGGCCGGCACCGCGGCATTGCGCGACGCGATGGCGATCCTGTCGAATCTTGATGGCGACTGGCGCAAGCCCCTCCCTGCCGACGTTCCGCTCGGTCATGTCGAGCGGCGCTGGCACCGCCATGTCGTGGTCGCCGGCAAGATCGACCGGACGCACTGGGAGATGGCGACTTACGGCGCGCTCACCAATGCACTGGCCTCGGGTGATATCTGGGTGCCGAGGTCAAGGCTGCACAGGTCGCTGGACGTGCTGCTCGCGCCGTTATCCGGCGCAGCGCTGCAACCGCCGTTCTCGCTCGGTAATCCACACGCATGGCTCGATCAGCGCGCCGCGCAGCTCGACAGCGCCTTGCGCGACGTCGCCCACAATCTGGCCGGACGCGATGCTGCCCTGTTCGCTGGCGAGCGATTGCGATTTCCCAAGGAACTGAAGGACGATGATGCCAGGCACGACGAAGGACGGCGCCTGACGCTTGCCTGCTACGACATGCTGCCTGCCACGCGTATCACCGACGTGTTGTCGCAAGTCGAACGCTGGACCGGCTTCACCCGGCACTTCGGGCACGTCTCGACCGGGTTGCCGCCTGGCGATGAGCAGGCCTTCCTCGCCACTCTGATTGCCGAAGCGACCAATCTTGGGCTGTCGCGCATGGCCGAGGTATGCGGCGCAGGGTCACGCCGCGCGCTGCTGCGCATGCAGACATGGCACATGCGCGAGGAAACCTTTCGGGCGGCGCTCGCCTGTCTGACCGACGCCATCCACGCCGAGCCGATCGCCGCCTGGTTTGGGCAAGGACACCGGGCTTCCGCGGATGGCCAGGCCTTCTACCTGGGCGGGCCGGGCGAAGCCGGCGGAGCGGTCAACGCCCATTATGGTCGCGACCCAGTGGTCAAGATCTACACCACCATCACCGACCGCTACGCGCCGCTGCACCAGACGGTGATCGCCGGCACGGCAGGAGAAGCCATCCATGCGCTCGATGGGCTCCTCGGCCATGACAGCAACGCCGATCTGACCGCGCTGCACGTCGATGGAGGCGGCGTTTCCGACATCGTATTCGCGACGATGCATCTCCTCGGGCTCGATTTCGAGCCGCGCATTCCTCGCCTGTCCGACCGGCGCCTCTACGCTTTCGAACCCTCGAAGCGCTATGGCAGGCTTGCGCCACTGTTCGGTCACAGGCTCAACCGGGACCTGATCGTCAGCCACTGGCCCGATATTGAACGTGTCATTGGCGCGATCCGTCACCGCACCGTCACGCCATCGTTGATCCTGAAGAAGCTGTCCGCCTACCGCCAGCAGAACAGCCTCGCTGCGGCGCTGCGGGAGATCGGGCGGATCGAGCGCACGCTGTTCACGCTCCGCTGGTTCGAGGATCCGGCTCTGCGCCGTACCGTCACTGCCGAGTTGAACAAGGGCGAGGCCCGCAACAGCCTTGTCCGGGCGGTCGCCTTCCATCGGCTCGGCCGTTTTCGCGACCGTGGCCTGGAGAACCAGCAGACCCGAGCGGCCGCGCTCAACCTCGTCACCGCAGCGATTATCCTGTTCAACTGTCGCTATCTGGGGCGCGCCGTCGACGAAATGCGTCGTCGAGGAAGCCCCATCGATCCAGCTATGCTGTCCCGGCTCTCGCCGTTGGGTTGGGATCGCATCAATCTCACCGGCGATTATGTCTGGTCCGATCACCTCGATCTCGACGCCAACGGCCTCATGCCGCTGCTCATCAAACCGCTACCGTGAATCCGTGTCCTGATAATGCACAGGGGCCGTTTCCCAATTCGCGCGTCGTGCAAGAGATCAGGAATCTGGTTGCAACGGTGGAAGAGACGCCGGCGGACCGGCGGTGTCTGGTGAATGCCTGACGGGCACGGCGCCAGCATGTTGTGCTGAAGAGAGGCGCTGTTTCACTGACCCTACGGACTATCACGGATGGCCCGAGAGTGCCCGCGCGTGGAAACGGTCCTCATGAACCTGTCTTTGGAACTTGCGGTCGCCACTGCCTTGGTGGTGCTGACCATCTTCATCCATCTTGGCGGGATCGCGCTTCTCCTCGCGCTGCTCCGCCGTCATCGCGGAAGGCGAACCGTTCGCACGCTCTGGCATGAAGGATTGGGGATCCTGGGCGCGGCCGGCGGCCTGTTCGTTCTCCATGCCCTTGAAATCTGGCTCTATGCAGGCTTCTACATCGCCGTCGAGGCGCTCAGGAGCTTCGAGGCGGCGCTCTACTTTTCAACCTCTTCCTACACGACGGTGGGATATGGGGATGTCGTCCTCGACGAGCGCTGGCGTCTGCTCGGCGCGATCGAGGGAGCGAACGGCCTCATCCTTCTGGGATGGTCGACCGCGTTCTTTGTCGCCATCGTCGGCCGGATCCGCGGGCTTGAGAACGAGGTTCAGGCGCTGCCATGAAGGTAAAAACGCGCTGGCTTGCAACCGCCCTGCGCCTTTGCTCATGAAGGAAGGCGCGGGTTTCACAATCAGACCCTTGCAGCTCGGCCCGCCGCTCGGGGCGGGAATGCATTGGCTCAAGATCAATCAAGAGGGAAACAGGTGACCCATCAGCTCACGATGAAGTTCCACGGTGCGGCAGGCACTGTCACCGGCTCATGCATGGAGCTCGCGCTAGGCGCCCGCTCGATCCTGGTCGATTGCGGTCTGTTCCAAGGCTCGCGCAGTCTCGAGGCGCTCAACCTCGGCAGCTTCGGGTTCGATCCGCGGAGGATCGACGCGGTGATTCTGACCCATGCGCATATCGATCATTGCGGCCTTCTCCCCAAGCTTGCGGCCCAGGGCTATGAGGGTGCGATCTGGTGCACGCAGGCCACGAGCGACCTTCTCGAATTCATGCTGGCCGATGCCGGCAGGATCCAGGAATATGAGGCGGAGCGCCGGAACCGACGGCGCGACCGCGCCGGCGACGCGCTGTTCGAACCTCTCTACACCGAAGAAGATGCGATCAGCGCGTGGCGGCTTTCTCGTCCGGTCGCGCTCGGGAACTGGTTCGAACCCGCCCCCGGGTTCAAGGCCAGGCTCTGGAACGCGGGCCATATTCTCGGCTCAGCCTCGGTGGAGCTCTATGCCGGCGGGGCACATATCCTCTTGTCGGGCGATCTCGGGCCCGACAACAAGGCGTTCCACGCCGATCCCGCCGCGCCCAAGGGCCTCGATCACGTCGTCTGCGAATCCACATAGCTGGCCGGTGCCGCCAGTGTGCCGCTGCCGGAATGCGCAGCAACAATGTCGGGCTCTGACCCGGTCGTTGTCATCGGCGCTCACCTGATGCCGGCCGCGCATTCTCTTCGTGCGAGGCAGCCAATCGGTGAGTCCAGTCTGCCTTTGCCACGATCACTGCGAAGCAGAACGCCATGACCAGGAAGAAGCAAATCGATGCGCCGAGCATGGCCAGCTCCAAGTGAAGTGCACCCGAAATGGTGTGCGGCGCTCTTGGGGCCAGATAGCCAGCTTGTCCTGTAAATCGTTGTAAATAGGAGTTCGGGATTACGGCCCGCGGTAGCCAAGCGGCGTCCGTTCGGGCATGGCGGCTCATCGCAATTGCCGCCGGACCGTTGCAATGACTTCGCAGCTCTCGTTGTTCGATGCAAAGGACTATGACTTCCTGGCGCCGATCGAAGAAACCCTGCCCAAGCAGTGTGCGGCTGCGCAGGGTTTGATCGGTTTCGAGCAGAACTCCATGCGTGCGGTATTGCCCCGCCGTTATCTGCACGGCCTCGATCTCGCGCCGCGAGCGGTGCGGCCGTTCGGTCGCGCTCTGGTCCTATACGGAACCGGCGAAGATTTCGTGTGTGTCGAGATGAGCTGGGGACTGCCTGGCGAAGGTGTTCCGCTGCTTCTCGCGCGCGGCGGCCTGTGGCCTGCGTTTGGCCATGGCGTTCACGAACAGCGCTGTGTCGTTGTCGCGGACAGCATCCTGCTCGCACCCGGTGTCGATGCGGCCAGCCTGCGCGCGCGCGTCCAAGCCGCCGATGACGAGCCGCTCTACCTCGGCGGTCTATGCCGCATGACAGCAGACGGCGCGGCCTTCTCGCTGATCGAGCGCCCGACGACCAGGTCACTGCGACAAGCAGGATCGACCGCTCCCATGTTGATCGAAGAACAGCACGTCTGGAGCTGGCTGAACAGCAGGCTCGCCGCTCTTCGGCCTGATTTGCGTAGAATGCATCGTCGCTGCTCGATAAGCCTCATGCCCGAAAGCAAGTCCTGAATCCGAAGAGCACTTGCAGCCAGCAGTGACTGGGGACACGATCCCACCCTGATCATGGATCGGTTTAGACCGAGGGTGGGCACGGAACATGGTCTGCCAGGAATGTTTTCAGGGAGCATGACAACTGCTCGCCGCGCCCATCTGCTGATCACGCTCGTCCTTGCCGGCCTCCTCGTCGCGGAGCTCATCGTCCTGACCTATCGGGGGCGCTGGCTTCACAGCTTCCTTGTGGTCTGCCTGCTCGTATTCACCGCCGCACCGCTTGCGAGGCGTCTTCACAGCGGAGCCGCCCTGATACCATCCGAGATACACCTAGTCGGCGTTCTTTTCGCCTTTGCTTCCATTTTTCTGGGCGAGGTGCTCGACTATTACGAACGCATCTGGTGGTGGGACGACGCCCTCCACGCAACCGCCGGGCTGCTACTTGGCCTGGTCGGCTTCATGCTGGTCTATGCGCTCAACAAGAACGAGCATGTCGACATGCAGATGCCGCCTGCCTTCATCGCCATGTTTGCCTTCTTCTTTTCGATCGGCGTGGGCGCGCTTTGGGAGATCTTCGAATATGCCATGGACAGCTTCGCCGGCTTGACCATGCAGAAGCCGACACCCGGCGATCCCACGGGATTGTCGGACACAATGACCGATCTCATCGTCGATGCGGTTGGAGCGGCTGCCGTGTCCCTGGCTGGCTACCGCTATATGCGGCAACCGCGCAAAGCCTATCTCGATAGCTGGGGCCGGCGTTTCATAGAAAAGCATCCCCGTCTGTTCGAGCGCTAGACCATGGGCTTGCTTGTCATGTATGGGTCCTGCAGCGCCGCTCCCTGGGCTCGGCCATAATCAGGCGCCGAAAAGCTCGGGGTCGCACGGTCGTCCCCCCCAATGGTCAAGCGATCCAAGATAAACGTGAGTGAAACGGCCTGACCTTTCCTGCCGATTCCCGCCATCCTATCATCGACAAAAATCACACCCTTTCTCCGCGAGAGTTTCACCATTCGTCATGAGCCGCAGCGACGTTCACTTCGGTTCGCCATGCGCCATCACTTCCGACGAGAGCCGCTTCATGGCGGCCATGGGCCAGCTTATCGGCGGAGTGCCGGTTGCAGCGGACAGCATCGCGACCCTGCCATTGAGCACGGGCGCTTACGCTATCTTGCTCCGCCTGGACGAGAAGGTGGTCTTTTCCAGCCGATCCGGCTCCGATAGCTTCGGGCCCGGCTGGTACGTCTACGCGGGGAGAGCCTACGGCCCCGGAGGCCTGCGCGCCAGAATCGCAAGGCATCTGAAGCGCAGCAAGACGCTTCGCTGGCATATCGATCACCTGACCTCAGTAGCCGCCACCGCGCAAGCCATTGCGGTAGAGGGCGGCAACGAGTGCGCGATCGTCGGCACTCTCATCGGCTCGGGCTTGTTCGTTTGCACGGCCAACGGCTTCGGCGCGAGCGATTGCACGACTTGCCCCTCGCATCTGTTACGGCCGGCGGCCGGTTGACGCACAATTGCGGCTCCCGATAGATTGCGCGCATGCGCAAGGCCGGCCTCCTCTCTGCAGTCGTCATCCTCACCGCGGCGTGCAGCGCGGCGGCGGGCGGCCGGTCATCGATCGCCGCTGCGGCCGGACGGGACACGCCCGCGTCGCGCGGAGCCGCTTTCGCGCGCGCCCACTGCGCCGCCTGCCATGGCGTCGGGGAGGGCAGCTCGCCAAGACCGGAAGCGCCGAGCTTCGAAGCGGTTGCGAACGCACGGGGTCTCACGCTCGACACGCTGAAGCCCTGGCTGCGCGATTCGCACAATTTCCCCGAAGTGATGAAGTTCGAGATCGCGCCTGGCCATGTCGATGACCTCGCCGCCTATATCTTGACGCTGCAAAGCGCGGATTACCGGCCGCCAATCCAGTAACTCCGGACGTCTCCCGCGCCTGGCTTTGCTGCCCATGCAACCTGCCGGCGCGCCTACGTATATCCCACAAATGAAGCTGGCTCGCGGGGCGGCTACAACTCGTCGCGTGAGCCAAATGGAGGACGGGAATGCCGATCAGGGATCTTCTCGCGGTTGTCGATACCGGCGAACAGGACGGGCAGTTTCTGGAAGACGCGATCGCCTTTGCAGCTTTTCATGATGCCAGGCTGTCCTTCGTCGTGCTCTCGGCGATGCCCGCGGAAACCTATGCGCTGACAATGGGGCCGCCTTACGTCTTCCTCGACGATTACGCTGAAGCTGTCAGCGCCAAGGAGGCGCGGATCACCAAGGCAGCCGGCGCCGCCAACATCGAAGTGCGCACGATCTCCGATCAGCCGGCCGTGATCTTCTCGAAGGCGGCCGTCTATGCGCGCTATGCCGATCTCGTCCTGTTTGGTCCCAGAAGCGCCTATGAGCATCCGCCGATCCGCCGCGAGACGATCGAGAGTATTCTGTTCGCTTCCGGACGGCCGGTCCTCGTGCTCCCGCAAGGTCACCGCCCCGGCGCGGTCGACCATCTGGCGATTGGCTGGAACGCCACGCGTGAGGCGACGCTCGCCTTGCGGGAAGCCAAGGCGCTGGCCGATCCCGGCGCGAAGATCGACGTCCTCGTGCTGAACGGCAAGCCTAGTGAAAAAGGCCATGGGTCCGAGCCTGGCGCCGACATCGCACGGCATCTCGCTCGCCACGGCTTCGATGCCGATGTGGTCGCATTGTCCCGCGGCGACGGCTCGGACGCCGAGGCACTCATCCGCGGCGCGCGGGAGCATGGCGCGGCGATGCTGGCGCTTGGAGCCTATGGGCACTCGCGCCTGCGGGAAATGATCCTGGGCGGTGTCACCCGGGACCTCATCGACGGCGCTGAGATTCCGCTGCTCTTCGCCCATTGACAAGACCCCCCGCCCCGGAGCTTGTCGGCGTTTTCGCCACACGCTCCGGAGCCTGACCCCGCCGCCTCTCGAGACCCCCCGGCGGCGGGGTCGCTTATTCTTCCTGCAAGACCGCAGCTGCCCGCGACGGCGGACCCGATGGCCGCCCGCACGATCTGTTTGGTGCCACTCGCGTCAGCTGCCTCGCTCCCGCTCCGCGGCGGCGATGACAGCAATCGTGCGGACGAAGCTGTCCGGGTTCAGGGATATCGAATCGATGCCTTGCGCGACGAGGAAGGCGGCGAAGTCGGCGTGATTGCTGGGCGCCTGCCCACAGATGCCGATCTTGATACCCGCTGCATGGGCCTTGGCGATGACGTCCGCGATCATGCGGGTCACGGCCTCGTCGCGCTCGTCGAACAGGTTCGTCAGGAAACCAGAGTCACGATCGACGCCGAGCACAAGCTGGGTCAGGTCGTTCGAGCCAATCGAGAACCCGTCGAAACGTCGGGCGAATTGTTCTGCGAGGATGACGTTCGAGGGTATCTCGCACATCATGTAAATTTGCAAACCGTGTTCGCCGCGCCGCAAACCGTTTTGCGCCATCGTTTCGAGCACACGATCCGCTTCGGCCGGCGTCCGGCAGAACGGCACCATGATGATGACATTGGAGAATCCGAGCGTCTCGCGAACCCGTTTGAGCGCCCGGCATTCGAGGGCGAACCCCTCGCGGTAGCGATCGTCGTAGTAGCGCGAAGCGCCGCGAAAACCCAGCATCGGGTTTTCCTCCTGCGGCTCGAAGGCTTCTCCGCCTAGAAGGTGCGCATATTCGTTGGTTTTGAAGTCGCTCAAGCGAACGATGGCGGGGTGGGGGTGGTAAGGACTGGCAAGCTTCGCGATCCCGCGCGCCAGCACGTCGACGAAGTAGTCGGCCGGATCGTCATAGCCACGCGTGAGCGCCTCGATCCGGCGCTGCGTCTCCGGATCGGTCCGTTCCGGATGAACGAGCGCCATCGGATGCACTTTGATCAGCGAGTTGATAATGAATTCCATGCGCGCGAGGCCGACGCCGCGCGCCGGCAGACGCCACCACTGGAACGCGGCTGCCGGATTGGCGATGTTGACCATCATCGCGGTCGCAAGCTCGGGGAGAGCGCCCACGTCGACGTCTTCGATCTCAAATTCGAGCTCGCCCTCGTAGACCGCGCCGGCGTCTCCTTCTGCGCAGCTTAAAGTGATGCTCTGCCCCTCCTGGATGAGGCGGCTCGCGTCACCCGTGCCGACGATTGCTGGCACGCCGAGTTCCCTTCCCACGATCGCGGCATGGCTGGTCGTTCCGCCGTGATCGGTGACGATGCCTGCGGCGCGCTTCATAATGGGGACCCAGTCAGGGTCGGTGGTCTCGGTGACCAGGATCGCACCTTCCTTGAAGCTCTCGATATCCTTGGCCGTTCGGATGACACAGGCTCTGCCGACCGCGATCGCGCTGCCGATCGCTGCTCCCGTCGCGATCGGTGTGTCCTTCTGCTTCAGGCTGTAATGGCTGAACGATGTGCGACTGGTCTGCGCCTGGACGGTCTCCGGTCTCGCCTGGACGATGTACAGCTTGCCGCTCTCGCCGTCCTTCGCCCACTCCATGTCCATGGGGCGTGCGTAGTGGCGCTCGATGGCCGCGGCCCAACGCGCCAGCTGGATGATGTCCTCGTCACCCAGGACGAAAGCCTCCCGCTCCTTGAGGGTCGTGTCTTCGATGCGGGTGCGCCTGCTGCCGCCTTCAGCGTAAGTCATGCGCGTCGCCTTCGCGCCCAGGCTCTTCTCGATGATCGGCACGGCGCCCGGCGTGTCGAGCAGAGGCTTGAAGACGACATATTTGGCGGGATCGACCGAACCTTGGACCACGGTCTCGCCCAGTCCCCAGGCCGCGCTGATGACGATCGCACCGGGGAAACCGGTCTCGGTGTCGATCGAGAACATGACGCCTGATCCACTGAGATCCGACCGGACCATCTGCTGGACGCCAATGGACAGGGCGACCTCGAGATGGTCGAACCCCTTGGCTTCACGGTAGCTGATCGCGCGGTCGGTGAAGAGCGATGCGTAGCAGCGCCGGCAGGCCTCCAGGAGGGCGCGGCTTCCGCGCACGTTGAGGAAGGTTTCCTGCTGACCGGCGAAGCTCGCGTCTGGAAGATCCTCCGCCGTTGCGCTGCTACGCACCGCCACCGCAGGGCGATCTGACCCGATGCGCTCACCGAGCTCCAGATAGGCTGCCTGGATTTCGTTCGCGAGGGATGCGGGAAATTCCGCCTCGAGGAAGCGCGAGCGAATGGCTTCGCCGGTTTCCTGAAGCGTCGCAGTGCCTGCGTGATAGGATGAGAAAAGCTCTTCGATCTCGGGCGTAAGACCGTTCTCCTCGACGAACAGACGGTAAGCCTCGGCGCTGGTCGCGAAGCCGGCGGGTACCCTCATCCCGTCCGCGGCGAGCGCCACGGTCATCTCGCCCAAGGAGGCGTTCTTGCCGCCAACACGCGGGATGTCGGCGATCCCGACATCTTCGAACCAGATGACGAAAGAGCTTGGCATAGGCGACCCTCTTCCTGGCTAGCTTGATGGGTGGAGTACTTTGCGGAAGGCAGCTTGATGCTCCTTTCCGCCATTGTCTCTAGGTAACGCTCCGGAGGTCCGCCGCCAATCGCCGTCCGGCGGGACGAGGTGCAGGGACGAGCAGCTGCTCGCAGTCTTCGAGCAACAGCTAATCCCCGCGGTACACACAGGTTGTCGAGAGCATGTCCACAAGGCAATGCACAGGCGCCCGGGAACCTCGGCGACGTGCTTGCGCGTTGAGGGACATACGGGCCGCTACGGTGGAGGACAAAGGGAAGCGCAGCCATGGACGTGACGGTTTTCAGCACCAAGGCATATGATCGGCGCTTTCTGGATGAGGCCAATGCGGCGAAAGGCGCGCCGCACCGGATGCGCTATCTCGAAGTTCGCCTGACCGAGGAAAGCGCGCTGCTCGCAGCAGGGACCTCTGCCATATGCGCGTTTGTGAACGATGTGCTCGATCGCCCGGTCCTCACGCGGCTTGCTGCCGGCGGCACAAAAATGCTCGCCTTGCGCAGCGCTGGCTTCAATCATGTCGACCTTGCCGCCGCGAACGAGCTCGGCATCGCCGTCGGCAGGGTCCCGGCATATTCGCCGGATGCGGTTGCAGAACACACCGTCGGACTTATCCTGACGCTCAATCGCAAGATCCACAGGGCCTATGCGCGGGTTCGCGAAGGGAATTTCGCGCTCGACGGCTTGCTTGGCTTCGATCTCAAGGGCCGCACCGCAGGCGTCGTCGGAGCGGGGAAGATCGGCACCGCGGTGGCGCGGATCCTTGCCGGCTTTGGCTGCCGCATCCTTGTTCACGATCCGGCGCCGACACCCGAGATTTGCGCGGCCGGCGCCGAGATCGTCGATCTGCAGACCCTGTTAGCCTCCTCCGACATCATTACTCTTCATTGCCCGCTGACGCCGGAGACGCGGCATCTGATCGACGGCAATGCGCTGTCGCGGGTGAAGCGAGGCGTGATGCTCATCAACACCGGACGCGGCGCGCTTGTCGACACCCGGGCCTTAATCGAGGGGCTCAAGAACGGGGTGATCGGCTATCTCGGTCTCGATGTCTACGAGGAAGAGGGCGACCTCTTCTTCGAAAACCTGTCGGACGAGATCCTGCAGGACGACCTCTTTGCGCGGTTGCTCACCTTTCCGAACGTGCTGATCACCGGCCACCAGGCCTTCTTCACCGTCGAGGCGATGACCGCGATCGCGGCGACCACGATCGATAATCTTACCTGTTTCGAAAAGGACCAGCGGCCGCGCCACCCCGTGGTAGCGAGCGCCCGATCTTCTGCCGTCGGCGGTAGCGGGAACGGGTAGGGCCGCCGGTCGAACCGGTCATGCCGGCTGATCACAGTGGCCGCGGCGCGGCGGGTTCCCATGGCGCAATCAAGCGGGACGAGCGCCTGGCCAATGTCGATCCGCTTCGCGCCGGTGCTAAGATGTTTGCGCCCTCTTCGGCTCGGTCGCCTTGCAGGTGGCAAGAGCGGATGCCGGGCGTTGCCGTCTAGTTGTGCGGGGGAGGGCGGCGAGCTCGGCCGAGCATCAGGCCGGTTGCGGCACCTGTGGGTAGAGGCGGCGGATCTCCTCGGCCTGAGCGAGATCGTGACCCGGGTTAAGGACCGCGGCAGCGCCGGCTGCGACACCGAAGCGGAATGCGTCCGTGATCGACCAGCTGCAGCTCAGCGCGAAAACCATTGCTGCGAGGAAGCTGTCGCCCGCGCCCACGGCGCTCTTCGCGTCGACTTCCAGGGCAGGCAGAATCTGCGCGCCGTCAGGAGTCGCCAGGAGCGCGCCCTCATGTCCCATGGTCACTGCGACATATCTGGACTGGCCTGCGCGGACGATCGCCATGGCAGCTTCGCTCACGTCCTCGATCGCGGCGAGATCTTCGCCCACGAATTGCCGAAGTTCGCCGATGCTCGGCTTGATCAGGAACAAGCCGCCCTCCGCCAGGCCGCCTTTCAGGCCTGGACCCGAGCTGTCGAGTACCATCGGTATTCCGCGCGTCGCCATGATCGTGGCGACGCGGCCGTAGAAATCCTCCGGGACGCCAGGCGGCAAAGAGCCGCTCGCGACCAGGAAATCGCCCTTGGCCTGAGCGAGCTGTTCGAGGCAGGCCTGCCATTCGGCGGAGGTAAAGCTCGGACCCTGAGGAACGAACCGATACTCCTTGCCGGTTTCCCGCTCGAGAACGGCCGAGCTTACCCGCGTGTGACCCTGGATGGGAATGCGATTGCGTACGAGTTGATGCAGGTCGAGCAGGCCGTCGAGAGCAGGCCCTGTGGCGCCGCCTGAGGCATAGTAGCTCCGTGCGTTGCCTCCGAGCCGAACGAAGACCCGGGCAACGTTGATGCCGCCGCCACCGGGCGAATAAAACTCCGCCTCGGTCCGCATCTTGCGCGTATGATAGACCTGCCCCACTTCGTAAGCGACATCGATTGTGGGGTTGAGGGTGAGCGTCGAAATACTGGGCATGGATTACTCCGCTATTCAGGAGATCTAGGCTGGACAGGACGGTACGCGTGTTCAAGAAGCAAATCGGCCAAGAGACCAGAGGCTCCGTCCGCCAAGGCCGGCACATTTTCGCACCATCACGCCGCGCCGCTCCGCCCCATCCAGAGTATCTTCATCCTTTTTTCCGCGCCTGCTTCGATGCCGCGGAGACGTGGTCCTCACCCAATCGTTTCGAGCATGGGCTGCGCTGCGAGCAAGCGGCAGCTGTCGCGGTGCCAGTCTAGCGGGCTGCGCCTTTCGGTCTTTCCGGATGATTACGGATCGGCGCACGGCGCCGGGTCTGCGATACCAGGCGAAACGGAGGTTTGAGATGGCTATTCGCGACATACTTCTTCAGGCGAACAGTTACGCCGAAGCCACCCCGGTGGAAGCGATCGAGCGTGCACAAGCAGCCGCGGCGCTGATCGGAGCGAGGCTGTCGCTCGGCGTCTGCCGCGTGCACGTTCCTCCCGTATCGAACTGGCTGGCGAACAAATTGCTTCAGGCCGATCAGATCATTGCGGCGGAGAACCGCCGCAGCGAGGAGCAGGCGGACGCGCTGGTCCAGCAGTTTTCCGCAGTTGTCGACGAGTCGCGACGCGGCGAGGCCTTCGTCATCGACTGCCCCGGGCAGGTGACCCACTGGGCGCTTGCAAAAAAAGCGCGCGCTTATGACCTGACCATCGTTCCGGTCCATGGCCATCCCGCGACGCCGGCGATGGCTGAGGGCCTGGCATTCGAGTCGGCAAGGCCGGTGCTGCTCCTTCCAGGGGAGGGGGCAGCTCTGAAGTTCGAGCGCATCATCGTGGGGTGGGATGGAAGCCGTGTGGCTGCTCGCGCCCTCGCCGATGCGCTGCCGCTTTGCCATCAGGCCAGCTCCGTCGCCCTTGTCACCGTGACTCAGGACAAGGACGTGGGCCGCGACACGCCGGTTGCCGACGCCTGCCGCTTTCTCGAGCGTCACGGAATCACGGCCGAAATGGTAGAGGTGCCCGCTGGCGGGCGGGATGCGGGCATTGCCTTGCAGGCCTACCGCGAAGAGACGAAGGGCGACCTGTTGGTCATGGGCGCCTTTGGCCACTCGCGCGCGCGGGAATTCGTGCTTGGCGGCGCGACACGGTCCGTTCTCGACCATCCCAGTTGCCCGGTCCTGCTGGCTCACTGATCGTTCACGCCGCATCGGCGCGGTTGGCCGGTTTAGGCTTTAGCGGAGTGTGGCCAGCAGCCGATCGACGTCGACAGTGGCGAAGCTGACGAAAGAGTCGGCGAGGCCATAGGGCAGCAGCAAGGTCCGCTCATGTAGGAGAGCCCCGCAGCTGTAGACCACGTTCGGGACGTAGCCGTCCCGATCCTTTGGGTCAGTGGTGATCAATGGGGACGTGGAGCGTCCCAGCACGAGGGCAGGATTTTGCTTGTCGAGAAGACAGGCGCCAAGGCTGTAGTTACGAACAGGCCCGACGCCATGGGTGATCACGAGCCAACCTTCGTCGAGTTCGATCGGCGACCCGCAATTGCCGAGCTGCACAAATTCCCACGGGAAGCAGGGCCGCAGGATGGTCGCTCCATCCGTCCAATTGTAGAGGTCATTGGACCGAAGCAGCCAGATGCTTTCGTGATCGAGGCGCGCGAGAGCGGCATAGTGCCCGGCAATGCGCCTCGGGAAAATCGCAATTCCTTTGGTGTCGGATACATCGGTGCGCAGCGCGCTCAATTCAAAGCTTTGAAAATCGGTGGTCCGCAGCAGTTCCTGGCGGACGGTCTCGCCCCCGGCTGCGGTATAGGTCCCCAGGTAGAAGCTGTAGCCATTCTCCTCCTCGAAGCGAGTAAGCCGCAGATCTTCAAGGCCATGCCTCTGACGGAAGGTCACGGGGAAAATAACCAGCGATGAGATGTCCGGGAAGCTTCCGCAGGTCAGGCGGACCCCGGGATCGTCAGCCTCTCCGCCCGGCAGCGGCTCGACCCGCGGCGGAGTCGAAATGGCGCTGACCGGATCGAGCTCCACATGCGAGCCGTCGAAATGTCCGGTCCGGAAAGTGATGGACGAGAGATGACCTTCTCCGACAGCGCGGAGCGAGAGCAGGAAGCGGGACGCTCCGGCGACCTTCGCCGCCTCGGGGTGCGGCACGATGCTCGGATTGAAAAGGGCGGCGGATTCGTACGAATATTCAGCGCTCATATAGGCGCCGATGAGGAGCATCTGATCCTTCGTCAGTCCGGGGGAGGGGATTGCAGGGGGGCAGACAAGGTCGTTGCACCGCCGCAGCAGCACCTGCTCGACGTCGCCGTGACGCCCGGCAAGACTGGCGAGGATGCGCTCAAGCTCGGAGCGGCATGTCTGTGCGTCAAGTGCGACGATCCGCTCGATGATGCGGCCGATCCTGGATCGCAGCGCAGGATCGGGCACGGTCGGATCGTCGCCCGGGACGAACGGCCGAATGACGACCCGCGAGGGATCTGCGCGCAAGGTGGGCCCGAGTTCGCGGACAAGGCTGTGGTTGATCAACTCGAATCCCCGCTTCGATGAAGACCAAGCCGGGCCTGCTGCGGATGCAGGCGGAGGACGGCAGGTCTGGAGTGCTGCAGGCCGTAACGCGCGATCGGCAATTCCGCTTCCCCGGGTCTCGCATCTCTACGCTGCAAGTTGTACCCTGCTGCAACGCAACAACAACTCGAGATTGCGAGAAGGCGATGGCTGACGACGGTTTGATGGCTACGGACTTCTGGAACACCTTCGTGGAAACCCAGCTTGCGGCTGCTGCACCAAGCATATCGATCGTATCGGAACTCGTTTCCAGTGCCCAGGGAGCGGCAGGGCAGTTCGTACAGCAATGTCAGCGCGACGCGTTGAGGTTGGCGTCGCGGCGTCTCGAAGCAGACATGACGCTGGTGGGCGAACTGGGCACCGCGCAGTCACCCGGAGATATTGTTGCCGCCTTGACGTGACCCCCTGGTTTCCACCAGCGGGGATTAGAGCCCGGCAGCTTTGTTGCGCATGAGCGCGGGTTGAGCAATGGCCTGCGCAGCGGAGCCCGTAGGGCGTAGCGAAGCAGGCCATTGCTTATCTAGTTCAGCGGCGAACGCCGCTGGGGTTTCGTATCCAAGGGCTGAGTGCGGTCGCTCCCGGTTGTAGTCGTCGGCCCAGGCGGCGATCGCCACGCGAGCATGGTCCAGGCTGAGGAACAGGGTCTCGTTGAGCAGTTCGTCGCGCATGCGACCGTTGAAGCTCTCGACGTAGCCGTTCTGCATCGGCTTGCCCGGAGCGATGTAGTGCCACTCGACGCCGATCTCCCCGCACCAGGCGAGGACCGCGTTCGAGGTCAGCTCGGTGCCGTAGCACATTGGGAAGCGGCCCCTCGAAGGGGCGCACCGCCTTGATGAAGGCAAGGGCGCGTAGCGCCCGCAGGCTTCATCAAGGCGGTCATGATCGGCCCGCAGGTCTCTAAAGTGAAGTTGTCGACTCAACCCTTTGGAGACAGACCGACCATGACCAAGCGTAGCTCTAATCCCACCGACGCCGTGCTGGTAGCCATCGATATGTCCAAACACCGCCAGGAGGTCCTGATCGAACGTCCAGAAGGCGGACCCCGACGTCGCATGACGGTGATGGCGACAAAGGCAGATTATGATCGCCTGGCCACGGATCTTAGCGACATCGGGCGTCCGATCATCGTCGGCTTCGAGGCTACTGGTAACTACCATCGCACGCTGGCGCATCGCCTGCTGTCCGCCGGCTTCGAGTTGCGCTTGATCTCGTCCGTTGCCTTGGCTCGAACGCGCGAGGCTCTGCACAATGGCTGGGACAAGAACGATTCCAAGGATGCGCAAGTGATCCTGCACATGCTGCGGATTGGCGCCACCCAGCGATACGTCGATCCGCTCGCCGCCGGGATCAACGACCTGCAGGAGATGTCGAAAACGCACGAGGCGATCTCCAAGGCTAAGACGCAGACATGGCATCGCATCCTGACCCACTACCTGCCGCTCTATTTCCCGGAGATTGAACGCTTCGCTGGCAACAGCCGATCCGACTGGTTCCTTGCTCTGCTCGAACGATTCCCGACCCCAGCCAGCATGACTGTGCTCGGCCAGGAGACTTTCTCCCGCGAAGCATGGGACTTGGTCGGCCGCAAGGTGTCCAAAGCCCGGCTGATCAACGATATCTACGAGACCGCCTGCGCCTCCGTGGCGCTACCTGTCGACGAGGATTCCGTCTCGATCGCTATGTTCCGCATGGTGATCGCCCAAGCACGCAACCTGATCCGACAGCGCGACGAGATCGAGCGAACGGCGCATGCCATGCTGGCCGAAAACCGCGATTATCAGCTCTTGCGCATGATCCCCGGCATTGGGCCCATCAATGCGTTGACCATTCTCGCCGAGGCAGGCGATCTACGCCGCTTCAGCCATCACCGCCAGTTCCTGAAGTTCTGCGGTCTTGATCTTGCGACCCGGCAGTCCGGCACATTCCGAGGCCGCACGATGCTGTCCAAATACGGTAATGCGCGATTGCGGCGGACCTTTTGGATGGCTGCCCAGGTCGCCGCACGTCAGCGCAACAACAGTTTCCGCGACAAGCTCGGACGATACACTGCCGGGCACGCGGACGATGCCGATCGTCGCCGCAAGGCGATGACGGCGCTCACCGCCAAGATGGCGCGCGTTGCCCATGCCGTCATCAAGACGGGGACAGAGTACCGACCGTTCCTTGAACGGTCGGATGCCAGGTGGAAGGACCCCTCTCTGCAAGTGCCGTGAGGGCGCGAAAGCGACCCTGTAGATAATGTTCGGGCCTTCCACCTGGGTGCGTATCTCGTTCTAAGGACGGTGAGGACCACGGCCGCTTCGGCGCCGCTGGATCCTGTGTTTGCTATGGCAGGGAGCGATCCCGTTGACGGTGGAAGCCATCTGGCTCAGAATGCATGCCTCGCCGCTCAATGTCGGCGCATAGAGATCTGTTGACCAAATCTCGCTTTCCTTCGTGACCCAGGACGTTGTCGCTGACGATAATGCCGGGCTTGCCGCGCTCGGCGATGAGGTCGGTTAGCTCGCGCACGACCCTGCGCCCCGATATCGACGTATCCGGCACCGCACGCAGGCACTCGCGGGTCACATCGTCGACGATGTTGAGCACCCGGAACCGGCGTCCCGACGCCATCTGATCGTGCACGAAGTCCAGGCTCCATCGCTGGTTGGGCAACGCCAGCACAGGCGCCGGCGCCCGCGCACCAATGGCGCGGCGACGGTTCCTTCGTCGTCGGACCGCCAGCTTCTCCTCGCGGTAGAGCCGCTGGGTCTTCTTGCGGTTGATCACCACGCCCTCCCGCCGCAGCAGGATGTGCAGCCGGCGATAGCCGAACCGGCGGCGCTGCTGCGCCAGCTCGCGCAGCTTCGACCGAAGATCGGCATCATCATCCCGCTGCGACCGGTAGCGCATGCTCTTCCGATCAGCGCCGATGACACGACACGCCCGCCGCTCACTCATCCCCAGGGCTGCCTGGAGACGAGCGACCGCCTCTCGCTTGGCAGCGGGCGTCACCAATTTTTTGCGAGGAGGCCCTTCAGGCCTGCGTTGTCCAGCATCGCATCGGCCAACAACCGCTTCAGCTTGGCGTTCTCGTCCTCCAGCGCGCGCAGCCGCCGCGCCTCGGACACCTCCAGGCCGCCATACTTGGCCTTCCAGTTGTAGATCGTCGCTTCCGACACGCCGTGGCGCCGGGCCAGCTCGCCGGTCTTCGCACCGGCCTCGGCTTCCTTCAGCACCGCAATGATCTGCTCTTCCGTGAACCTCGATCGCTTCATCGTCCGTCCGTCCTTCAGGGCCGGACTCTAATCACACTTGGAGGAAAATCAGGGGGTCACGTCAGCCTTGTCAAACGGCGTTCAAAAGGGACCCCCGATCGGCGTCGAAGAGGGACCCCTTTTCGGATATGATGTTGGTTTGTTGAAGATGGCCTTGCGCTGCGTGCGGCGGAGGGCGGGCGTAGCCCGACCGGAGGCGCGCGCAGCGCAAGATAGATTTTTGAAGGCGCCGAAGGTGGCTGTCAGCTGCGGTTTTTGAAGCGCCAGCTGTCGTTGCCCGTCTCGACGATATCGCAGTGGTGGGTGACGCGGTCGAGCAGCGCCGTGGTCATCTTGGGATCGCCGAACACGGTCGGCCATTCACCGAAGGCGAGGTTCGTGGTGATGATGACGCTGGTGCGCTCATAAAGCTTGCTGATGAGGTGGAACAGCAACTGCCCTCCCGAGCGGGCGAACGGCAGATAACCGAGCTCGTCAAGCACGATCAGGTCGAGCCGCGACAGCTGCGCCGCCAGGGTCCCGCCTTTGCCGATCCGGGTCTCCTCTTCGAGGCGTGTCACCAGATCGACGGTGTTGAAGTAGCGGGCGCGAGCGCCCCTTCGCACGACATTGGCGGTGATCGCGATGGCGAGGTGGGTCTTGCCTGTCCCCGTGCCGCCGACCAGCACGATATTGCGGCGAGGCGGGAGGAAGGAGCCGTCGTGAAGGGAGCGGATCATCTCCTCATTGATCGGTGTGCCCTCGAAGCTGAACCGCTCCAGGTCCTTCACCACGGGCAGCCTCGCAGCCGTCATCCGATAGCGGATGGAGGCTGCATCCCGGTGGGTCGCCTCGGCACGGAGCAGGTCGGTCAGTATCTCCATGGTGGTGCGCTTGCGCTGGAGGCCGGTAGTGACCGCCTCGTCGAACGCCGCCGCCATGCCCTTGAGTCCGAGGCCGCGCATCGTGTCGATCATATCATGCCGCTGCATCATAGCCTCGCAGCAGATCATAGCGGGCACAGTCGGCGAGCGGAGGATGCTGCAGCATCCGGTCTTCCGAAGTGACGATGCTGTGGGGTGTCGCCGGCTCGCGGCGCCGGGAGAGGATGTTGAGGATCAGCTCGTCGCTGGCCGTTGTCATCGGTCGTGCAATTCTCCGCAAAAGTGGGCTTTGAAAATTCCCTAGTTGGTGGCCCCTTCATCTCATTCTGCCGGGGCTAGCCCCGGCAGAATGAGATGAGCCGACATTGTCCTCATCTCCTTTGCAGACGCGGAGACGGGGCCGATGATCCGACTTGGAGAATTGATGATGATCCTCGAACTACATCGACAGGGCGTATCGATATCCGCCATTGCCCGACGCACTGGTCGCGACCCCAAGACCATCCGAAAATATATCGAACGGGGCATCGAGGCCCCGGTTTACGGCCCGCGCATGCTTGGCCGACCGAACAAACTGGCACCCTATCTAGAATTTTTGCGTGAACGAGTGACGGCCTTTCCCGATCTGACGGCGGCGCGTCTGACGCGGGAAATCCGTGAGCTGGGGTATATGGGCGCCTATACCGCGGTAAAGCGGTTCCTGGCAGCGATCCGACCGGAAAACGGCCCCAAGCCCTTCGAGGTTCGCTTCGAGACGCCGCCTGGCGTGCAGGCACAGGTCGACTTTGCCCGGTTCGTCGTCGAATTTACCGATGAGCCCGGCGTCAGCCGGATCGTCTGGCTGTTCAGCCTGGTGCTGGGCCATTCGCGCTTCCTGTTTGCGCGCTACGTCATGCATCAGGATCTCCAAAGCCTGTTGCGCTGTCATATGCAGGCCTTTGAAGCGCTCGGCGGCGTCCCGATCGAAATCCTCTACGATCGCATGAAAACCGCCGTGACCGGGGAAGATGATCAGGGCCATATCATCTACAATCGATCATTGCTGGCTCTGGCCGGGCATTATCGCTTCGTGCCACGCGCCTGCCGTCCCTATCGGGCCAAGACCAAGGGAAAGGTCGAGCGGCCGTTCAGCTATATCCGCAAGGACTTCTTCCTGGGCCGGAGCTTCCGCAATCTGGACGATCTCAATGTCCAGCTGATCGACTGGCTCGATACCGTCGCCAACGTCCGTGTCCACGGCACGACGCAGCGGATTATTGCTGAAGCCTTCGCCGCCGAGCAGCCTGAGTTGCAGCTGCTTCCGGCGGGCCGCTTTGACGCTGTTCTGAAGCTGGAGCGCCGCGTCAGCCACGATGGGATGGTCTCGGTCGGCGGCAATTACTACAGCGTTCCCGATCGCACCCGGCGCGTCGTCGAAATCCAGCAGTTGCCCGACAAGATCCGGATCGTAGACCGGGGCCAGGTCATTGCCGAGCACCCGGTTCTTGAGGGGCGCCGGCAGTGCAGGATCGATCCTGCGCACCGGACAGGCAGCAGCGGCGCCAAGCGCCGTATCCATGGTAAAGAGGTAATCGCCATCGGTCGTGTAGGCGAGCATGTCACCGTGCGCTCCCTGGCCATCTATCAAGCGATCGGCAGCCAACTGGCGCGGGGAGAACGGCCATGAACCATGGGGGTGCCGCATCCCGCGTCGATAATATCCGCCGCAGCCTGGTCCATCTCAAAATGCCACGCGCCCTGGAGATGCTCGACGCCACCCTGCGCGGCATAGAGCAGGGCAAAATCGATGGCATCGAGGCCATCGACATATTGCTGAACGAAGAACTGTCGCTCCGGGAGAACCGCAGGATCAAGGCAGCCCTGCGCATGGCAAGGCTGCCGATCATCAAGACGCTGGACGGATATGACTTCTCCTTCCAGCCATCGCTCGACCGGAACCGCATCCTGGCGCTCGCTGGCCTGGACTTCATCAACCGGGCCGAGGTGGTGCATCTGCTGGGCCCGCCCGGTACCGGGAAAAGCCATATCGCCACGGCCCTTGCCGTCGAGGCCGTGAAGGCGGGCAAGAGCGTCTACTTCATCCCGCTCGCCGATCTGATCGCTTCACTGACCAAGGCTGAACGCGAGGGCACGTTGCGCGAGAAGATCCGCTTCCTATGCCGATCCTCCCTGCTCGTCGTCGACGAGATCGGGTATCTTCCCGTCACGCCCGGCGGCGGCAATCTCTTCTTCCAGCTCGTCAACGCCCGATATGAAAAGGGTGCCATGATCCTGACGTCAAACCGCGGCTTCGCCGAATGGGGTGATGTCTTTGGCGATCCGGTGGTGGCCACCGCGCTGCTCGACCGCCTTCTTCACCACGCTGTGGTCATCCAGATCGAGGGCTCCAGCTATCGCATGCGACAGCACGCCGACCTGCTGCCCGAGCATGCGCGCATGGCACCGTCCAACAACCCGCCGCCCTTGCCAAAGCGGCGCGGCCGCCCGCCAGCAAAGGAAAAGCCCGATCTCCATCACGGCTGATCACCGACACAAACCCTCCCGCCAAACTAGGGAATTTTAGATGCCCACTTTTGCGGAATCTTCGGTGCCCGTTGACAGCCGTTCCGTTCGCCAACGCTTCGCGCACGGCAGCCTCTACCGGCTCCAGGCCATCGGTGAGGACCGCCGAGAGGACCCGCACGAACCTGCGATCGGCCTCGTCCCCGGTGCCGAGCCTTCGCCGTAATCGGTGCAGGGCGGGCGGCAGATCCCAGTCCTGGAACGGTGCGCCGTTACGCAGCGCACCGGGCTTGTGCGCGAGGACCGGCAGATAATGCCAAGGATCGTATATCGTGCGGTTCCGACCGAAGTGGCGCTCATGCTCCCCGACGATCGCATCCCCGCAGCGTATGACGATGCGATCGGCGTAGGAGCGCACCTGAACGGTCCGGCGTGCGGCCGTCGACATGACCGAGTAGCGGTTGCGATCGAAGCTGATGAGGCAAGTGCCGGTGACGGCATGCTCGCTCTCATGGAAGCCGTCGAACGGCGTCAGGATCGGCTGCAGGGCCGGTCGCTCCATATCCAACGCCTCGGCGACGGTAATATCCCCGCGTTCGGGATGGGCATGATGCTCGGCCCAGCGTCGGCACTCGGCCTCCAGCCACCCGTTGAGCTCGGCCAGGCTGGCGAACCGGAGCCGCGGCTGGAAGAAGCGGCCTCGGATCGTCTGGACCTGCTGCTCGACCTGGCCCTTCTCCCATCCCGCCGCCGGCGAGCAGGCGGTCGGCTCGACCATGTAATGATCGGTCATGATGAGGAAGCGGCGGTTGAACACACGTTCCTTGCCGGTGAACACGGCCGTCACCGCCGTCTTCATATTATCGTAGATACCGCGTCGCGGCACACCGCCGAAGAACGCGAACGCCCGGGCATGGGCATCGAACAGCATCTCCTGGCCCTCGCGCGGATAGGCCCGGACATAGGGTGCGCGCGAGGCGCAGAGACGCATATGCGCCACCTTCACCCGCATCGGCTTGCCGGCGATCTCCACATCCTCGTGGCTCCAGTCGAACTGGTAGGCCTCACCCGGCTGGAAGGTCATCGGGATGAACGCCGGTGCGCCTTCGCCAGCATCCTTCCGCCGCGCAGCACGCCAGCGCGCCGCATAGCGGCGCACCGCATCATAGGATCCATCGAACCCCTCGCGCACCAGCAGGTCATGGATACGCGTCATCCGTAGCCGATCGCGACGGCCGCGACCTTCGTTCTCCTCAAGCAGCGCATCGAGACGATCCTGATAAGGACCGATCCGCGGCAGCGGCTGGACTTTGCGCTGATAGTTGAACGCCGCCTCCGGCGACCGGATCGCTTTGCGGACGACCTTCCGCGACAAACGAAGGTCACGAGCGATCGCCTTGATCGCCTTACCCGCTGCATGCTCACGCCGAATCCGAACCACTGTCTCCACGATCAACATCCCGTTCTCGCCAACTGATCAAAACCAGTCGGCCAACTAAATCCCCGGGATGAAGGGGTCCTTTTTGCACGCCGATCACCCCACGAAGGGGGTGCCTATTGCACGCTGATCCTCACGTCAGCCTGGACGGATTTCCTCAGCCAAGCGGCCTTCGACTATTCAGGGGCGATCGGCAGGATGATGAAGCTCGAAATCGACGAAGCCGCCCTGGTCACAAATGCGGTCACCGGAGACGACCTTCGCGACATCGGTCTCTCCGCGCAGCTGGTCGCCTGACGTACGCAGAGGAGCAGCGCTCTCGCGTTACCTACCGGATAGCGCACCCGTCTGCAGCCGAGTTCAAGTGTTGGTCATGAAGGGATCAGGGCGGCGATAGCGCCTTTGCGTCAGCGCGATCGCACAAAGGCCTCCGCCGGCAACCGCGAAGCTCAAGCCGAGCGTCGCCGAGAATAGCCTCACAAATTCCGGTGCTTCGCCAAAGACGGCGATCACCAGCATGGCAAACGGCGCGCCAGCCAGGAGCAACAACCCCAAGGCGAGATCGACGAAACCGCGCAGGAGAAGCCATATCCAGTTCGCCATGGGCGTAAGGCGCGACTGAAACGCGACGTCGATCGACAGCAAGGCGCGGAGGAGGAACCAGATCATGACGAACGGCGCCAGCGGGTAGAGGCCATGCCACGGTCCGCCCACGAAGAGGGCGCCGAGCACGAGCGTGAGAGCGCCCGACCCGAAGGTGATCCGTCCCACCCAGCTGTGGCGTCCGGTCCATGAGAGCAGAAGCTCGGATAGGCCACCGGCGAGCAACAGCCAGCCGACAAGCTTTGGGAGTGCATCGACGTGCAGGAGCGGCAGAGCGAAAGCTCCGGCGGCGAGCAGGAGCTTGAACAGGCCGCATCCCAGGGTCAGCTGCCATGGGGCGACGTGGAAGGGCCGATGCATCGCTTTCAGCACTCGCCCGTGCAAGCCTCAAGCGCGTCCTGGTCGAGAATGACGATTGCCCGGCGCGAGGGTGTCGTGATGATGCCGTCGTCCCGCAGACGCGTGATCTGCCGGCTGACCGTCTCGATCGTGAGGCCGAGCAGATCGGCCATGTCCTGGCGGCTGAGAGGCAGTTCGAAGCGAAGCGGTCCATCGCTCTTGTCGCTGGAGTGGCGCTTGGCGATGTGCAGAAGGAAAATCGCGACGCGCTCGCCGGCGCTCTTGCGCGCCAGCATCATCATCCATTGTCTGGCCCTGTCGAGATCGGTCAGGGTCCTTTCCAGTAGGCCGTGCTCCAGGGGCTGGTGATCTTGCGCGAAAGTGTCGAACGCCGAGCGCGAGAAGGTGCAGACACGCGAGTCGGTGAGGGCGATGACGGAATGCATGCTCGTCGCGCCGAACGGACGTCCGATAAAATCGCTGGGCAGCACGATACCGAGCGTCTGGTCGCGGCCATCGGCGCTCGAGACCGACAATTTGAGCGCGCCTTCGAGCACGTTGCCGACAAGGAGCGACTCGTCGCCCTGCCATACAAGCGCCTGCCCCTTCTTGACGATTTGATGCCGCCCCAGCCGATTGAGCTCTTCCAGGCTTTCCTCGGGCAAGGAATGGCAGATCGCCTTGTCGCGAACAGCGCATTGCGTACAGGCGTTCATGGTCTCTCCGCGCGTTGGCCGGTGGGTGCACGGTTCCTATCCGCGGCCCCGGGGCGGAGACATTAGTAGTTTACCTAAGGGAGGATCGGGTCACACGGCCGAGCTGAACCTCCTGCTGTCAGGTTGGCGGTAGGCGTCGAAAGTTGCCGCGATAGTGCGTGCATAAGGGAGCGCGGAAGGGGCGATGGAGAGCGTGTCGCCCTCCCAGCACACCAGGCCGCGGTCGAGGAACGGCGCGAGGCGATCGTGAGCGGGCAAGAGGAGATCAGCCGGCACACTCGCTTTCCCCTGGCAGAGCAGCTGCTCGATGACCTCGCCGCGAAGACGATCGTCAGCATTCCGGCGGATGCCTCGATTGCCGGTCAGGCGCTGCTGCGAAAGCATCATGCGATAGCGGCCTGCGTTCTTTTCGTTTTGGATGAGGAGGTCGGGGAAGCTGCTTATGGCAGACGCGCCAAGACCAATCACCACAGGAGCGTCATCGTCGGTGAACCCCTGAAAATTGCGCGACAGCCGGCTTTCGCGGGTCGCCTGCGCCAGGCCGTCGTGCGGCAGCGCGAAATGATCGAAGCCCACAGCCTCATAGCCGCTCCTCGTGAGCAGCTCATGTCCCTGCGAGGCCATTCGAAACCGCATCGCCTGATCGGGCAGCGCGTCCGCATCGATCCGCCGTTGACGGGCGATCAAATGCGGGACGTGCGCATAACCGAACAGCGCTATCCGATCGGCGCCTAGCTCGACCGCTTTGGCGAGAGAGTCCGCGAGGTCCTTCTCGGATTGTCCGGGCAAGCCGTACATGAGGTCATAGTTGAGGGAAGTAACGCCCGCCTCGCGCAGCATCGATGTGCACCGCTCGATGTCCTGTAGCGGCTGAATCCGCCCGATTGCCTCCTGGAGGCGCGGATCGAAAGTCTGCACGCCCAGGCTCGCATTGCTGATCCGCGTGCCCGCGATCGCCTGCGCCCACGCAGAGGTCAAAGTGCGTGGGTCCAGTTCGATCGAGACGACGGGCTTCTCGAGCCGAAAACTGTCCGTGAGCGAGAGGAACAGGCGAACGAAATCGGTAGCCGTGATCGCATTGGGGCTGCCGCCGCCGAAGGACAGGCGGCGGACCGTTGCGGTCTTCGGCAGCATCCGGCCGACCAGCGCGATTTCGCTATGCAAAGCCTCCAGATAGCTGGCCAGCCGCTGCCGGCGATTTGCACGGCCCGTGTTGCACCCGCAGTACCAGCATATCGTTTCGCAAAAGGGGATATGGACGTAAAGCGAGACATCGCCGTCTGTTCTCGAAAGGGCAGAGGCGAAATCCTGCTCCCCCACATCGTTGCCGAACTCGGCTGCTGTGGGATAGCTTGTATAGCGCGGGACCGGGGTCGCCAGCAGGTCTGGATGGTAAGGCCACATGGTGCGATCTTGCTGCGCCAAGCAGCCTGTTTCATTGAGGAGCATCAAAAATCTGGCCAATTGCCCGTGGCTTTCAGTTTTACGTGGCAGGGCAGCTCTCGAGCGGTGGTGCCAAGGACGCCGCTGCTTATCGCGATCTTAGTCGTTCGGTCGCAAAGGCGCCGGGAAGTGTCGCAAAGACAATCTTTTTGGATTTGACAGAATATTGATTTGAAGCAAAGTTCGGCGTCGAAGGCGCCGCTATCGGATCGCTCGAACCTTGTGGAGACGACCAGCGAGACGACATGGTCGCCCGGTTCCGGCATGCTTGTCGAGCATGCCTTGAAGCAAGCGGGAGAGGGGCCTTGGCAGTCAGCTGCGGCGCGAACGATCACGCGCGCCGTATGTCCAAGGGTCGATCATGTGCCAGTTTGCCTCTCTGAAGCCATCCGCAACATCAGTGTCGCGCTTTCTGCCTATCCTCAGAGCGTGGGAACAGGACTGCCGGCCGAGCCGTATCAGCTTCTTTGCTGTCGACGCGGAGCGTAGCCGGCAGCCAACAGCAAGGGGTTAGTGATCATGAGCCTGCCCATCGGAATGTGGGGGATGATCATCGGCGTGCTCGGGATCATCGCCATCGCAAGCGGAGCCTGGTTGCTCTTCCGCGCGCGCGACGTGGCCCGACTGACGGACACGCCGAACAACGAGGTCGCGCCGGGACGCAAGCGGAGGCCATCGGCCAGCCGCACCAAGGTGCGGATCGTGCTCGCCATCAACGTGCTCTCCACGATCGGGGCGCTCACGATCTTCGCGCTGGTCGCTTCGCGCACCATCGGCTCCAACGAAACGCAAAACGATCCCTACGCGGCACGGCCCTGACGTAGAAGCAAAGGACGGCGAGAATGGACGAACTACTCTTCAAGGTCGGGGGCTGGTTGTTGCTGGCCATATTGGCGCTCTTCGCCTGCGCGCTCGCCCTTGATTCGGGCTTCTCGGTCCACATGGCGATCGCCTCCGCCACGGCCCTGCTGATCGCCTGGATCACGATGTACAAGGCCGACTTCCAGGTCTTGTCAGGCTTCAAGCCGGCGACAATGCCGGATGTGACCCGGTACGACGACGATCTCATCCGGCTCGGCGTCATTGCGACGCTGTTCTGGGGCGTCGTCGGCTTCCTGGTCGGCGTGGTGATCGCGACGCAGATGGTCGTCCCGACCCTGAACCTCGAGCCCTGGTTCAGCTTCGGGCGCATGCGGCCGCTTCATACGTCTGCCGTCATCTTCGCCTTCGGCGGCAATGCGCTCATCGCGACGAGCTTCTACGTCGTCCAGCGCACCTGCCGCGCGCGCCTCGCATTCCCGGCGCTCGCGCGCTTCGTGTTCTGGGGCTACCAGTTCTTCATCGTCCTGGCCGCGACCGGCTACCTGATGGGCGTCACTGCCAGCCGCGAATATGCCGAGCCCGAATGGTATGTGGATCTGTGGCTCACGATCGTCTGGGTCGCCTATTTCGTCGTTTTCGTCGGCACGCTGCTGCGCCGGACCGAGCCGCACATCTACGTCGCCAACTGGTTCTATCTGAGCTTCATCATCACGATCGCGATGCTGCACATCGTGAACAACCTCGCGGTGCCGGCAAGCCTCTTCGGCTCTAAGAGCTACTCGGCCTTCGCCGGCGTGCAGGATGCGCTTACGCAGTGGTGGTACGGCCACAACGCGGTGGGCTTCTTCCTTACCGCCGGCTTCCTGGCGATGATGTACTACTTCGTGCCCAAGCAGGCGGAGCGGCCGATCTACAGCTACCGTCTGTCGATCATTCACTTCTGGTCGCTGATCTTCCTCTATATCTGGGCGGGACCGCATCACCTTCACTACACGGCGCTGCCCGACTGGGCGCAGACGCTGGGCATGGTCTTCTCGGTTGTGCTGTGGATGCCAAGCTGGGGCGGCATGATCAACGGCCTGATGACTCTGAACGGAGCCTGGGACAAGATCCGCACCGATCCGATCATCCGCATGATGGTCTTCGCGCTCGCCTTCTACGGCATGGCGACCTTCGAAGGTCCGATGCTGTCGATCAAGGCGGTCAACTCGCTGTCGCACTATACCGAGTGGACCATCGGCCATGTGCATTCGGGCGCACTTGGCTGGAACGGGATGATTACCTTCGCCGCGCTTTACTATCTCGTTCCGCGGCTCTGGGGACGCGAGCGACTCTATTCGCTGCGCATGGTGAACTGGCACTTCTGGCTCGCGACGCTGGGGCTGGTGCTCTATGCGGCCGCGCTCTGGGTCGCCGGCATCACGCAGGGCCTGATGGCGCGGGAATATGGCTCGGACGGCTACCTCGTCTACGCTTTCGCCGAGATCGTGGCGGCCATGAAGCCCTACTATGCGATCCGCGTGCTTGGCGGCCTGCTCTATCTCCTGGGTGCGCTGATCATGGTCTACAACGTGTGGATGACGATCCTGGGCCGGCTTCGCAAGGAAGCGCCCATGTCGAGCGCCGCCTACAATCCCGAAGCCGACCGGCCGATCGTGCCGGCCGCGACCCCGGCTGAATGAAGGGAAACGTCTGATGTCATCGCAGCTCGCCACCCAGCACAAGAAGCTGGAGCGCAACGTCACTCTTCTCAGCGTCTTCGCCTTCATAGCCGTGGCCATCGGCGGCATCGTCGAGATCGCGCCGCTGTTCTGGATCGACTCCACCGTCGAGAAAGTGGAGGGCATGCGGCCCTACACCCCGCTCGAGCAGGCGGGGCGCGACATCTATGTGCGCGAAGGGTGCTACACTTGCCACAGCCAGATGATCCGACCCTTCCGCGACGAAGTGGAGCGTTACGGCCACTACAGCCTCGCCGCCGAGTCCATGTACGATCACCCCTTCCAGTGGGGCTCGAAGCGTACCGGACCCGACCTGGCGCGGGTGGGCGGGCGCTATTCGGACGAATGGCACGTGCAGCACCTGAAGGACCCGCGGTCGGTGGTGCCGGAATCGATCATGCCCTCCTATGCCTTCCTGGCGGACACCGAACTCGACCTCAAGGGGATCGACGGAAAGATAGGCGCGCTGCGCAAGGTCGGCGTTCCCTATACAAAGGCAATGATCGACAGCGCCGAAGCAGACGCCAAGCTGCAAGCTTCGTCGGACGGCGACGCGGCCGATCTCGCCAAGCGCTATCCCAAGTCGCAGGTGCGCGACTTCGATGGCGATCCGTCGAGGCTCACCGAAATGGATGCGGTCGTCGCCTACCTGCAGATGCTCGGCACGCTGGTCGACACCAATGCCGCCGCGGCGCAGGAGCGGCGCCGATGACCTACGACGCGCTGCGTCACTTTGCCGACAGCTGGGGCCTGGTGCTCATGGCGATCATGTTCGCGGTTTTTGTCGGCTGGACTTTTCGAAAGGGCGCGCGCTCCCGGCAGGACCGCGCCGCCCGTTCGATCCTGGAGGAAGATGATGGCTGACAAGCGGATCGACGAGGCGACGGGGACGCCCACGGTCGGGCACGAATGGGATGGGATCGAGGAACTCGACACACCCATGCCGCGCTGGTGGCTGTGGACCCTCTATGCGACAATCATCTGGGGCATAGCCTATACGGTGCTCTATCCCGCCTGGCCGCTGGTCAATTCGGCGACGAAGGGCGTGCTCGGCTGGTCGAGCCGCGAGCAATTGGCCGGCGAAGAGGAGGCGGAGCGCCTGCGCAAGGAGCCCCTGCAACTTGCGCTCGCCCGCATCCCGATCGAGCGGCTCAACGAGGATTCGCGGCTGATGCAGGCGGCGGTCGAAGGCGGCCGCGCGGCGTTCAAGGTGCACTGCGTCCAGTGCCACGGCTCTGGCGCCGCCGGTAGCAAGGGTTATCCGAACCTCAACGACGACGACTGGCTCTGGGGCGGGGACATCAAGCAGATTCACACGACCCTGGTCCATGGTATTCGCCAGCCCGGTCACGCCGAGACGCGCATGTCGCAGATGCCCGCGTTCGGGCGCGATGGTATCCTTACCTCCGAGCAGGTGGAGGACGTGGTCAGCCACGTTCGCGTCATCTCCCGTCAGGAGAAGCCGAGCGCAGCCTCGCAGCGCGGCGCGAAGCTGTTCGCCGACAATTGTGCGGTGTGCCACGGCGCGCAGGGCCAGGGCGATCGCAAGTTGGGCGCACCCAATCTCGCCGATTCCATCTGGCTGTTCGGCGGCGATCGGGAGGCGCTCGCGCAAACGGTCAACAACTCCCGCTATGGCGTGATGCCGGCTTGGGGCGCGCGCCTCGATCCGGTCACGGTGAAGATGCTGGCGGCTTACGTACACTCGCTGGGGGGCGGCGAGGATTTCATCCCCGAGCCCGCGCCAAGCGCCGCTGCATCCGCGGCGCCGCAAGCGGCTCCCTCCCAGGCGGCCAAGAGCAATGTCCAGCCCAGATGATCTGACCGGCTCCAAGCAGCAGCTGTTCGAGAAGCGGCAGAAGGTCTTTCCCAAGGCGATCGACGGGCCGTTCCGCCGCTTCAAGTGGCTGGTCATGGCAGTGACGTTGACGATCTACTACGTCACGCCGTGGCTGCGCTGGGATCGCGGGCCCTATGCACCTGACCAGGCGGTGCTTGTCGATATCGCCAACCGTCGCTTCTACATGTTCTCGATCGAGATCTGGCCGCACGAGTTCTATTATGTCGCCGGCCTGCTCATCATGGCCGGCATCGGCCTGTTTCTCGTGACCTCGGCGGTCGGCCGGGCATGGTGCGGTTATGCCTGTCCGCAGACGGTCTGGACCGACCTCTTCCAGCATGTCGAGCGCGCGATCGAGGGCGATCGCAATGCCCAGCTGCGCCTGGAGAAGGCCCCGTGGGGGCCTTCGAAGATCGCCAAGCGCGTGACCAAACACGCGATCTGGCTGCTCATCGCCGTGGCGACTGGTGGCGCCTGGATCTTCTACTTCGCCGATGCGCCGACGCTCGCTCGCCAGCTTTGGGCGCTCGACGCGCCTTATCAGGCCTGGTTCACGATCGGGCTGCTCACCGCCACGACCTACATACTTGGCGGGCTGATGCGCGAGCAGTTCTGCATCTATGGTTGCCCCTGGCCGCGTATCCAGGGTGCGATGCTCGACGAGAAATCGCTGATGGTCACTTACAAGGCCTGGCGGGGCGAGCCTCGGACTCACGGCATCAAACGGGCGGGCCCCGCAGTGCACCAGCCCGATGGCGAGCTCGGCGCCCAGGCGCAGTACGGCTTACCCTCGCTTGTGGCGCTGGCGTCTGCTCCCGAAAACAATCCGCGTGTCATCGGCGACTGCATCGATTGCAACAACTGCGTAGCGGTGTGTCCCACCGGCATCGACATACGCAACGGTCCGCAGATCGGCTGTATCACCTGCGGTTTGTGCATCGACGCCTGTGACGACATCATGGAGCGGATCGGTAGGCCCAAGAAGCTGATCGGCTATTCGACGGTCGCCGACGAGCTGCTCGCAGGCAATGGCAAGACGCCGGAGCCGCCGCTCAAGCGGCTGTTCCGTCCGCGCACGCTCATCTACTTCCTGATCTGGGGCTCGATCGGCCTGGCGATGCTATTCGCGCTCGGATCGCGCACGCGGCTTGACCTCAGCGTCCGTATGGAGCGTAACCCCATCTGGGTGCAGCTGTCGGATGGCATGGTGCGCAATGCCTACACCATCAACGTGCGCAACATGGAAGCGCGGCCGCGCTCGGTCACTTTGTCGATCGAGGGCCTGCCCGATGCGCAGATCTGGACCGATGCGCAGGCGCGCGGTGGCGCCGGTCAGGCCGTGGAGATCGCGATCGGCCCCGACCAGGCCCGCAAGACGCGGGTCTATGTCGCGGCGCCCGAACGCCAGCAGCGTGATTTCGCGTTCGTCATTCGAGCCAACGACGGTCAAGGAGCAACGGATCGCGAGAGCACCGTGTTCGAGGGGCCGGAGAGCGAACGATGAGGCGCGAGTTCACCGGACGCCACATGCTCTTCATCATGCTGGGCATGTTCGGGACGATCATCGCCGTCAATCTGGTGATGGCGCGGTTCGCCGTCACGACGTTCGGCGGCACGGTCGTCGAGAATTCCTACGTCGCCAGCCAGGCGTACAATCGCTGGCTGGCCGAGGCGCGGGCACAGGACGACCTCGGCTGGACGCTCGATCTGGTTCTGATCCCAGGACGGATTGTCGAGGCCAAGACAACGCCGCGGGAAGGCACGCTAGCCGGCGTAGCCGAGCATCCGCTCGGCCGGGCTCCCGACCAACCGCTGACGTTCAGGAGATCCCCGCAGGGCTTGTGGCGATCGACAACCCCGCTGCCGCCGGGACGCTGGCGCGTACGCCTCGAACTGCGGAACGGTGGACAGTCGGCGCGTTTCGTCAAGGACGTGCCGGCGTGAGCGCCGTCACCAGCACGTTCAGCGTCCCGGGGCTGCACTGCGCCGGCTGCATCGCCAAGCTCGAAGGCGGACTGGCGCGGACGGACGGCGTGATCAGCGCCAGGGTCAACTTCACCAAGCGCCGGGTCGCTATCGCCCATACGGACAAGCTTGGCGATGATCACCTGAGGGAAATCATCGGCAGGATCGGTTTTCCGGCGGAGCGCCTCCTCGGCGAGGAGGAGACGCGCAGCGCGCCGGAAAGCCGTGAACTCGGCATCGCGCTCGGCGTCGCCGGCTTTGCGGCAATGAATATCATGTTGCTGTCCGTCAGCGTCTGGTCCGGGGCGCAGGGCGCGACGCGCGACCTGTTTCACTGGCTCTCGGCGCTGATCGCGCTTCCTACCGTGGCCTATGCAGGCCGACCCTTCTTCCGCAGCGCCTGGGGCGCTCTTCGTCACGGCCGCACCAACATGGACGTGCCGATCAGCATCGGCGTGACCATGGCCTGCGCCGCCAGCTTGTACGAGACGATCAATAGCGGTCCGCACGCCTATTTCGACGGCGCGGTGATGCTGCTGTTCTTCCTGCTTGCCGGTCGCTTCCTCGACAGCGTGATGCGGGTACGCGCCGAAGACGGCGTCGCCGCGCTGCAGCGCCAGCGCGCGCCGCGGGGCCTGGTCGTCGGCAAGGACGGCGTTGCCGAATGGCGCAACGCCGAAGAGATCGCCCCGGGCATGACTCTGCTCGTGGCGGCGGGTGAAACCTTCGCAGCGGACGGCGTGATCGTCAGCGGGGCGTCGAGCATCGACCGGCAACTGGTCACGGGCGAAAGCGCGCCGGAGAATGTCGGCATCGGCGACGCCGTCCTTGCCGGCACGATCAATCTCGCCGCGCCGCTGACGGTAAAAGTCAGCGCCGCGGGCGAGGGGACGGCGATCGCCGGCATCGCCCGCCTCATGGAAGCCGCGAGTGGAGCGAAGTCGCGGTACGTGCGGCTCGCCGACCGGGCTGCGCGCTATTATGCTCCCGCCGTGCACGTCCTTGCCGCGCTCTCGCTGGTCGGATGGCTGATCGCCGGCGCCGGATTGCACCAGGCGGTGCTGATTGCGGTGGCCGTGCTCATCATAACC
Organism: Sphingobium sp. WTD-1; assembly: GCF_030128825.1. Taxonomy (NCBI): domain Bacteria; kingdom Pseudomonadati; phylum Pseudomonadota; class Alphaproteobacteria; order Sphingomonadales; family Sphingobiaceae; genus Sphingobium; species Sphingobium sp. WTD-1. Next base: position 101,698 of record NZ_CP119128.1, on the reverse strand, counting down.
TGTCCGTGCGCGCTTGGCCTCGCCGTCCCGGTCGCCCAGGTCGTCGCGGCCGGTTCGCTCATGCGCCGCGGCGTGCTGATCCGCGACGGCGCTGGCCTGGAGCGTCTTGCTGAAGCGAATGTCGCGCTTTTCGATAAGACCGGAACATTGACGCTCGGCCGGCCGAGACTGATCGATGACGGGAATTTGTCACCGGACGAAAGGCCGGTTGCCTTGGCGCTTGCGCAGAGAAGCCGCCATCCGCTCGCCAGGGCATTGGCGACAGCACTGGAGGGTATCGAGGCTGCCGACATCAGCGATGTCGAGGAAGCCCCGGGTCTTGGCGTCGCCGCGATTTGGAAGGGGCAGCGTGCCTTCCTCGGCCGCATCGACGATGCCGGACCTGAAGGCGGCGAGGCTCCCGGACACCACGCGCTCACCACCGGGTTCAGGCTGGGAGGTGGGCCGGCCCGCCTGCTGCGCTTCGAAGATGCCCTGCGCCCCGATGCCGACGCCGCGATCGCCCGCCTCGATGCGCTGCATATGCAGCCTACCATCGTTTCCGGCGACCGCGAGCGCCGTGTCGCGCGGCTCGCTGTCAAGCTTGGCATGCGCGGGCAGGGCGATCTCGATCCGCAAGGAAAGCTTGAGGTGATCGCACGCCTCAGCGCGCAAGGTCACCGGGTCCTGATGGTCGGCGACGGCCTCAACGACGGCCCGGCGCTCAATGCCGCGCACGTTTCCATGGCGCCGTCTTCGGCAAGCGATGTCGGGCAAAGCGCCGCCGACCTCGTGTTTCTGGGCGACTCTCTCTCGGCGGTGCCGGCATCCGTCGCTGCCGCAAGGCGCACGATGCGCGTCGTGAAGCAGAACTTCGCCATGGCGATCGGCTATAATGTGCTGGCCGTGCCGCTGGCCGTTGCCGGCATGGTGACGCCGCTGGTCGCCGCTCTTGCCATGTCACTCTCGTCCATCATCGTCGTCGGCAATTCGCTGCGTCTTCGGGACGCCGCGCGGTGACCGGGCTTACGATCCTCATACCGGCAGCGCTGTTTCTCGGTCTGCTCGGCCTTGCCGCCTTCTACTGGTCGATGCGGAACGGCCAATATGACGATCTCGACGGCGCTGCCGAGCGCATCCTGCTCGATGAAGGCGACGAACTATCGCAAGATCCGGCGCCAACCGGCCGCCGCGAACACGACCGCTGAGCCGCCCAGCGGCGCAAGCGGCACAAGTCAGCCGCCTTCGGTCAGCTCAGCTTTCGCGCATAAGACGCTTGCGGCACCGATCGGCGTGACACGCTGTCAGGCAGCAGGATTGCCTGTCGCTTGGATCCGGCTGCCGCTCGACCGGGATCGGAACGGTTCGCGCAGAGCCGTCGCTGGCACAGAGCTGGACCCAGAGCAGGGTTTGCGACGACGGCATGCCGCTGAGTGATCCGGGAAGGATCGCCGCAATCCCGACGAGCGCCATCAGCTTCATTTGAAACTCTTCCGTCGCCGGGCATACAGCACTGTCATTGTGACTTTCCACGTATAACGAAAGGTTGTGCGGAGTATATACGACGGCGGCCGAGCGGGGGATTTGATGACGAGCAATCTTCCGGCAGATCACGCCGCCTGCGCGGAATATTGAGCCGGGTCAAGGCGCACGGTTTTCTGCCTCGATAGGGCATTGTCGTCGCCGCAATAATCCTTGTTCGCGCGGGGCGAACGCTGCGGCGGCGGATGAGGGAAGATGAAAAACCTAACGCTAACGGCCGCCACCATTGCCGCGATCGCCATGTCCACGCCGGCTCTCGCGGGTGACGCCGCGGGACGCTGGCAGGTCAAGGTCATGGGCACCGCCGTGTTGCCGGACGGCAAGATCGACAAGGTTCTGGTCGATCCGGGCCTGCCGGCGGGAACCGACACCAAGGCCGACGACAATTACGTGCCGACCGCTGCGATCGAGTATTTTTTCTCACCGAATGTCTCCGTCGAAACGATCTGCTGCCTCACCCAGCACGACGTCGACGTCGCTGCCGGGCCACTCACCGGCGGCCAGCTCGTCGCGGATCGCAAGATCGTACCGGCCACGCTCACGGTGAAACTGCACATGCCCCTGGCGAGCGGGATCAAGCCCTACGTCGGGGCGGGCCCGGCCTATTTCATCTTCTTCGACGAAAAGCCAGGCGCGGCAGCCCGCTCGCTGCTTGGCGCCACGAAGCTCGCCTTCAACGACAAGCTCGGCGTGGCCGTCCAGGCGGGCGTCGACGTAGCGCTCGGCAATTCCGGGTTCGGCTTGAGCCTCGACGCCAAGCGGTACTGGGTTCGGCCGACCGCCCACTGGTCCAACGCCTCGGGCGCCGAGGTGTTGGCGACGCGCCACAAGCTCGACCCCTGGGTTCTGAGCGCCGGGGTGGCCTACCGGTTCTAAGAGGCTGACGAAGGAAGCCCCGCCCCGGCGGGGCTTCCTTTCGTATGCGGCTGGAGCAACATCCCGAACGGGGGGTGGACTCGGCCTTACCCGCCAATGGGGCGGAGCGCTCTACCCCGCTTCTCCAAAGCGACGGCGGAACCGACATCGAGCCCCAAACAAGGTCCGAGGCATTTTCCAAGGACCTGGCTGATGCAAGCCGCGGACGGCGCGAGAACTACTGAATCGGCGTGAACAGATAAAGCGCGGCGGAACTGTCTTCCGCCGCGCCTCTCAGCACCAGTTCGGAGCGGTCAGGCGACCTCCACTTCCTTCGCGCGCTTTTCCGCGTGAGCCTTGAACATTTCCATGACGTCACCCGACGTCACCGGCCGGGTTTCGGTGGTAGGAACCGAGCCTCCCGAGCTCTTCGGCGCGGTGTCGACCTGCTTGGCCGCCGCGCGTGCATGGCAGGCGCCGACGGTCATGTCCTCACGGCGGTTATGTTCGAACAGGGCGTCGTGGCGTAGCCAGCGGATGGCGTTCAGGTGCGTGACCTTGTCGATCTGCTCGTCGCTGAGGTTCTTCACCTGCTCCCAGAGGAGTTCGGCCGCATCTGGCCAGAGCGCATCCGAATGCGGATAGTCGACCTCGTAGGTGACATTGTCCTCGCCGACTTCCGCCAGGTTCTTCAGGCCATAGGGATCCCACAGGAAGCAGTGCGCGAAGTGACGCTTCATCAGCTCGCTGGGCTTGATGTCCTGGAAGCGCGAGCGCGTCCAGGCCTTGTGGCGCCAGTTTGAGAAATCGGCGCGCTCCATCAGGTAAGGCACCCAGCCTATCGATCCTTCGGAGACGATGATGCGCATGTCCGGATATTGATGCAGTTCCTCGAGCTGGAGCCAGTCCGCGACGCCCTGCGCGACGGAAAGCGGCATCGTGCTGATCCAGGCCTCGATAGGCGTTTCCATCGAGGCGTGAGGCGCCGGGTTGCCGCTACCGATATGGAGCGCGATGGTCATGTCGTTGTCCATCAGCGCCTTGAACATCGGATTCCAGTAGTCGTTGTGAATGCTGGGCAGACCTTGAACCGTGGGGTTCTCGTTCATCGAGACGACGCGGAAGCCCTTCTTGGCGCACCGATGGATTTCGGCGACCGTCGCATCCATGTCCCAGGTGGGCATGATGGCAAGCGGAATGAAGCGGCCGGGATAGGCCATGCACCATTCGTCGTGATGCCAGTCGTTGTAGGCCTGCATGTGGCGCAGCGAGAGCGTTTTGTCCGGCGCCTTGTGAAAAGTCTGGCCGTCAAAGCCGATCGAGTTGCCGAAGCACATCGAGGCGGCGACGCCGTTCACGTCCATGTCGTCGATGCGCTTGTGCACGTCCCAGCAGCCATCGCGGAGCTGATCGAGAGAGGTCGGCTCCATCCCGTATTCCTCGAACGGGCGGCCGACGACGGCGTTAAGCCCGACCGAGGGGCGGATATAGCCCTGATACTGCCAGAAGTTCTTTCCCTGGGCGTCTGTCTTGAGCTTTGGCGCCGAGGCGAGAAGCTCGCCCGAAAGCTGATTGTCGAACAGCGTCGGGGGCTCGCAGATGTGATCGTCAGTGCTGATGACCACCATATCGTTCATGTGCATGGCAATTCTCCGTTGCATCGATGCAGGGCACCCGGGCGGGGAGAGTTCTCCGCCGTCAATCCGCTCTGCCAGCGACAAGTGCGCTGCCCCGGTTAGTCCGTCTTTGCAGGCCAGCGACATTGATCGAGGTCAACTTGTCGCCGCCGCCATGCCCGCCATCGCTCTGGCGAACCGCAGCAGAAATTGCGCTCGATCAAAGCCCGGCGATCGCAAGACATGTGACTGCAGCAACGCCGCATGTCGCGACGACTTTGAGGGAGCTGGATATGGGTGAGGTGGGCAGGATCGCCGCGGCCGAAGAGCGCGCATCGAAGGCGGTGCGGATTCCCGTCGAAGCCTATGTCTCTGAAGACTATGCGCGCGCCGAGCGCGACCGGCTCTGGCGAAAGGTCTGGCTGCAGGCGGGCCGCGTCGAAGACATTCCCGAGATCGGCAACTTCCTCACCTACGACATCCTCGAGGATTCAGTTCTCGTCGTCCGCACTGAGGCCAATACGATCAAGGCTTACTGGAACGTCTGCTCCCATCGCGGCCGCCGCCTCGTCGACACGCCTGCCGGGCAGCGCAATGCGCGCGGAAAGAAGATGACCTTCGTCTGCGGCTTCCATGCCTGGACATTCGATCTTGAAGGGCAGTGCACTTTTATTCAGGCGCAGCATGAATGGGGCGGCGCGCTCCGAGAGGAGGATACCCGCCTCGGCCCGGTGAGATGCGACACCTGGGGCGGCTTCATCTGGGTCAATCTCGATCCTGATTGCGAGCCGCTGCGCGATTATCTCGAACCCGCTGCGACGATGCTCGATCCCTTCGAGCTGCAGAACATGCGGCCGCGTTGGCGCTTCTGGACGGTGTTCGACTGCAACTGGAAGGTGGCGCTCGAGGCCTTCAACGAGACCTACCATGTGCCCGGCACCCATCCGGAGTTTATGGCGTTCGGCGACTTCACCGGTTGGGGCCGGCCGCAAGGCAAGCACAGCCACATCGGGTACGACACCGGCGAGGGGCCGAAGGAGAATGCCTCCAAGCTTCGGCTCGGGGCGGGCGACCCGCGAACAACGACCGCCGAGATGCAGAAATACACATGGGAAGGGGTGAACACCAACACGACGCAGACGTTGGTCGATGTCGCGCAGACATTGCCCGACGTGCTGCCCGAGGGCACGCCGGCGGGCGAGGTGCTCAAATATTGGCTGGATACCGCGCGGGCCATCGATGCGAAGCGCGGTGTCTTCTGGCCGGAGGTCGACCCCGCCCACGTCGCCGCGAGCGGCACGAGCTGGCAGATCTTTCCGAACCAGCAGATCGGCCATGCGGTGAACAACATGCTCTGCTATCAGGCGCGGCCTTACGGTTTCGATCCCGGCAAGTGCTACTTCGAGGTCGCAGTCTACGAACTCTACCCGGATGGGCAGGCGCCCGAGACCGAATGGACATTCGCCGAGCCGGAGAACTTCCCGCACGTGCTCCAGCAGGATTTTTCCAACATGGCTGCGGTGCAGCAGGGCATGAAGAATCTCGGCTATCGGGGAAACATCCCCAATCCGAAGGCGGAGGGCGCCGTCATCAGCCTGCACCGCAATCTTGCCCGCTACATGGGCACGGGTCATCCCGAGCCGATTGCTCGGAAGGTGCCATGAACTTGCAGACTGCTTGCGCTCCATAGCACGTCAGCGGTCGGCTGTCGGTCTGCGCAGAGGCGGAGCGGTCAAGGCGATGCTTGCCACGATCGGTGGCCGACCGGCGTCCAGTGGCGTTCCAGCTGCCCTGATTGGCCATTATGCCTGCGTGCCGCTCTCTCGCAGAGTGGACCGAGCTGAAGCTGCCGTTCGCGGTCGGAACCTGCGGTCTCACGAACGGTCCCCGCGGTAGCGCCTGCTCAAAGCTTCGGCTGCTCGCGGTGACATTCTTGACGCCAGTGTTCCGCTGCCAACGCCATCGCGGCCGCGTGAGATTACGACGGCTCGCCTCAGCGGACGATCATGAAAGAACTGCGCAAGCGACGCTGCGCGACGCAGCTGTCAGTCCAGAAAAAAAGGGCTGGCACGAGGCCAGCCGGAGGTGGGGAGAGTATCGGGTCCGATCGGGGATCGGAGGCGAACCGATGCGTTTCATGATGGCGGCAGCCGAGCCCTGTTCCTTGATCCGGATCAACTCACGGCAAATCGTCCCTGTTTTCGGCAAGATAGCGGATTTGATTGCAATCAAGGTTCCAGTGATCGGGACGGACCATCGACAGGGCCGAAGCCAGACACACGAGGTCGTCATGCCCCTGAAGCCTAGCGATTGCCCGCCTGCCAGCGAGATCGATATCCCGGCGATGCGCGCCAAATACCTGCGGGAGCGCGATCGTCGGATCAAGAAGAACCACAATGACCAGTATGTGTCCGCGAGCGGCAAGTGGGCAGACATCTATGAGGTCGATCCGTACACGCCGGTCAAGCCGCGCGCGCCCATCACTGGTGAAACCGAGGTGGTCATTCTCGGCGCCGGCTACTGCGGCATGATGGTTGCGGCCCAGCTCAAGAAGGCGGGCATCAGCGACTTCTACAATATCGATCACGGCGGCAATTTCGGCGGCACCTGGTACTGGAACCGCTATCCCGGCATCCAGTGCGACAACGACAGCCTGGTCTACATGCCGCTGCTCGAAGAGACGAACTACATGCCGTCGAAGAAGTTCGCCGACGGCTACGAAATCCACGATCATTGCCAGATCATCGCCGACACGTTTGAGTTGCGCGAGAATGCTCTGTTCCACACGCTGATCGACACCCTGGTTTGGGACGAGGGGTTGAGCCGCTGGCGCGTGGGCACGAACCGCGGCGACGACATCAAGGCGCGCTTCGTGGTCTTGGCCATGGGACCGCTGAACAAGCCGAAGCTGCCGGGCATTCCGGGGCTCGACGACTTTCAGGGCAAGATCTTCCACACGGCCCGTTGGGATTACGACTATACCGGCGGCGAGTGGCGCAACCCCGTGCTCGACAACCTCGGCGACAAGAAGGTGGCGATCATCGGCACCGGCGCGACCGCCATCCAGGTCGTGCCCTATCTCGCCAAGTACGCCGGCCAGACCTACGTGATTCAGCGCACGCCCTCGACGATCGACCACCGCAACAACCGGCCGATCGACCCCGAGTGGTTTTGGTCGCAGAAGCCCGGCTGGCAGGAAGAGCGGATCAGGAACTTCCATCACGCCGCCATGGAGCGGCTGTCCCCCGGGGAGCCCGATCTCGTCCAGGATATCTGGACCGAGATCAGTCGCAATCTCGCCGCCGAACTCGAGGCGGAGGGCTGGCCGGACATCACGCCGGAGGAGTACGCCCGCCGGCGCGAGATCATGGACTACCGCGTAATGGAGCGTCTGCGCCGGCGCTGCGATATCGTCGAAGATCCGGAGACCGCAGAAGCGCTCAAGCCCTATTACCGTTGAGGAACAACACCTCGAAGAAGCTTTTCCGATGATCGCGCGGGTCCGGACGAAACCGATAGACCATCGGCAGTGAGATCCCCGGGAACACGAACATGTTCGGGAAGAGGTTGTAGGAGAAGCAGTCGAGCAGTTCGGAGTCCGACACTGCGCCAAGATCGGCATTGTTCGCCGCCTCGAAAGCCGCGCGGAACAGCTTGGCCATGGCGCTGCGCGCGGTCTCGCCGTCTGCCAGGCGCCGCTGTGCGCCATCCAGCGCGCTCGCATCACCCAGGACGAACTGGTTGAGGACATCCTGCTCGGTGATCTTGCCATAAAGATGAGGACTGACGACACCGAGCGTCGAGATGAAGCGGTTCACATGAGCGCCGTAGAAGTCATATTGTGAGTTGGCGTCGCCGTTGGACGGCGAGACCTGCGGATGCGTCTCGAGCACATGATAGGCTTCGTGGAACGCTTCCTGGTTGAGCTTCCAGTTGCATTGAAGCCGCTTGATCACGTGACAGTAGACGTAGCGGTCCTCCAGCTTCCACGCGCGGAAATGGGCGAGTGCCTCTTCGCCGATATAGTCCTCGAGGCTCGGCGCCTCAGGATCCATGTTGATGAAGACAAAGCCGCCGAGCGTGGCGACGCGGGCTTCGGGCAGCGCGAGCTCCTCCGGTCGCGCATGCGGGAAATCCCAGTCACAAAGCACCTTCCGACACGAGCCGTCGATGTTCCAGCTCCACCCGTGGAACGGGCAGCGAAACTCGCTGGCGCTTCCTTCGGTGCCGCTGTGCCGCAGCTTTGTGCCGCGGTGGAGGCAGGCGTTGTAATAGGCGCGAATGTCATGCTCGGCCACGCGCGTGACGATGAACGAATGAGCACCTATGTCGTAAACACAATAGTCGCCGATATCAGGAATATGCTCTTCACGGCACGCGAACTGCCAGGTGCGCGTCCACATCCGCTGGTCACGTCCGTCAAGCTGGTGTAATTTTCTGGATGGCCTGAGGGCATGATCAGGCGGCTTTTGTGGTTATGCTGAGGATGGGATCGATCTCCTCCTTGTCGATCTGTGCGAATGCCTCGACCATCATGTAGCGGCTTGATGTCTGCCATTCGTCATTTTGCTCGAACAGTACGGCGCCGATCAAACGCGTGATGGATGCCTCATTGGGGAAGATCCCGACGACATCGGCGCGTCGCTTGACCTCCTTGTTCAGGCGTTCAATTGGGTTCGTGCTGTGCAGCTTGGTGCGATGCTGGCGCGGGAATGACATGTAGGCCAGCACGTCGTGCTCGCTGGCATCCATGAGATCAGCCAGTTTTGGCCAGCGCGGGCGCAGTTGCTCTGCGACCTTTCGCCAGGTTTCGCCGGCATGGGTGCGGTCGGGTTGATCGAAGGCCTGCCGGATGGCAGCGGCGACGACGGTATGCTGGCCACGCGAGACATGGGCCAGGGCGTTGCGCATCCAGTGGACGCGACAGCGTTGCCAGGTTGCTTCGAAGACCCGGGCGATGGCGGCTTTGAGCCCTGTATGCGCGTCGCTGATGACCAGTCTGACGCCTCCCAAGCCGCGAACACGCAGGGATCGAAGGAACTCGGTCCAGAATGTCTCGGCCTCGGACGGGCCGATACCGAGGCCGATGATCTCACGGCGTCCCTCGGTGTTGGCGGCCACGGCGATTATTGCCGCGACTGGTACGATCCTTCCGCCCTGGCGCACCTTCAGATAGGTGGCGTCAAGCCAGAGATAGGGCCATTCGCCGGTGAGCGGGCGGTTCAGGAACTCGCCGACACGTTCGTCGATGTCCTTGCACAGCTTCGACACCGTGCTCTTCGAAATGCCGCTCAGCCCCATGGCCTGCACCAGCTCATCGACGCGGCGGGTCGATACGCCACTGATCCACGCCTCCTGGATGACGGCCACCAGCGCCTGCTCCGAGGTCTTGCGCGCTTCGAGAAAGCCCGGGAAGTAACTGCCTTGACGCAGCTTGGGAACCCGCAGGTTCAGCGTGCCCAGACGGGTATCGAGAGCGCGCTCTCGATACCCGTTACGCCACGTCGTGCGTTCGCCGCTGCGCTCGTGCTTGCCAGCGCCGATCAGGCCTTCGACATCCGCCTCCATGATCAGCTGCAGGACGGCCTCGGCAATGCTGCGCAGAAAGTCTCCCTGATCGTGCTTGGCCAGAAGGTCGGACAGGTCCATGCTCGTCTTGGTCATCGGGGTCTCCATGTGGTCCGGGGTTGAAGTCGGCAAACTCCACCTCGACCATACACCTCGATGGCCACCCAGGATCACACCGTGGACGGCACTGAAATTACACCAGCTCCTCGGACGCTACCGAAGCCCTCGCCCGAGGCGCGGCCCAGCTTGCCCTTGTGGGTATAGGAAGTTCAACCGCCCTTTTTTGCGAGTCTGGCGGGTAGGAAGCGGCCGCGCAAGCGCCGCTTTGGGCACAGATCGGGGGTTCATGCGTGGGTTTTCGACATCGCGGGGCCACGCAGCGGCTCAGTGCGTAGCCATTTCTCACCGAATCCCGGCACAGGGCCGAGCGCAGCCCTGCGGGGTCGTGGCCGCATCGGATCGGACTCTGGCTTGGCTGCCGGCTGTGTGGCCGGCACCTCGTCACGCGGCCGGCGGCGGCGCGCGCGCTGCGGGCCGGTAGTGCGCTTGCTCCAGCGCGCCGTGCTTCTCGAAGTGGGCGAGGATGGCGCGGATGGCGGTGGGTTCCTCGATGCTGGCGACGATCCGTACCGCGCCGCCGCAGTGGGCGCAGGTGGTGATGTCGATGGAAAAGACCCGCTTGAGCCGTTGCGCCCAGCTCATCGCACGGCGCTTCTGCTCGGGGCTGCGCGGCTCGTCGTGGGCGCTGACGTCCACTGGCGCCGCATCGCCCGCAGGCCGCTTGCCGCGCCCCGAGGGCGTCAGCTGCGCACGCAGGTTTGCATTCGGGGCGAATACGCCGTGGAAGCGGGTGAGATGCGCGCGAGGTGGCGGGACCAGTGCCGCCAGCTTGGCGATGAAGTCCACCGCATCCCATTCGACATGCGTGGTCCCATTTCGCCACGGCGTCTTGAGCTGATACCGCACCCTACCCTGCGGTGAGATCGACAGCCGCTGCTCGCTGATCGCCGGGCGCGTGATGTAGCGGCACAGCTTTTCGAGCTTGTGGCTTTCGTGTGCTTCCTCGGCCACGCCGGCATGCAGCGAGAAGCCGCCGACCTTGCCGGCGTCGCCCTCCAGCGAGCCTGCGTCACCGGGCAATGTTTGCAGCGTGACGACCTTGCGGCCAGCGTCGCGACCGGTGGCGATGCGGTAGGTCATCGAACTCATCCGCAGCCCATCCATGCCGTCGTCGCTACCCGCGCTGTCGGACAGGAACACGGATTCGTCTTCGCCTTCCAGCCAGCCTTTGCGCGTCAGGTGCCGGCAGACGCGATGCGCGATGGTGTTGGCGAGCTGCGTCAGTTGCGCAGAGGTGGGGGCACGGGCGCGGCGCAGGCGCGGCTTGCGCCGCGGGGGCTCGACGTTCGCGTCGTACACGCCGTCGAGCCACAGCATGTGGAAGTGAACATTCAGGTTCAGCGCGCTGCCGAAGCGCTGGATCAGCGTCACCGCGCCGCACTGGGCGCTGGCGCGGTCGATGCCGGCTTGATCGGCCAACCAGCCGGCGATCACGCGCTGCACGATGCCCAGCACCGGGCCAATGGCTTCTGGCTTGCTGGCGAACAGGAAACGCAAGGGGTACGGAAAGCTCAGCACCCATTGCCGCACAGGCCGCGGGCCGAACACCTCCTCGACCAGGTGCCGCGCACTCTCGGCCATGCGTCGCGCGCCGCAACTCGGGCAGAACCCGCGCTTCTTGCAGGAGAAGGCCACCAGCCTCTCTGCACGGCAGTGCTCGCACACCACCCGCAGGAAGCCGTGCTCGAGCACGCCGCAACGCAGGTAGGCATCGAACGCCTCGCGGACATATCCGGGCAGCGAGCGGCCCTCCGCTTCGATCCGTACAATGAAGTCCGGGTAGTGCGCAGCTCTGGCCCTGGGCGGCGGCCTGCTCGCTGGTGCTCAGGTAGGGGTTGATCGGCGGCTCGACGCGGCCGGGCTCATCGACCGTGGTGGAGTCGACCTCGAACCAGTCCGGCGCCGGCGCGCGGCGCACGAAAGCGGTGCCGCGCACGTCGGTGATGCTGTCCACCGGCTCGCGCCGGGCGATGCGGTGGGCCACCTCGACCAGCGCGCGCTCGGCGTTGCCGTAGAGCAGGATGTCGCACTTGCTGTCCACCACGATGGAGCGGCGCACCTTGTCGCTCCAGTAGTCGTAGTGGGCGATGCGGCGCAGGCTGCCCTCGATGCCGCCGAGCACGATGGGCACGCCCTTGTAGGCTTCGCGGCAGCGCTGGCTGTAGACGATGGCGGCGCGGTCGGGACGTTTGCCGCCCACGTCGCCGGGGGTGTAGGCGTCGTCGGAGCGGATCTTGCGATCGGCCGTGTAGCGGTTGATCATCGAATCCATGTTGCCCGCCGTCACGCCCCAGAACAGGTTGGGGCGGCCCAGCGCCTTGAAAGGCTCGCTGCTCTGCCAGTCGGGCTGGGCGATGATGCCGACGCGAAAGCCCTGCGCTTCCAGCACGCGGCCGATCACGGCCATGCCGAAGCTGGGGTGGTCGACGTAGGCATCGCCGGTGACCAGGATCACGTCGCAACTGTCCCAGCCGAGCTGGTCCATTTCCGCGCGGCTCATCGGCAAGAACGGCGCCGTGCCGAAGCGCCTGGCCCAGTACGGCCGGTAGCTGGTCAGCGGCTTGGCAGCGCGCGGGAAGAAGGAGACATCGACGGGGGCATTCATGGGGCTCTGGCGGCTTTGGCGGGGCGTGGGCACCCTCCAGTGTACGACGTGGGCCCCAATCGGGCCGTTGTGTGGGTTTGTGCCCACAGGGCGGGCGCGCTACGCCCGGCCTCCAAACGGCGGGAGGTGCCCACGATCAAGGGGCCGAGAGGGTGCCGGCAGCATGGCGCGAGGGGGCGAGCGTCGACCGCACCCCCTCGGCTTTGCTCACTCGCCGGAAACCAGATGGAATTCCTTCAGCAATTCGCCGATCTGCGTGCCCTCGATCCGGCGCAGCAGCAGCTTCTGGATGAAGGCCGGGCCGGGCAGGTCCAGTTCCTTGCCGTCGCGCAGGCGGCCGGTGGCGGCCAGCAGCTTGCGGATGTCGTAGGTCGAGTTGTACACCTCCGGCACGGCGCGCTCGATGTCCAGCAGGGTATAGACCGCCTCCATCGGCGTGCGCACCGAGTATTCGGTGGTGAAGATGCAGTCGCGCTGCCTGGATTCGGCGAACTGGCCGATGAAGGCGAAGTTGACGGCGCCCTCCGGCACCACGTCGGGCCGGTCGCCCGCCTGGCGCGGCATGAAGAAGGAGGTCACGTAGGGCATCATCACCGGCACGGTCTTCGCCCCGGTCGCGGCGAGTTCGGGAATGTCCTCTACCGGAACGCCCATGTGGTAGAGCCATTCCTGCGTGATTTCCTCGCCGGTGCAGTCCTGCATCGGCTTTTTCACATAGTCGCCCGGCACGTCGGCGAACAGCGAATAGACCCAGGCAACGATCTGGTCTTTCGGCTGTTTCTTGAAATGCGGCTGGCGGTTGACGGTCCAGCTCAGCAGCCAGCTCGAATCTTTCGCGGTGACGATGCCGCCGGTGACCACCCTGCCGCTGAACGGATCGCGCCTGGCGATCTTGCGGATGTATTCAGGGATGCGCGCGTCGAGCGTGGTGACCGTCGCCGACTCCCACTTCGTTTCGGGGATGTGCGCGCCGAAGACGTCGGGCCGCCCGAAAGCCGGATCCTTCGCCGCGATGCGGCGCCACAGATCCCAGGCCGGGGCGGGGCCTTCGTCCAGCCGCGCAGGCGTGTGATGGTCGCCGCTGTCCGAGTTCTCGGTCAGCGAGCCGATGGTCATGAACACCAGATCGTCGGGGCCGAGATCCACGCCGCCCGCGCTGCCGTTCTCCAGCCAGTGGATGCGGGTCGCCTGTTTGCGGCCCGGCTGGATGTCGAAATCGACATCCGTCACCTCGATCCCGTAGCGGAAGTTGACGCCGTGGTCCTGCAGCCATTTCACCAGCGGCAGGACCAGCGATTCATACTGGTTGTACTTGGTGAATTTCAGCGCCGAGAAATCCGGCAGCCCGCCGATATGGTGGATGAAGCGGTGCAGGTAGAGCTTCATCTCCAGCGCTGAATGCCACTCCTCGAAGGCGAACATCGTCCGCCAGTAGAGCCAGAAGTTGCTGTCGAGGAATTCCTTGCCGAAGACCTCGTCGATGCGCTTGTTCTCCATCTCCTCCCGGGTGGCGAAGAAGACCTTGATGACCTCTTTCTGGGCCTTCTCGGTCAGGGTGAAAAGGCCGTTGGTCTGCGCGTCCTGCCCCCGGTTCACGGTGGCGCGTTGCAGCGAATAGTTGGGGTCGTCCTTGTTGAGCCAGAAAAACTCGTCGAGCACGCTGGCCCCTTCGATCTCCAGCGAGGGGATGGAGCGGTAAAGGTCCCAGAGGCATTCGAAATGGTCCTCCATCTCGCGCCCGCCGCGGATCACGAAGCCCTTTTCCGGCTCCTCGATGCCGTCCAGCGCGCCGCCCGGCAGCGCCAGCCGCTCGAGGATGGTGATCCTCTCGCCGGCCATGTGGCCGTCGCGGATCAGGAAGGCCGCGCCCGAAAGCGCCGCAAGGCCCGAGCCGACGAACCAGGCGGTCTTGCCATCCACCCCTGCGGGTTTGCGGGGGCGGGCGAAGGCGTAGAAATTGCCGCTGTTGTATTCCATGCGAATCCCCTTTGAGGTGGGTCAGTTGCCGACGGGGTAGCTAGCCCTGGTCACGTCCGTCAAGCTGGTGTAATTTTCTGGATGGCCTGAGGGCATGATCAGGCGGCTTTTGTGGTTATGCTGAGGATGGGATCGATCTCCTCCTTGTCGATCTGTGCGAATGCCTCGACCATCATGTAGCGGCTTGATGTCTGCCATTCGTCATTTTGCTCGAACAGTACGGCGCCGATCAAACGCGTGATGGATGCCTCATTGGGGAAGATCCCGACGACATCGGCGCGTCGCTTGACCTCCTTGTTCAGGCGTTCAATTGGGTTCGTGCTGTGCAGCTTGGTGCGATGCTGGCGCGGGAATGACATGTAGGCCAGCACGTCGTGCTCGCTGGCATCCATGAGATCAGCCAGTTTTGGCCAGCGCGGGCGCAGTTGCTCTGCGACCTTTCGCCAGGTTTCGCCGGCATGGGTGCGGTCGGGTTGATCGAAGGCCTGCCGGATGGCAGCGGCGACGACGGTATGCTGGCCACGCGAGACATGGGCCAGGGCGTTGCGCATCCAGTGGACGCGACAGCGTTGCCAGGTTGCTTCGAAGACCCGGGCGATGGCGGCTTTGAGCCCTGTATGCGCGTCGCTGATGACCAGTCTGACGCCTCCCAAGCCGCGAACACGCAGGGATCGAAGGAACTCGGTCCAGAATGTCTCGGCCTCGGACGGGCCGATACCGAGGCCGATGATCTCACGGCGTCCCTCGGTGTTGGCGGCCACGGCGATTATTGCCGCGACTGGTACGATCCTTCCGCCCTGGCGCACCTTCAGATAGGTGGCGTCAAGCCAGAGATAGGGCCATTCGCCGGTGAGCGGGCGGTTCAGGAACTCGCCGACACGTTCGTCGATGTCCTTGCACAGCTTCGACACCGTGCTCTTCGAAATGCCGCTCAGCCCCATGGCCTGCACCAGCTCATCGACGCGGCGGGTCGATACGCCACTGATCCACGCCTCCTGGATGACGGCCACCAGCGCCTGCTCCGAGGTCTTGCGCGCTTCGAGAAAGCCCGGGAAGTAACTGCCTTGACGCAGCTTGGGAACCCGCAGGTTCAGCGTGCCCAGACGGGTATCGAGAGCGCGCTCTCGATACCCGTTACGCCACGTCGTGCGTTCGCCGCTGCGCTCGTGCTTGCCAGCGCCGATCAGGCCTTCGACATCCGCCTCCATGATCAGCTGCAGGACGGCCTCGGCAATGCTGCGCAGAAAGTCTCCCTGATCGTGCTTGGCCAGAAGGTCGGACAGGTCCATGTTCGTCTTGGTCATCGGGGTCTCCATGTGGTCCGGGGTTGAAGTCGGCAAACTCCACCTCGACCATACACCTCGATGGCCACCCAGGATCACACCGTGGACGGCACTGAAATTACACCAGCTCCTCGGACGCTACCCATCCGCTCATATTCGAGCCGCGCGAAATCAGCCTCGATGTAGCGGTCGGCCGAAATATCCTCGTCGCCGAGGAAGCTGTAGGCCTCCGAGCGAACCCAATCGGGAGCAGGCACTGCATCGCGAGCGATGATCTCCTGGGTGCTGATCGCCGGGCAGCGGGCGCTGCCCTTCTGCAATTTCGCGTCGGCATAGTTCATGAGCTTGGTCCTCCTGATGGCCAGGAAGTACGCCCGGGGCTGCGTTCCCCTTGTTGATGCGGATCAAATTGAGCGTTGACCCGCAGCGCAGCTCGCTTGCCTGAGGAGGCAGAACATTGCTCGGAGTAGAGGCGGCCGCAGACCTGATCGCGGCGCTAGCGCCCAGGGGCAAGAAACGCCCGCTTCGCTGACCGGCGAGACGCGGCCACAGGATGCGCTTGCACGCCGAGCGCTGTCATTCGAGCTCCAGATCGAGGATCGGACCGTCGAAGTTGCCGCCGAGCTTCCGGTTCGCGGCGGCCAGCCGTTCACCTTCCGCGCCCGCGATATAGCCGTCAATGAGCCGCTGGTAATTGCTGATCAGCCCTTCTCGCTCCTTTGACAGCCGCAACACGTCGAGCCCTTCGGAATGCAGCCCTTTCTGCTGGATCGGGATGTTGGAATAGTCCTGGCGGGGGATCATCGGAAAGTCCTGGCTGTCGAACGGCAGCACGGTGGACTCGCGCACCGGCTCAGGTTCCTGGCCTTCGGGAAAGTGGGTCAGCGACCAGATCTCGAAAAGACAGCTTTCCGGCCCAAGCGGACGGATCCGGTATGACGACATCGAGGTGAAGTAGGTTAGCAGGAAGTAGTGCGGGAAGAGGTATTCGACCGCTTCGACCGGATGCTCCTGCATAACCTGCACGAGATCAGGCACGTCCTCACCCCGCTCGCGCAGCTGCTTCGTGATCGCCTCGCAGACCATCCCATACCAGGTCATCATGGCGACCTGCGGATCTTCGGGTAGCTCGGCATGTTCGAACTGCCGGGCGATCTCGACTTCCTTGCCGTGAACGAGCCCG
The DNA here is from genome assembly GCF_030128825.1 of Sphingobium sp. WTD-1. Classification (NCBI taxonomy): domain Bacteria; kingdom Pseudomonadati; phylum Pseudomonadota; class Alphaproteobacteria; order Sphingomonadales; family Sphingobiaceae; genus Sphingobium; species Sphingobium sp. WTD-1. The sequence goes on along the minus strand of NZ_CP119128.1, from coordinate 84,970 downwards.
GCCATTCCGGCACTGAGCAGTTCCATGGAATCCAGCGCTTCGCAGACGTTTTGCCGTGCGGACGCGTTGGGGTTGACCGTGGGTCCGAGCCCGCCGGTCTCGTTTCCGTACCGGCTGTTGTAGAGGCTAGGCTGCGCATGCTGAAGCTGCGGGTGCGTCTTCATCACGTGGTAGCCTTCCATGAAGGCTTCCATCGCCACCTTCCAGTTCGCCGGAAGCACAGTGGCGAACCACCATTCCGACCTGAGCTTGCTCATACCGCGCGCTTCCAGCCGGTCGAGCACGGGTCCCAGGCTCTCACGCAGCGAAGGCGCATCGGGGTTGTGATTGATGAAAGCGCAGCCGCCCCAGGTCTCTACCCGCACCGGCCGCAAGGCGAGCTCGTCCTTGTCCAGCAGCTCCTCATCGAACAGGTGGCGGCCATAGACGAAGGTGCACTCACCCTCCATATTCCAGCGCCAGCCATGGAACGGACAGATGAAGCCGCTCTTGGCGCAATTTCCGTGCGCGCTTTTGCCTTCGGCGTTGCCCTGCCCGCCGGCGAGCGGCACGCCGCGGTGACGGCAGTGGTTCTGGTGCGCCTTGATCCCGTCCTTCGTCCGGACGATGATCACAGACTTGCCGACGTTCGAATACTCGATCCAGTCGCCCACATTCGGAATCTGCTCGAGCCGGCAGGCCATCTGCCACACGTTCGGCCAAAGCCGCTCGCATTCGAGGCGATAGAACGCCTCGTCGTAATAGCGGGCGGCGGGTATCAGCGCAGGGTTCTCGATACGCAGCGGGTTAACCGGCGGAAGCTGCTCGGCCGCGTCGAAATTTGCGGGGTCCATTTCGGCCATAGTGGCACCTGTTGGTCAGAGAGCGGCGGGGTCAGGCGAAGGGCTCGTCGCCCTGCAGGATCGTGCGGTGTAGAAGCCGGCCGCAATCCGGATCGTAGGGCATGGCCCGGTGGAGGGTCCCGGTGTTGTCCCACATCACCGAATCCCCGACTTCCCACTCGTGCGAGTAGTGGTAAGGCTCGCTGGTCGCGAATTCCCGCAACCCGTGGAGAATCCGCGCGCTCTCTTCGGCATCGACGCCCACGACATATTGCGCCGTGTTGCCGAGCACGAGCGACTTTCGGCCGGACTTGTGCTTCCAGACCAGCGGCAGCTCGCGCTTGCCTTGCCCGCGGCTCTGCCAGTCGGTGAGCTGCTTCAGCGTCGGCTCGGGCGTGTGATAGAGCTGCGAAGCCCACATGGTGTGGACGACCCGCAAGCCGTCGATCCGCGCCTTGGTCTCGTCGGGAAGATCGTCATAGGCGGCATAGCAATTGGCAAATTCGGTGTTGCCGCCCCAGGTCGGCAGGACCTTGCTGGTCAGGATCGAGCCGCGCACGGGGACATCGTTCATCGTCCCGTCGATGTGCCAGAACAACGATCCCTTGAGATATTCGACGACTTCCTGGTTGATGCTCTTGTCGAGAGAAATCGGGAATACGGCCTTGTTGCGAAAGCCGATCTCCGTCGCGTTGCCGCCGAGCGCGTTGGTGAAGGCGATCTGCTCGTCGTCCGTGAAGTGGAGCTGCTTGAATACGAGCACGCCCCTCTGCTCGAGTAGCTCGTTGATCTCGTCGGTCAGCCTGCCGCTGAGCAGCTCCTCTTTGGTGTTGAGGACACGGCTGCCGATCTTCGGCTTGATCTCTTCCGCCCGGAGGCGGCTTAACGTGGTGGTGGCCATGTGGCGATCTCCTGTAACTGGACTGAGTGTGTCGGCACTCGCGGACCGCTGCTTTGATCGAGCGCAAGTTTTGTCGTAGGTGGCGATCAGCCCAGCGGCTGCGGCGCGCCGGTCCCCATGTATGTGGCCAGCCCGCGATGAAGGTTCGTCACCTTGCGCTCCTGCCACGGATTGGGGAGGTTCCCGCGAAAGCCGCGCGACTTGTAGCCCCGGTGCACCTCGACCATGTTCGAGATGTCCTGGGCGATGACGTAAGGCCACTTCTCCAGATCCTGCTCGACATAGGTCCATTCGGTGTCGGGCTCCTCGCCGGGCGGAAAGCGATCGAGCGCGACGGCCTCGAAGATGCACTTGTCGGGATCGGTGCCATAGGGGCGGACGCGGTAGCAAAGCGCGAAGGTTGGACCGGGAATGAAATTGACGTTGGGGAAGATCGACAGCGCCAGACCGGCCGCGGCGACCTGGGCGTCGCTGAGCTCCGGCCAGTGGACGCCGCGCGCGGCGTCTTCGGCGACGGCCATCTCCATCCAGCGCCTGTGAACTTCCGCCGCAGCAGTGCCCTCGGGCAGCTCCGCCGGCAGGCGCTGGGCCGTGCGGACCAGCGTCTCGCTCGTGCTGGCGCCGATCGTTTCCCAGTATTCGGCCTGCATCCGGGCGATCGTCGTGCGCAGATCGCCGTCGCCGGCGGCGCGGTGGACCGAGGTCTCGACGGCCGACCGGGTTTCGCGATGCGCCTTGGAGTCGAAGCCTGTCTGGCCGTGCAGGCCGAAGGCCTTGCTGAACGAGTAGAAATCGCCGTACTTCATCAGCTGCGGGTGCGTGCCCTGGACGTGGTAGGGCTCGAGGAAGGCCTCGAGCGCCACCTTCCAGTTGCAGTCGAAGATGCCCCAGTAGCGGAAGCGATAGCGCATTTTGTCGAATTCAAAGGGGTCGATCAGTGACGCGACGGGCTCCAGCCATTCGCGCAAGGGACCGGCATCGAGGTCCATGTTGACCCAGATCCAGCCGCCCCAGGTATCGACCTGCACTGGCGCGAGGCTCGTACAGACGCTGTCGAGCGCGCCGTTCCAGTCCTCACGGTCGGGGATATAGGTCGCGTCGCCATCGAGGTTGAACGTCCAGGCGTGATAGTTGCAGCCGAATTTCAACCGGTTCCCTCGGGCGCTGTGCGTGCCGTCGTCCTGTGCGATCGTCTTGGGACCGCCGCCGGTGTTGTTGCCGACCAGCCGCCGTCCGCGATGCGGGCAGACATTATGGAACGCCTTCAGCGTTTCGGGCGTGTCGCGCACGATCAGGATCGAATCGTGACAGATGTTGTACGTGATATAGTCGCCGACCTGCTGTAGCTCCTCGACGCGTCCGGCCTGTTGCCAGACCTTTGACCACAATCGTTCAGGCTCGGCCTCGGCATATTCGCGGCTGATGAAGGCCTCGACAGGATAGGTCAGCGCCTCCGACAGGTCTTTGGTAACGATCTTTTCTGGCTTGTTCATGGGAACCTCCCATTGTTCGCGCGAATGTGACGCAGGGCCGCTCGGTGGGGCGTTTTATTCCGCCGGCACCGAGGCGGGCTCGCGGGTGAGCTCGAGGCCGGCAAGGTCGCCGGCGGCGCGCCACTTTTCGAGCATCGCTTCGAACGCGTAGTAGCCCTCACCCCAAGGCTCGCCGAAGATGTGGCGCTTCTTGGTCGTGTCGCCTTCGTTGTTGAAATAGCTCGGCGTGCACTCGTTGATGTAGGTCGAGTTGTCGACCGCCACCGAGCGCAGGTGGGCGATGTAGGCGTCCTGTGCTTGCTTGGTCGGCTCCACCACCGCCGCGCCGCGCAGCAGCGCCTGGCTGGCGACATAGCCGATGTGGAAGCCCTGATCGATGAAGGTCTTCGAATTGCTGGCATTGGCGCCGGCCTGGGTGAAGCCGGTGAAGAACATGTTGGGAAAGCCGTGCGCCATCATGCCCTGGAAGGTCTTGAAGCCCTCGCGCCAGTAGTCGTAGATCGACAGGCCGTCGCGCCCCTCGATGCGCGAGATGCCCCAGCGCCGGTCGAGATCGTTGGTGACTTCGTAGCCCGATGCCAGGATCAGGCAGTCGATCTCGTACTCAACGCCGTGATGGACGAAGCCCTTTTCGGTCAGACGCTCGACGCCCTGCGTCTCAGCGACGTCGATCAGCTTGACGTTGGCCTGGTTAAACGCGGGATAGTAATCATCGTTCGAGGCCGGTCGCTTGCACAGGTAAGCCGATGCCTGCCGACGGGCGTCGCCCGGTGCCGGCAGAGCCCGTCATCCTGTCGGATAAGCAGTCGTTCACCGAGGCCGAGGGGATGGATGACGGCTTTGGCCGTATTCTCGACCAGGACACGGACAACCTGTTCCTGCAACAGGAGGGGCTTGAGGCAGCAGCGAAGAAATCGCTCACCCTCGGCAACTATCAGGAGGTGCGGATCCGGCACTTCGAACAAGCGATCGACCATTATGTGGCAATGCCTCCGCCAAGGCAGGACTGGCGGTCGTTGCAGCGGCGTCAGGGCTGCACCTGAATTGCGCGCAGTCAAAGATCGACCTGAGAACAGCGTTACCACGGTGTTCGATCAGGCCGCTCACAAGATCGGCATGGTCGTGCAGGCTCAAGGACAGACCGCTCATGGACACCTCATTTTTCTCAGAGTTGCTGGGCCATTACCAGTGGCAGCTGTCGCTCTACGCGGCGATCGGCATTGCGGCGCTCACCTTCGCCGGCAAGCATCTGGCCTTGCTCGTTCCAACCTTCCGCGCGGAGTACGCTCGCAACCAGGCTGCGCGGGACACGAAGATGGCGAAGCCGAACTACGCCGCCAATCAGGCGTGGAATCGTAGATGGGGTCCAGTCTTCATGGGGCTGATCTTCGTCTTCATCCTGCCCTTCTGCCTGACAGCGGAGCCCCAGGCGTGGTGGAACGTCGCGCTCGATATCGTCGTGATTCTGCTGTTCTACGATTTCTTCTACTACCTGGTGCACCGGTTCCTGTTTCATGACGGCGGTTTCCTGGGAGGCCCCCTCATGTGGGTCCACGCGGTTCACCACCGTCAGCACAACCCTTGCCGGCAGGATTCCAGCTACATCCACCCGCTGGAAGTCGCCATGGGGCTTGGGCTCTACGCCGGATCGATTTTCGTGCTGTCTCAGCTGATGGGGCCTTTCCATGTCGTGACGATCGTCATCACCTGGGTCGCCTTCTCGCAGATCAACCTTCACAATCATGACCTGTGGGAATCCGATCGTTTTCCCTTCCGCTATCTGGCGACGATGTCGCGGATGCACCACAATCATCATGCCCGCTTCACCGGCGGCAATTTTGCGACGATCACGCTGCTCTACGACTGGCTGTTCGGGACGCTCGATCAGGGCGAGGGATATGGGCGAAAGCCGTCCCGGTCGGGCGGGAAGAGCGGCCAGCGCGATGTTCCGCTGACATAGACCTGCTGATGGGAAATGCTTGGTGTGCCCCTGCAAAGGGCACACCATTGGCTGTCCTGACAAGCCTGGCGGAGACCAACGGTTCAGGCGGTCGGCGCAGCCTGGCGTACGCGGATGATCGCTAATTCGCGCTCGCGACCGTCGCGATCGGGCCAGAGAATGGACTGGCCTGGTGACACGCCTCGAAGAGGAGACCCGGATCGGCAAAGGCGGGACCCTGGCGGCGCAGCTGTCGCGGCTCGACCTGATCGTGCTTGACGAGCTCGGTTATCTGCCGTTCGCCCGCTCGGGAGGGCAGTTGCTGTTCCACCTCATCAGCAAGCTTTATGAGCGCACCAGCGTCATCATCACCACGAACCTCGCCTTCGGTGAATGGCCGACCGTGTTCGGCGATCCCAAGATGACCACGGCGCTGCTCGACCGCGTCACCCACCACTGCGATATCGTCGAGACGGGCAACGACAGCTGGCGCTTCAAAAACCGCAGCTGACAGCCACCTTCGGCGCCTTCAAAAATCTATCTTGCGCTGCGCGCGCCTCCGGTCGGGCTACGCCCGCCCTCCGCCGCACGCAGCGCAAGGCCATCTTCAACAAACCAACATCATATCCGAAAAGGGGTCCCTCTTCGACGCCGATCGGGGGTCCCTTTTGAACGCCGTTTGACAACCGAGATGTCGGCCACCGAGATTGCCTCTGCAATTGGTGTGTCGATTTCCACGTTCTACAGGCATTTCCCAGTTAGATAACGGCATCCGCGCCAGTCTTGGCCGACGTGTTGCGCAGAAGCACGCAATGGTGGAGTGAGACTTAAACTGACGGCCGGTTTGAGCCGATTGCCGGCAGTAGGATTCATGGCTCTTTGTTGGCGCGATCTGGCGTTCGCGGGCCAAGGAATTCGTAGCGCAAGAGAATGTCGCTATCGATCCGTTCGAGTATGGCGTTGATCGTTGCCTCGCGGGACGGCAGTGTGAGGCGCTGCCGGATCTTCTCCACGATGTCGATGGATGTAGGGGAGAGGGCGTATGTTGAACGTCGATAGCCAGCTGCGTCCTCACGCAGCTTTTTGCGACGCATCGACCGTGCGCTCCTTGTCGTCGAGTCCTTTTCGGGCATGGGGCAGGATAGTCATAAGACATCTGCTTTCAACACCGCGCTCGACTCATGATGCTGTAGCAACCGGGCTTTGGATGTCGCCTAACAGCTTTTGAAAGATAGACGGCGCGCCCGGAGCGGATCCAACCTCGCTGGCAAGTGCCATGAACGTGGCGCATTCCTCACCCGCATTGTCATAATTGGACGCGACGTCGACGATCCAGCGAACGAACTGCCGGAAACCCGGGTCAAAATAGAGTTCGGGCTTCCCCAGTATGTCGATGGCGAAAGATGCAACGTCGATATCGATCTCGAGGACAGCGACGAGTTGATTGTGAATGACCGGGGTAACAGCGGCATTGCATGCCTTGATCTTGTTGATCAGGCTGAGACTGCGGCCGAGCCTGCGGGCCATTTCCTTGTTCGTGATCCGGCGTCGTCTCCACTCGTGAAGAAAGAGGCGCCTGAAGCACTCCTGGCGTTTGACGCTTTCTTGTGACCCGATACTCCGGTCGCTCATGGCATGGCACCCCCGGTTAGGGGGGTATCATACAGCCGTATGAGTCGGTTCTGTCAATCCCATGTGAATCACCGTTCATCGCAGATTTAGGAATCGGTTCCTTCAAACACGGCGAGAAGAGCGCTGACAAAGACGAACCGAACTGGAGGAACTGTGCCGGTCGCCTTCGCGATGGCCTCCCTCGCGGCCTGGAAGGCGGGTTTGTCTCGAAGATTGATACGCAGCGTTATGCGATAATCACCTGTCTCGTCACGCTCGCTCGCCGACCGCCAGATTTGTCGGAAATCGAGCATTTCTCCAATAATTCCGAGACCATGTATGGCAGTCGAGGAAACCGTCTCGAATTGGCCGGTCTTAAGGGAATAGACCCTGATCGCATCGGCGGTGAGGCGGAAAACGCGGTCGCTAACGCGAAAGGTATATAGGGCTTGGGACATTGAGGCGATTGATACCGCTGTAAGCGGACGCCCGCCAGCGCAAACAGAAGAAAGTTTGCCGCAGTAATAAAAATATTTCAGCGAACGAAAATTTCGGGAATGCACCTGAACTGGTAATACGTTTCCACATCGCAACGAAGAGTGTAAAAATTTTACACTGTTTGCTCGTCAATGATGTGGAGTGTGTAACCTGGTTACACAGGTGTGTAATCCTATTACACCCTTTAGTGTAATTCTATTACACACCATGATTTAATACTTGCGATCACCATGAGTTTATATCCTCTTAACGGAGACGACGTGCTTGTGCGTCGTCTTCCAAGGGGAAAGAGCATGACTGCACTTTCGATGCCGAAGGGTAACCAGATCAACGGTATCCTTCTTGGCCTTGCGATCATCGCCTGCGTGATGATCCTGGGCGCTTCGGCGGCCTTTGCGGGCACCGACACCACGTTCAATACCGCGCTCACGAAGTTCACGGACTTCCTCGAGGGCTCGGGCGGCAAGATCATCACCGTGATGAGCCTTGCCGGCGGCATCGTCGCGCTTGCGTCGGGTCGCTTCAGCCTCGGCCAGGTGGCCGTTCCCGTCGCCGTCGGCGTCGGTGCGGGCACCGGCATTCCGATCGTCACCTCGACCGTCACCGCGACGATCTGAGGACCGACTGGGATCAACCGCTGGGAGGGCGGTGAGCGCTTATGGACAGGTATACCATCCCTTCGCATCTCGACGATCCGGAGCTGATCGGCTTCTGGACGCTGGACGAGTTCCTCGCGATGGCGATCCCCTTCATCTGGGGCATCCTTTCGCAGCACGTCGTGATCGGATTGATGGTCTCGTTGCTCGGATGGTGGGGCTTCCGAAAGCTCAAAGCCGGCAAGGCCACATCGTGGATTCTCCACATGGCCTACTGGCACCTGCCGTCGAGTTTTACCGGTCTCAAGGCGACGCCACCCTCCCACCTTCGCGTGATGGTGGGCTGAAATGGATTATAGTGTCGGTCTCGCGCAGTCGCAGCGGGTTCTCAAGCAGCGCAACATGCTCGGCATCGTGGCGCTGGTTCTCGCGGGCCTCGTGGTCATCCTCTTCCTGGTCGGCGCGACGCGCGACCGCGAGATCGTCCTTCAACCTATCGTCCGCACGCCCCTGACGCTGTCCTCGAGCGGGGTCAGCCGGGAGTATCTCGAGATGGTCACGCGCGACACCGCGCTGATGACGCTCAACCGCTCGCCTGAAAATCTCGACTACTGGATGGAGTCGATCCTCAAGATCGCGACGCCCGAAAGTCACGGCTCGCTCAAGCGCGATCTCATGAAGATCCTGAGCGAACAGCGCGGGTCGAGCATCAGCCAGTATTTCACGCTCGCCAGCATGAAGGTTGATCCTGAGAACCTGACCTCGGAAGTGACCGGCACGCTGCATACCGTCGTCGGCTCCAAGGCGGTGACTGCCGAGGCGAAAACCTTCCGCTTCTACTGGTCCTATCGCGGCCTGTCCCTTCAGCTGAAGGGCTTCGGCATGGTCACCAAGGTCGACAAGGACGACGCTGCAACCGGAGACGAGGCATGACGCCCCTGATCGCATTTGGCCTCATCGGAGGCGGGACGGCGATCGCCTCCCGCGTCTGCTCGCTCTCGCGCTTCGTCGGCGCAGGCATGATCCTGGTCGGGGGAATGGCGCTCGCTGCGCCTGCCTTTGCCGACGAGCATCTGCTTGCAAAGGACAATAGCGAGGTTTCCTGCACGCTTTCCAAGTCCGGCCTCACACGGATCAGCCTCAAGGACGACCGCTTTGCCAGTGTCTCCAAGCTGACCACCGGCGTCGAGAGCGACGATTTCACGGTCGTCAACGAGCCGACGCGCGGCGACATCTACGTCTCTGTTCCCGAAGCCTATTCGCGGGCCAACGTCTCCTTCTTCGGCACGACCTCCAAGGGGTATGTCTACAAGTTCAGCTGCCGCCTTGCAGGCGACGACGCGCAACAGGTGTTCGTCGAGAACAAGGATATCGCAGGCGAGGCGCAGACAGCGGTCGCACAGGCCGACACCACGCCGCAGGAAGCGTCCGCCACGCTCGTCCAAGCGATGTTCCAGCAAGCCCCGCTCGAGGGCTTCGACGTCCGCCCCGCGGTTACCGATCCGGTCATGGTGGGGTCGCTCAAGGTGCAGATGCTCACCGAATATCGGGGCACGGCGCTCGCAGGGCGCGTGTTGCGGATCGAGAACAAGGGCGGATCGCCTGTCGCGCTGGGCGAAGGAACGATCGCGCCGTCGAACGCGATCGCCGTATCGGTCGCCAATCCCAACCTCAAACCCGGTGAAGTCACCACAGCGTATATCGTCACGCCGTCGGGCCTCGCCAACGGAGTGCGGCCATGAGCCTCAAGGACCTTTTCCCCGGCAGGAAACCCAAGCAACTCGATGCCGAGCCTGAAGAAGGCGAGGGCGAACTGATGGCCGGCAACGACGCCGTCCGAAAGAAGCAGCTGCTCTACCTTGGCTGCGGCGGCGCGCTCGCACTGGTGCTGGGGTCCTGGTACGTCATGGGCGACGATACCAAGCTCAAGACGTCGGGCGCAGACGACAAGGTCGTCAAGATCACCACCGACGACATGGTCAACCGGAACATGTCGGACCGGGAGTGGCAGGCGGCATCCGAAGCGCAGATGCAGTCGATCAACAACCAGTTGAAGGGTGTCGACGGCCAGCGCGCGCAGATGGAGCAGCTTCAGGCGCAGATCGCCGCGCTCCAGGGCGAGAAACAGTCGATGGCCTCAGATGGCCAGCGGGTGATGAGCGCTTACCAGCAGGAGAACGACCAGCTTCGTCAGCAGCTTGCGCAGCGGTCGAGCGCGCCCCCTGCGCCGGCGCCCGCGCAGATGTACGGGCCGATGGGCCAGCCCAACTATCGGGGTCCGGGCGCACCGATGAGCGCAGGGGAGGCGGCCGCTGCCGCGGTGTCGCAGTCGCGCTCGATCAAGCTCGTCTCGTTCGAGGGCGGGCCGAGCGGAACGGCGACGCGCATTTCGGGTGGCACGACCAGCTATACCGACAGCCCCAATTATCTGCCGCCCAATTCGATCGCGAAGGCCAAGGTGATCGTCGGCGTCGATGCGTCGGCAGGGGTGCAGTCGCAGAGCGATCCGCTTCCCGTCGTGCTGCGGATCACAGGGCCGGCGCGCTCGGTTTACAGCAACGGCAAGCTGCTCACGACCCGGATCGAGGGCTGCGTCATCAACGGCGCGGCACGCGGCGACCTCTCTTCGGAGAAGGTCTATGTGAAGCTCCAGCGGATGACCTGTCCGCAGGCCAATGGGCGCTTCGCGGTCTCGGACGTCAAGGGCTTCATCAGCTTTGCCGGCAAGACCGGCGTGCGCGGGCGGGTGGTCAGCCGCGAGGGCGGGCTTGTCGGCCAGGCCTTCATCGCCGGTATCGCAGGTGGTTTCGGTCGCGGCTTCTCGGCCAACACCAACTCGCTCCTCACCGGCAACAACGTGACGGTCAACGGGAAGCGCGAACAGATCGGCATGGGCGACATCGCACAGGCCGGGCTGGGCAACGGCATCGCCCAGTCCGCCGACATGGTCAGCAAATATCTGATCGAGCGGGCCGAGCAATATCAGCCGATCATCGAGATGCCGACCGGCATCGATGTCGAGATCGTCTTCCTCGAAGGCGTCTTCATCCAGAACTGAGCCTCGGGCCGAAAGGATATGCTTATGACACAGAATATTCTGCTTGGCGTCGCGGCCAGCGCGGCGATGATGCTGACCGGCAGCGCGGAGCCGGCGATCGGGCCGCAGGTGCAGGCCGCGCTCCAGCAGCGGCTCCCCAAGACGCCGATCACCGGGATCGATTGCACGAAGATCGAGGGGCTGTGCGAAGTTACCGCCGGCGCCAATCTCTTCTATGTCGACAAGTCGGCCCGCTATCTCGTGATCGGCCGGGTCTATGACATGGAAACCCGGCAGGACCTGACGGCAGCGCGCCTGTTGGCGCTCAACCCCGACATGCTGGTGGGCGGCGCGGCGCGCGCCAATGCGGCAGCCGATGCGCCCGAGCCTTCTGCGCCCGGCAACGGGGCGCGGGTGACGGAACAACGGGGGGCCGTCCGCACGCTCGACCTTTCGAAGCTCTCGAACAAGGGAGCGATCATATGGGGTTCGGGGTCCCAGAGCGTCACTGTCTTTTCCGATTTCCATTGCGGCTATTGCCGGGCGCTCAGCCAGACGCTCGAGACGATGAACGTGCGCGTGATCGAGCGGCCGATCTCGGTGCTCGGAAGCCGGGACGTCGCCGATCGCGTGCTGTGCGCGAAGGACCGGCATGCAGCGGTACGCGCCGCCTATGCGCAGGACCCGGTGCCAGGGACGGGCAAGTGCGACACCAGCGGTCTCGACGAGAATGAGGCGTTCGCCAAGGCGCACGGTCTCAACGGCACGCCCGTTCTCGTGCGCTCCGATGGCGCGGTGATGGAGGGGTTCCAGCCCAAGGCGCAACTTCTTGCATGGTTGAAGGGAGCAAGGTCATGAGCCGTTCGGCGATCCGTCTGCCGGACTGTCCGGTGTCCCAGTATCGCCCGCGAGGCCGCACCCGGCGGGTCGCGATCGCGATGGCAACGAGCCTTGTGCTGCTGGCAGGGTGCACGACCTTCGGGACCAACATCAAGGGCAGCTTTGCGTGCGGTGCCCCGCAAGGGGGCAGCTGTGCGCCCGCAACCGTGATCGACGACAAGGCGCTCGCGGAAATCAGCGGCGAGACGAGCTATCGTCCCGCAGGTCCCTTCCAGGCGCCCTTGCGGCAGGCGGGGCCGCAGCGCATCGCCTATGCAGCGACCCCGCAGGCGTCGGGTGTGGGTCCGCAGAAGGTGTTGCGCATCGTCTTTCCCGCGCATGTCGACGGGGCAGGGCGCTATCATGAAACGAGCGTCGTGCAGGCCGTGGTCGATAACGGCCAATGGCTCGCCGCGACCGACGGGCACGGTCCTGCCCTTGCCGCGACGCAGGTCCTCAACGTCAGCCCCGAGATCCTCTCGCAGCTCGGTACGCCGATCCCGCCGTCCGCGTCGGCACCTGTCGAAGTCCCGGCGACCGCGCCGGTCGTGGCAGTACCGCCGGCGAGCGCTGTGGGTGCCCCGACCGCCGCGGCGGTCGCAGCCGCGCGCGCCAAGGCGCGAGAGGCGGCGGCAGGGAAGGGGGTCCCGGTCGCTGCACGGGCTGCAACCCCCGCGCCGGCACCGGTCGGTGCCAAGCCCAAAAGCAATGCGCCGGAATTCGCTTCGGGGAACCCGGCGAACCGGCCTGCCTCGTTCTCTCCGCGCGTGGAGGACTGAGCCATGGCCGCTAAGACAGGCTTCATCGCGCGGCTGCTGGGTGACACACGCGGCCCCGATCAGGGTACGCCCTCGCACGGCGCGCCCATGCTCTCGCAATGGCTGCCCTATCGGAGCTTCGACGCGCGCAACGATCTGTTCTACCAGACCGACAGCCTTGCGTTCGCGCTCGAGCTGGCGCCGCTCATGGGGGCCGATGAGCGCACCGGCGAGATCCTCGCGCAGATGCTTTCCGAGAGCGTGCCGCCCAGCGCGCGCGTCCAGCTTCTCTCGTTCCAGAGCCCGCGCGTGGGCGCGCTGATCGCGCAATATGCGCTGCCACGGTTCAAGGCCGGCGGCGTGCATCGCAAGATCGCGGAGCGGCGATCGGCGTTCCTGCGGCACGGGGCATGGGTCTCGATGTCGAAGGACGGGCCTTTCCATGTCCGCAATCATCGCATCTTTCTGTCGGTGTCGATCGCTGCGTCGAAAGCGACACCCGAAGAACTGATTGGCGTGCGCGACAGTATCGTCTCGACCCTGGCGTCGATCGACATGCCGGCCACGCGAATGAAGCCGGTCGATCTCATTGCGCTGATCGATGACATTACCGCGCCCGCGTTCGACGTGTCGGACCAGGTATCGGAATATTCCGACCTCGATCCGATTGCCGACCAGTGCGTGCGCCGCGACGTCCAGACCGTCGTCCACGCCGATCGTCTGCTCGTTTCGGTCGAGCCGCTGCGCGCCGTGACCAGTCTTTCGGGTGAGACCCAGTATGAGGAGATCCGACCCGACACGTTCGACTATCGCTTCTTCTCGGTTCGCAATCTTCCCAACCGCTGGGCACCGTGGGACGTGCAGAAGCTGATCGGTGACATGTTCTCCGACAAGCTGCGCCCTGGCTGTCCGACGCTGACTTCGTTGTGCCTGTGCTATCAGGACGAGCAGGCCGCCTCGTCCAAGGCGGGTTACAAGTTCATGCGCACGTCGAGCCTTGCGGATTCGAAGTCGGCGCGCCTGCTGCCGCAGCTCAAGGACCAGAGCCGCGAATGGGAGCATGTCACCCAGGAACTGCGCCTCGGCAAGAAGCTGGTGCAGGCCTATTATGCGGTCGGCATCATCAGCCCCAAGGGGATGGGCGATGCCAACGAGCGCACCGTCAAGTCGATGTACAAGGCCGCTGGCTGGGACCTGCTCGACGAACGCTTTCTCCAGATCATGGCGTTCATGTCGTGCCTGCCGATGACGCTGGGCAACGGCCTCGACAGCGATCTCAAGCGCATGAAGCGGTTGCGCACGATGCTCACCAGTACCGCGGCGAACATGCTGCCGATCCAGGGCGAGTTTCTGGGCGGGGGCTTGCCGCACCTCATGTTCATCGGACGGCGCGGCCAGCCCTTCTTCTGGTCGCCCTTCGAGAACAAGGCGGGTAACCACAATGTCGCGGTGTTCGGCAAGTCCGGGTCGGGTAAGTCGGTCGCGCTTCAGGAACTGTGCGCGGCGTTCGCCGGGGTCGGTGCCAAGATCATCGTGATCGACGATGGCCGCTCGTTCGAACATATGTCCAAGAGCCTGGGCGGCAATTTTGTCGAGTTTCGCCTGCGCGACGGCTTCAGCCTCAATCCCTTCTCGATGATCGACGAGGCGCTGGTCGCGCAGGATGAGGATTATCTCATCGACGCGCTCGCGATGCTCAAGTCGATCGTCGGTCAGATGGGTCGCCACATCGACAAGCTCAACGATACCGAGCGCGGCCTTATCGATCGCGCGGTCAATCAGGTCTGGGAAGCGAAGGGGCGGGGGGGCAGCGTCGACGATGTGGTCGAGGCGCTGCGCACCGACGGATCGCCGCAGGGCCAGGATCTGGCGATCGCGATGTTCCCGTTCTCGAGTGCGGGCACCTATGGCAGCTTCTTTACCGGCGAGGCGTCGGTGGACATGTCGAACGCGCTCACCGTCTTCGAACTGTCGGACCTCTCGAGCCGCGAGGAACTGCGCTCGGTCGTGCTGACCGCGATCATGTTCATGTCCTCGCAGACGATGCGCCGGATGGATCGCCAGATCCCCAAGGCGCTGCTGATCGACGAGGCGTGGCAGATGCTGCGCGGCGGATCGATGGCCGATTTCGTCGAAACCTACAGCCGGACCTGCCGGAAATATGGCGCGTCCCTCATCACCGCGACGCAGAGCCTGAACGATTATTACAAGTCGGAAGGGAGCCTTGCCGCGCTCGAGAATTCGGACTGGTCGGTCATTCTCATGCAGAAGCCCGACACGATCTCGGACTTCCAGAAGCATGGCCGGTTCGACATGGACCCCTATACCGAAAGCCTGCTGCGCTCGCTCAAGCGCAACGGCGCGGAATATTCCGACATCATGATCAAGGGGCCGGACTCGATGGCGGTCGGCCGCCTCGTGCTCGATAAATATTCCGCGACGCTCTACTCCTCGAGCCCGCAAACTTTTGCCGACATCGAGCACCTGATCGAGCAGGGATGCTCGATGGACGAGGCGATCGAGCGGGTCGCCTATCCCGAGGAATATGTCGGAAAACCCGTCGGCGTGCCTCTCACGGAGGCGGCCGAATGAACGCGCTCACGCCCTTCGACACCGACTGGAAAGCGCCGGTGCCCTTTTCGTGGAGGCGCGCGTTCGGCCGCGCGTTCGCCGACATGTGCTATGTGCTGCTGCGCGCATCGGGCTGGATGGCGATGACGCTGCTCGCGACTTTCGGGGTCGCGATCCTCTTCTTCCTGATGCTCGGCGACTTCACCGCGATCGGCTTCTTCTCGCAGGTCGCCAATCTGGGCACGCGCTTCGTCGCGGCCGACAGCGCGCGGCGTGCGGTGTTCGGCGACGAGCTTTTCTTCACCTTCATCGTCGCCTTCGGCGTGGTCGCGCTGCTGCGCGGCAAGCTGCTGCTCGCGATCGTCACTTCCACGAAAGGCACCCGGCATGGTTGACGTTCTCGATCGGTCCACAGCGGCCCCCGCATCCGGCGAATCCGCTCCTGTCGCTTCGACGCTCCATCCCGAGGCCACGCCCGCTTCGCCGGCGCGCGGCACGGGTGCGAAGGCCGTGCGCCGCAAGCCCGAGGGTCTGCCCAGGATCGCCTATGTCGCAGCCGCGCTTATCGTGGCGGTGCTGCTCTGGGGCGCATGGGTGACCAAGCATCTGCTCACGCCGCCTGCCACCGTGCCGATGGCAAGCGTCCGGCTCGAGGGGATCGTGTCGGAATATGTGCAGGCCCAGAGCCACAGCAACAGCCCGCCCGAGCAGGTTGCGGCGCAGACGCGGGCATTCATGGGCACGCTCGACGAGGAGCTGCGCAAGGTCGGCGCGGGCGGCACCACCGTGCTGGTGGGCGAAGCGGTCCTCTCCAAGAATGTCCCCGATATCACAGACCAGATCCGCAAGGCGGTCTTCGCGCGCGTCCCGCTTCCCGCGGCCGCGCCGGTGCCCGCCTCCGGTCCCGCGGTCGGCGCGATGCTTCCACCAGCCTCCGGGAGTGTCGCGCCGGCCGCGCAGGTTCAGGCGCCTGCCCCGCAGGGCTCGCCCTTCGGTCCAGCGCCCGTCTCGCCTGTCGAGGCGACGGTCGCACCGCCCGCGCAGGGAGGCCTCAATGGCAGCGGCTACTGACAGGCACGCGCCTGCGATCGCGGCGACCGGGCGAGCAGGGGAGGGCGAGCATGTCGCCCGTAAGGCCCTCATCGCGCGCCGGGTCCGGCAATGGGGGGCGGTCGCGCTGCTAGCAACCGGATGGGCGGGGTATAATGCGCTCAGCGCCTGGCAGCAAAGTCACGCCTTCATGATCAATGCCTCGGAGAGCCTGCCCAACTGGGCGTTCTTCGTCGCGCGCGACAAGGCTCCGGCCAAGGGCGACTATGTGTTTTTCGTGCCGCCCGACAATGCCCTGGTGCGACGTCATTTCGGACCGGAAACAGGGCCGTTCGGCAAGCGGGTCATCGGGATGGCGGGTGCGCTGGTCGAGCATCGCGGCGCGTATGTCTATGTCGACGGCGTCCGCGTCGCGCACATGAAGCCGCTGACGCGCACCGGCGAACCGCTGACCCCGGGCCCGGTCGGGCGTGTCCCCAGGGGCTGCTATTATGTCGGCACGCCCCATCCCGACGGGTTCGACAGCCGCTATGCCGAGATCGGCTTTGCCTGCGCAAAGCAGCTGGTCGGAACCGGGACGCCGATCCTGTGATCCGCCGGGTCGCCCTTGCCGGTGGCTTCCTCGCCATCGCACTGGTCGCCAGCTCTGCCTGGCCTGTCGTCGAGGGTGCATTGGCCCATGACCATGGGGTGATGGGACAGACCTGGGGGATCGTCGAACCCGATCTTCTCGACACGATCGACCGGCGTCTCAAGACCATGCAGGCCGATGGCAGCATCGAGCGCATGCAGGCAGCGCTGCGCGTCAAGGCGCAGGAGCGGGTGCGCAATCCGTTGCCGGTTGCAGGGATCGCTGCGGTGCGCGAGGCACGCAGCTGGACCTTCGATCCCTCGATCGTGCTCGACCAGGACGTGCGCGACCAGAAGGGTCGGCTCGTCGCGCAGGCGGGGCAGCGGGTCAATCCGCTCTCCTTCGTGGCGATGAAGACTGACCTTGTGTTCATCGACGGGCGCGATGACGCACAGGTGGACTGGGCGATGAAGCGCTGGAGCGCGCAGAACGCCAAGATCATCTTCGTCGCCGGGTCGCCCTTCGATCGCATGGGCGAGAAGAAGCGCCGCTTCTTCTTCGACCAGCAGGGCAAGCTCACCAGCCATTTCGGGATCGCGCATGTTCCCGCTGTCGTAGCGCCCCAAGGCGAAGTGCTCAGGATCAGCGAGATCGAGATGCCGGGAGCGGGCGCATGATGTGGCTCGACATGCTCAGGACGCCGATGGCCGCGCCCGAAACGCCGGGCCTCAAGGCGATGCGCCTGTCGATCCTGTGGTCCGCGCTTGCGCTGGCGCTCGCCGTGCCCGCGATCCGACCGCTGCACGCTCTGTTCGGATCGGGGGCAGGGGGCATGATCGCGGGACTTGTCCTCGCTCTCGTCATCCTCGTGCCGCTCTACGTCGTGCGCAAGAACCGCGCCGACAATACCTATTTCGACGCGAGGGTTCGCAAGAGCGAAGGTGAGGAGCCATTGCCATGATGCGGCGTCTTGTGGGCCTTCTGGCATTCCTGGCCGCGCTCGCTGCATGGTCCGCGCCCGCCAGTGCGCTGCCTGCCAACTGCACCGGCAAGTTCGTGAACCCTGTGACCGATGTGTGCTGGTCCTGTCTGTTTCCGCTGTCGATCGGCGGCGCGCATATCTGGCCGGGAAGCCGGCCCGACACGAAGAATCCGTCGTTGCCCGTTTGCGCGTGCGGATCGCCTGTTCCCCGGATCGGCATATCGATCGGCTTTTGGGAACCAGCCCGGCTCGTCGACGTCACGACCAAGCCCTGGTGCTTTCCCAACCTTGGCGGGCTGCGGCTCAATCCGGGTCTCGACATTGGGCAAGGCCAATATACCGGCCCCCGGATCGGTGGCGGCACGACGCAGAACTCGGCCAACTGGCAGGCCCATTATTACGTCTATCCGCTGCTCTACTGGATGGAGATCCTCACCGACTTCCTGTGCTTCGAGCAGGCCTCGTTCGACGTCGCCTACATGACCGAGATCGATCCGCTCTGGAACGACGATGTGCTGACGACTCTCATCAATCCCGAGGTCGCGCTGTTCAACAATCCGATCGCGGTCGCGGCATGCGCAGCCGATTGCGCGGCGGCGACCGCGGCGCTGCCGATCGATCAGATGTTCTGGTGTTCCGGGTGCAACGGGTCGATGTTCCCGATGAACGGCAACATCGCGGCGCATAATTCGCCGGTGCAGTCCTCGCGCCTCGCGGCCGAGCGGCTGCTCTTCAAGATGCACCGGCAGGGCCTCGCATGGGGGACGGCAGGGTCCAAGGCGCTCTGCAACAAGTACGTCATGCCGATCCTCAAGAAGTCCCAATACCGCATCCAGATGACGAATCCGACGCCGACCGTGAGCGGCAAGTTCGCCTGTTCGACGATCGGCGCGTCCACGCTGCCGCCAGACGCCGGTCGCGCCTTCCCGGTGGGGGGCGAGGACTTTGGGTATCTGCTCTGGCGCAAGCGCAACTGCTGCATGTTTTGAGGTTGGCGATGAAGAAGCTCCTTCTATCGATTGCCGCGATCGCTTCCATCGGCACCGGTGCGGCCGTGCTCGGCCAGAGCGTGGAGGGGCTCGATCTCGATGCGGTCCGTGCGCGCTCGGCCAAGGCGGACGCCGATGCAGCCGCGCTCGTCGGCGAGGTTCAGCGGCGTGGCGAGGCGTTCCGCCAGGATGCGCAGACCGTGCAGGCGGTCGCGATGGAGAAGATGCGCACGATCGACAAGGCCCGGTTGCCCAAGGGACCGGCAGGCGTCGTCGATTTCGACGAGATGATCCAGACCGCGTCGGCCAACCTCAAGGACAATCGCGGCACCGCGCCCCAGTTCATGGTGTTCGTCTCGACCTCAATGCCCCCCCAGGCCCTGAAGCGCATCATCGCCGAGACCTCGGCGGTGGGCGGCGTGGTCGTGTTCCGGGGCTTTCCCGGCAACTCAGGCAAGGCCTTCATCGCAGCGCTCGCAAAGGTCGTGGACAAGGAGCAGCAGTTCGCCTCGATCGGCATCGACCCACGTCTGTTCCGCGCGTTCGATGTGAGCGCCGTCCCGACCTATGTCGTTGCATCGAGCGACTTCACGCCCTGCGACGGGCTGACCTGCAAGACGACGCCGCCACCCTTCGACCGGATGGCGGGCAATGTGACCGTCCGTTACGCGCTGGAGACCTTCGCGGAGGCAAACGGTCCGGGCGCGCTGGTCGCCAGGACCGCGCTTGCCAATCTCGGTCGGACGCCCTGACGATGGCGGGGAGGGGCATCCTTGCGAGCGCCGTCATGGCTCTCCTTTCGCTGCCGGGGGCAGCGCTTGCGCAAACGAGCGCGCAGGCGAGCCCGAGCGGTGGCTATTACGATCTTCAGGACTATCCCTATTTCAATGAGGCGGCGCAGCCGACACCGTCTGCCCAGGCATCGCCTGGCCCGTCCGCGACCTCTGCGCCCCAGCCCGCGCAGGCACAGTCTGCCATGGCAGCGCCGTCCCTGACGGTGACACAGGCGCCCAGCGCAACAACCGCAGCCGCACGCGTGCAGGCGCAGGCCGCGCAGCAAGTGCCGACCCAGACACCGGGCCAGCCCTATGTCTATCCCAAGGGCGATCTCGCTGCGGCGCGTGAGCAGGCCAAGGCGCTCGGCAAATCGTCGCGGGCAAGCGCGGCAAGCCTGCCGACCTCGACACCGCTCAGCCAGGTTCCAGGCTACTCGGCCACCGCCAATCCGGCGCAAGCCTATGCCGACGATCCCGATGCCCTGATCGCGGCGGGCGGATCGGCGGCAGGGCATAACGATGCGTGGCGCATGGTCACCGATCCGGGTCGCCTCAAGGTGACGCTTGGGGCGGGCGAGGTCGGTCGCGCGCAGGATGTCGAGAAGGATCCCAACAGTTATCTGAGCGGTCAGTCGGTGGGGGCAACCGACGGCAGCTGCAAGCCGCTCCCTCCAGGCGGGTCGGCAGGCTATTATGAGGCGACCTGCAACACGGGAACCAAGGTCGAGGAAAGCGCGGCGGTCTGCCGGACCCCGCTCGTCATGGATGTGACGCCGGGTTCGACCAAATATATCTATGTCTGCGAAAACTGGGTTGGCAATCCGCCGCGCGCGGGCAACAATACGGGCCGGCGCTGCTTTCCTGCGTTCACGCAGCCGGTCGCGAACGGCGTGTGCCGGGTGCGCTCGCGCGAAACGGTGCAATATCCCGTCTGCCTCCAGGGGACGCTCGGCAAATGCTTCGAGCCCGACTTCGCCGATGGCGAGGAAATCACCTACGAGTGCGACAGCCCGGCAGTTGCCCGCTCCTATTCCGTGGAGACGACAGGACAGGTGGTCAATGAGCGCCGGGACGAGGCGATGTGCAAAGCGTCGACCGCAGGCAAGACCTGTGAGCTGAAGTCGGAAACCTGCGTCGATCCCGATCCGACCACGCGCACCGTCAACGGGGTCCAGATTACGCGGGCGTGCTGGAACTGGGAGCGCACCTACAGCTGCGTCGGCACGACCCAGGCCAGCGATTGCGGCGAGCTCGCCGGCAATCCGCAGTGCGTCTATGTGCGCGACGAATGTCTCGACGATCCCCAGGTCGGCCCGTGCCAGGTCACCACGAAGGTCTACAAGTGCCCGATTCCGACGGCGCCCACGACCCAGCCCAAGCAATATATCTGCGGCGATGACGTCTATTGCCTCGACGGCCAGTGCGAGCCGGTCGAGCGCGAGGCGTCGACCGAGTTCAAGGATGCGGTGGTTGGCCTTCATGCGCTCGGTCAGGCGAAGGAAGAGTTCAATCCCGACACGATGACGCTGTTCTCGGGCAAGCGGCAGACCTGCCACAAGCCGGTGTTCGGTCTCGTCAACTGCTGCGCGGGGAAGGCCTCCGGGCTCATCACGACCGCTGCGGGCGCCGCGGCGATCGCCGGTGGGCCTGCGGCGATCGCCGCGCTCGCGACCCCGTTCCTCACCATGTTCATGTGCTCGAACCAGGAGAAGCTGCTCGACGTCCAGGATCGCATGGGGATGTGCCACAAGCTCGGCCAATATTGCACCGACAAGGTGCTGGGCATCTGCACGTCCAAATCGACGGCCTATTGCTGCTTCGAGAGCAAGCTCTCGCGCATTCTTCAGGAACAGGGTCGCCCGCAGATCAACAAGCCATGGGGCAGCGCCAAGAAGGAAACCTGCAAGGGCTTCACCCTCGACGAATTCTCGCGGCTCGACCTTTCGAAGATGGATTTCACCGAAGTCTATGCCGAGTTCGTGGACGCAGCGAAGCTCCCCGACGAGATCGAAACCTCCAGGCAGATCCAGGAACGGATCAAGGCCTATTACGACAGCAAGGCGGGCAAATGAGCGTGATCGCCAATCTCGCGGACCATAGGCCGTTTCCCGATCTCTCGATCGCCGAGTTCGCGCTGCTTGTCGCGCTGCTGCGGGTAGGGCCGCATCCGGCGGCATTCCTCATTCCCACGCTCGACGCGTGGTTCGATACCCGATTGCGGGCGGCCGATCTGGAACCCACGATCGCCCGCCTCATTCGCGCCAACCTTGTCCTGCGGCGCGGCACGACGCTGTATCCCAGGCGCCACGCCCGCACGCTCGTCATCGCCGTCTACGGCAACCTGTTCCGCATCCTGGGCGAGGACATGGCCAAGCTGATCTCCGCCCGCGAGCCGTCCCTGCTCGGCATGCTGCGCGCCTATCTCGACAGGCGGGCAAGGGACGATCGCGAGAAGCACCACCAGAAGAAAGATGAGGATTGATATGCGCAACGCCCTGACCCTTGCCCTCATCCTGTCGCTCGCCACAGGCGGCATCGCCCCTGTGGCGGGCGCAAGCGCGCAGGAACTGACGCCGCTCCTCGATTCTGTATCCTCGTCCCGCGAAAGCGAGGCGCCGTCGTCTGCCGACCGGCAGGGCGACGAGGATCTTGGCGGGGCCGACCGGGTAGCCGCCCAGACAGGCGACGATTTCTACTGCCGCGAGCGGCGGCTTGGCACCTGGTTCTATTGCGAGAAGCCCAAGCCCAAGGCGAGCGAGCAGCAGTCGGCGCAACCCGCCCGCTCGTCGACCGAGCGACTTGCGGCGATCGCCAGGGAGCTGGAGGAACTCAAGGCGCGCGCGATCCTCGAACCGACGCCCGAGAATATCGCCCATTATATCGCGTTCCAGCGCGAGCAGCTCGACCGGGCGTCGTCCTTCGCCGACATGTGGCAGCGCACGATCTGGCAGAATCCCGACCTTGACTACACGCTCCAGCGTCCGGTCAACCAGTTGGGCAAGCGGACCTGGCTCGATACGCGCAACGCCGACCGCGAACGCGTGCTGTCGCAGATCTCGCAGCGTTACGGCGTCTTCTATTTCTATTCCTCGGCTTGCGCGGCGTGCGAGACTTTCGGCCCGATCATGCGCAGCATTTCGGATCGCTTCGGCCTCACCGTCATGGCGATCTCTCTCGATGGCGGTCCGACCCGCGCCTTCCCGAACTACACGGTCGATACCGGTCAGTACAAGGCGATGGGGATGCGCGGGCAGCAGGTCCCTGCGCTCGTCCTCTTCGACACGGTCACCAAGCGGCCGATGCCGATCGGCTACGGCGTGATGGCGGCCGACGAGGTGATGAACCGCATCTTCACGCTCACCAGCGTCAAACCCGGGAGTGACTTCTGATGGTCAGGCAGATCCTTCGTCTCTGCGCGGCGATCCTCGCGCAGGCCAGCATGATTCTTGCGGTCGGGGGGCTCGTGGCGACGCCCGCGATGGCCGACGTCCAGGGCGAGATGAACAGCTACTTCAACCAGTCGGGCGCGGCGGCGAACGTCACCGGCCCGACCGCGTTCCAGGGGCAGTCGGCGGGCTATTATTCGGGCGGATCGCTCTGGAGCCGCTTTCCGCAAAAGTCGATCAATCCGGTCAACGTCGCGCTGCCGAGCGCACGCGGCGGGTGCGGCGGCATCGACCTGTTCGCCGGCTCCTTCTCGTTCATCAACGCCGACGAGATCGTCGCGATGCTCAAGGCGACCGCGAACAACGCGATCGGCTTCGCCTTCCAGCTGGCGATCGATTCCATCTCCGCGCAGATCGGAGGCGTCATGAAGGACATGAGCCAGCGCGTGCAGCAGCTCAACGCGTTCAACATGTCGAGTTGCGAAGCCGCGCAGCAGGCGATCGGATCGATCTGGCCGGCGATGGACGGGGCTTCCTCGACCATCTGCCAGCAGGTTGGCGGCGCGAAGGGGTTCTTCTCCGATGCGGCCGCGGCGCGTCATGGCTGCACCAACAAGGGCGAGCGTGAATCGACTCTCGCCAAGGCAGGCGACGACGGCGAACTCGTGCAGTCGAAGAATTACACCTGGTATGCCCTGAACGCGAAAAGCTCGACCAAGCCATCGCGCGAATATGCCGAATTCCTCATGACGATGGTCGGGACCATCATCTACGATGCGGCCAGTTCCAAGGATAGCATGGGGACGTTCCGGTTCATCGCGCCGGCGAGCTGGGACACCTATCAGGCGCTGCTCGACGGCACCGCGACTGCGCCGACCGATGTATGGCGGTGCGATACCACCGACGACAAGGGCTGCCTGAAGCCCACGCCGACCAAGTTGACGATCTCGACCAACGAGGCGCTGCGCACCCGCGTCCTCAAGGCGATGGACAGCATGTCCTCGAAGATCCGCTCGAACGCGCCTCTGTCGGGCGACGAGATCGCGCTGCTCGGGATCACCTCGATCCCGCTCTACAAGATCCTCGTCGTCAACGAGGCGGCGCATATGGGCCTGTCGGGCGGGGACCGTGCGACGCTCGCCGAGATGGTCTCGATCGACATGCTGATGTCGATGCTCGATCGCATGCTCGACACGATCTCGCAGGCGCAGGCGGGAGCGAAGTTCGTCTCCACCGATGAGTTCAAGGCGTGGCGGGCGCAGGTCGATACGGTCAAGACCGAGCTGTCGCGTCGCAACGAGAAGATGGCGGGCCAGATCTCCAACACTTACCGGGTAATTCAATATACCCAATTTATGGAATCGACCCTCAAGAACGCAATGAGCCCGCAGCTGTCCGCCTCGCTCCGCTTCGGGCGTGGTCTGTCGGCGCAGGGCGTCCGCTAAAGGGAGGGAACGGCACGATGGGCGCGCTCGAAGTCTTCACGATCGGCGGCGGCGAATATATCGTCAACGTCTTCAACGCGGTCGCGGCGTGGACGGGGGGAGGGGGCTATCGCTCGCTTCTCCAGGTCGTGATGGTGATGGGGTTCATCTACTCGCTGTTCATCGTGGCCTTCTCGCTCGACTGGCGGGCCTGGTTCAACTGGTTCCTCCAGTCGACGCTCATCTACATGATGCTGATGGTGCCGACCGTGACCGTGAAGGTCACCGACCGCATCAATCCAACACTGGCGCCGGCGGTGGTCGACAATGTCCCGCTGGGCCTTGGCGTGATGGCATCGTTCACGAGCCAGGTCGGTGACTGGATGACGCGCACGGCCGAGACGGTGTTCGTCATGCCGAACGCGCTTTCGCTCTCGACCAACGGCATGATCTACGGTGCGCGGCTGATGGACAAGGCGCGGACCTTCCAGATCACCGACAGCGTGTTCCGGGCGAACCTCGACGAGCATCTGAAGCAATGCACCTTCTATGACGTGCTGCTGGGCTTCAAGTCGATGGACGATCTCACGCGCTCGACCAATGTCTGGGAGGCGATCGGGCCGGGCAGCCCGGCGCGCAGCCAGCGCTGGATCGCTTCGACCGGACCGGGCACCACGGAAAATACGATCATTCCCTGCAACGAGGCCTATTCGCGACTGGACGGACAGTGGCAGGCAGCGTTCGACAAGGATCTGATCCCCTTTGCCAAAAGCGCCTATCCTGGGCTTTCCGACGCGGTGGCGTCGCAGAAGATCCGCGACGACCTCCCCATTGTTGCCGCGCAGATGCACGGCACGCCGAGCGACGCCTATTCCTACCTGCGGCAGGTATCGATGATCGATGCGTTCCTCGCCGCGCGCGAAAGCTTCTCGGACGCGGGATGGGACGCCTATGCCGCCCAGCGCGCCGATGCGCAGGCGAAGAACACCTATACCTCGATCGCGACGCAGGCGATGACATGGGTGCCGTTGCTCGGGATCGTGTTGACCGTCGTCTTCTACGCGATGTTCCCGGTGCTGTTCCCGCTGTTCCTGTTCCCGCGAACGGGCATCCAGACCCTCAAGGGCTATGGGACGGGGTTCTTCTATCTTGCCTCCTGGGGCCCGCTCTACGTCATCCTCCACATGTTCGTGATGAGCCGCGCAGCGGCGCTCTATCATGGCGTGTCGCCCACAGGGCCGACGCTGCTGGTCAGCGACGGGATGGCGAACGTCAACGAGAGCATATCGACGCTCGCCGGTTTCCTCATGATGAGCGTGCCGTTCATCGCGGGGGGCATGGCGCGCGGCGCGATGGCGATCGCGGGACATGCGACCTCGATGTTGCAGCCGGCGCAAAGCGCGGCCGAGCAGGCGGCGACAGAGCGCACGACAGGCAATTATTCCTACGGGAATACCTCGTTCCAGAACCTGACCTCGGGCATGACGCAGTCGAACAAGTGGGACACGCAGCCCAAATATAATGACGGGTTCGCGGTCGGGTCGTTCACCAATGCCGATGGCGGGGTCACCTACGGGTTTGCCGACGGCAGCAACGCGTTCGACACCCGGCAGGGCATCTCGAACCTCTCCTTCACGCCGACGCGGACCTCCGGGTTCGACAGCCAGATGAGCCGCGCGCTGTCGGAAGGGCAATCGCATACCCAGTCGCTGCGCAACTCCGCGTCGCAATCCTGGAATGCGACCGCCACCACCGCGACCGACCTGCTTTCGGCCGCGGAACACCGCCGGAGCAGTTCGACCGAGACGGGGTCGGGGTTCAACAACAGCGTCGCAAAGATGACGGATGTTTCGCGTAGCCTGTCGAGCGGCCTGACTAGTAAGTTCGGCTTGAGCGAATCTGATGCGCAGCAGGTATCGCGGGCTAGCCAGACTACTGGCGATGCCAATGCCGGACTTGAGGTTTTGGGTAAACTATGGGGGGTGCAAGGCCGAGCTGGACTGGGATTGCGCCTACAATCGATAGCGTCTGAAACAACGAATAATATCTTGACGGCGGATAGCGCATACTCGGAATTAAAGGACTATTTGACCAAAGAAACGAACTCGAGCCAGTCTCGCGCTGCGCGCGACGAGTTCATGCGCGAAACCAGCACGAGTGGCGATAGCGAGGTGCGTTCTCTTTCCGAGAAGCTGGGGGTCAGTGTCGGGGAGTCGCGGTCGGCATCGCTCGAGGCGACACGAGCCGAGGAGACCTTCCAGCGCGTTAGCAACGACGTTCGCGAATCCTCTCAACGAGGGTGGTCGCTCAACCGCAACGAGAGCCAGGAATTCGTCGTGTACGCGCAGGAGCGTCTGTTGGACGATCCGACCTTGTCGCAATTCGGTTGGACGCCGGGCATGGTCATGCCGCGCACGCGAGAGCAGGAACAGGTCCGCGATATCCTTCTTGGCGAGTTCATGGAACGCCGCGTGGCTGCGGTCCGTGAGGAACTGGGAGTGAATATTCCCGGGCAGCTCGACAACTCGCTGCGCGGTCCTGCCTCCACCACATCGGGAGCGGTTCAACAGTGGGGCGAACGCCGCGCTGCTGGCGTTCGATCGCAAGGCCCCGATGTGTCGATCAGGGAGAGCTCGCGCGATACCGGTCTTGCAGGGGAGGTGGCCGATGCCATCCCCAATGCCTCGGTCCGGATCACCCATGGCGCCTTCGAGATCGGCAATGGCGTCGATGAAGCCAAGGGAACGGCCGCGCAGATCGGCAAGCATGCCCAGGAACGCAACGATGCCTGGATCACAACGACGTTGCCCGGCGTCGAGAGTATTCGCGATACGGCCCGCGATAGGCTTGGCATCGGTCAAGGCACCAGCCACGTCTATGAATTGCCGCGCGGCGAGCGGGCTACGCTGCCGATCTCCGGGCGATTGACCTCGAACATGGGGGGCAGGGTGGATCCGGTAACCGGACAGCCCGGACATCATCACCGGGGGGTCGATATCGCTCAGCGCGCCGGAACCCCGATCCCGGCTCCGGCCTCAGGCCGCGTGGTCAAGAACGACTTCCAGGCGAACGGCGCTGGAAATTACATCGTGCTCGAGCATGGCGATGGCTCACTGAGCAAATATTTTCACATGCAGGATCGTTCGCGCTTCCCGGTCGGAAGCACGATCCAGGAAGGCGAAATACTGGGGCGTGTGGGAAGTTCGGGGAAATCGACCGGCCCCCATCTCCACTATGAATTGTGGAAGGACGGAGCGCCGGTCGATCCTCGGCGCTTCCAGCTCAGGAATGCCCGGGGATGATGAAAAAGCCGATGAACATAATTGCTAGGATCGCCAGAAATAGAATTTTTGAGCCCCGCTCACCTAAAGGTTCGGATGCCGAAAATTCTCGGTCTTGACTTGGAACCCCGAGCAATTCCCGACCGACATGCGTCATGGGGTCATATAGATTTTGCGGATTAATATATCCGTTGGCGGGCGGGCCGATCTGATCTCGGTCCCAGTCCATCTGGCCCGTATCATGGTTTAACATGGCCGCTCCTTTCCCGCCGGTCCGACCTCGATGGTCGAATAACGCTTGCAAAGCGTATCACTTCGCAGTGGGATTGGCGAGCGACTTTCCGCATTTGTTCTCCGTGGCAGGAGAGGGCGTATGCAGGCTGAAGCTGGTCCCGAGGATGCCCGCACGATTGCGATGTACGAGCGGCTGCTTGCCCGGCATCTGAAGTTCTACGATGCGCGGCGGCGGCGGGAGCGCCGGCCCAGGAGCGCGGCCCAACGTCAGTTTCAGGACGTAGCGTGGGGCAAGGTCGAGCCGGTATCGGACCACGAGCGCGCCTATGTCTGGTATCTCAAGGCGCGAAAAATCGCGCCGTTCAATCGCCCCACGCCAGCGCCGCATATCGATGACGTGATGGCGGGTTACGATGTGGGGGCGAGGCCCGTTGCCGGCGAGGTCGGCACAAAATGGGATAATGCGTGGCGGGAATATCGGGGCGGTCGCGAGTTTTGGTGATGTTTGTGGGCTGAAGGAGAGGGACGATCTGCAACCGCTATCGACTGAGCGCCCGGCAGACGGCCGTGATGCAGGCATGCGGATATGAGGCGTTCGAGGAGGAAGGGCCGATCATCTCGATTCCGCTCGAAATTTTCCCGACCGGCAAGAAGACGGCGCGGCACGGGCTCGTCATCCGGCGATCGCCATCAGGCAATCGGCCGCTCGAGCCGGTTGCGATGGAATGGGGCTTCCCGACCAAGGTTGCGAGCAAGCGCGATCCGGCGGTCAAACTCGATAAATATGTGACCAACGCGCGCAACCTCGGTTCCTCGATGTGGAAGCCATCGATCTCCACTTGGAAAACCCCGGTGCGACCCCGAAAGGGCTATCCTTTGCTCGCCTCACTACAGAATGGCATGCGGGTATGACGGGCCGTCGAGACTTCGCGGTCCCCCAAATTTTGCGCTGCCCGTCCGCAATCGCTCCGCTCAGCGGACCGCCAGCACAAAATCGGCTCCCCCGCTCTCGAGCGTTGACCGGGATCCCTGCCTTCGCTGCGCTCGCCACGGCTTCCCGGTCAACGGCATCAACCGCCCTGAACACCGCATGCCGGACGGTTCGCGTCAGCAAAAGGAGAGTGACATGACCGACCCCATCTCGAACGACGACTACGCACTCTGGGCGGACGGAACATGCGCGACGATCGGCGAGGTTCGCAGTGGCCACTACACCCACATGTCGGACGACTATGAGATCATCTCGTGGACCGACACCGCACGCCTGATCGAAATTGACGCGGTCGATCCCTGACGGAGGATCGGTACGGCTCGCTCGCGCCAGGGCAATGCCGTCGCATTGCCACTGCCTGCTACGCCTCGCCGGTGCCGGGATCGATCTGTCACTCCGTCGCATCGCCTCGCTCGCATCGCGGCCACGCCTGCGCGTGTCACGCTCGCTACGCATCGACCGTCGCGGCTCAGCCGGCGTCTCGACTGCGGCATCGGCACGGCTCGCTGGCGGGCGCGGCGATGCCGTCGCATCGCCTGCGCTGCCGCTGCGCATCGCGCCGTGCCGATGCGATCGAGTATGGGCTGACCGGCACGGGTCGCTCGCTTCACGACGATCCCTTCGGATCGCCGGTTCGCTACGCCTCGCTCGTGCCGATCGCACCCGCTTATCGACCGCGCCCGTCTCGCTCGCATCGCGGCCCCGCCTGCGCGTGTCGCGCTCGCTACGCATCGACCGGCGCAGTCCGACCAATGCCCGGCTCGCTCGCGGTGCCGCAATGCCTGCGCATTGCGAGCACCAGCTACGCATCGCTCGGGCACCCGGTCCTGCGGACCGACCCATGACCCCGTGATCGGCCATGCCGATCCTGACGGATCGGAAGGGGAGGGGAACCGGGGATGATGGTTCCAATGGGAGACAGACCATGTCGATCACCTTCTTCCTCAGCGTCGATCGGAAAGCCGATGCCGCGCCCGCCGTCATCACCGCCCGCCAGCTCGCCGCGTTCCGCGCCTTCGCCCGGGAGCGTGGCCAGCTTCTCGAAGACGAGGACGATGACCCCTTGGTGTTGTGCTCGTTCGAAGCCCGCGTGTGCCCCTGGTCGCTCGCATCAATCTGCGCGATCTTCGATCACGACGTTGGTGTCATCTCCGTTGTCGAGGAAGCCCAGTGCCCAATTCCCTGCCGGACGCCGATTACGAACTCGGCATCATCGCGGGAAGCCTCTCGCTCAACCCGATCCTGTCGCCGTTCTTCACCGGGCCGAATGACGGCAAGGTCTCGGTCGAGAGCACGAAGCTGGAGGGCATGGCCGACCATATCACCCTGCCCGTGACGCACACCTTCATGATGAACAACCCGCTCGTCGTCGCGCAGGTCGTGACCTTCATCCGGACCGGGCGCTTCAACCACGGCCTGACGCTATCCGAGCTTACCCGGGATGTGGCGACCTATCTTCAGGAGCGGGTCGCTCGCTCCTGAAGACGCCTCATCCTCAGCCCCCGCGATTGTCGTAAGCGCCCTCTTCGCCATCGCGATCATCGCTGCCGCGCTGGGCGTGATCCCAGAGATGACGCTTCAACGCGGCCTGGGCCTCCGGCGACCAGCTCCCCGCCCCGGCCACCGCGACCCAGGCTTCGACATAGTGCTGCGGAGCGTAGACATGCCCGTAGCCCATCGGCGTCCTCGTCGCGAAGGCCATGTCGACGAGAAGCTGCAGGCCGGTCACGACGGGATACCAGCGGAACTGGGGCGAGACGTCGGGGCCGCGCGTCGGCTCGAGCCAGGCAGGCTTTCGGAAGAAGCTACGGCGATCGAAGAAGGTCACCGCGTCGCTGGCATATTGGAGATAGACGATCCGCATCACGCCCCAGGGCGTCGCAGGCGGAACGGTCGGTCCATTCTGGTTCATGAAACGGACGGCGCGGCCCTCCCGGTATTCCGGCAGCCAGGCCGGCGAACCCTCATTGCGCCGGTCTGTGATGTCGCGCCAGAAACGGTTACCGAAGGGCGGGCCGCTCCAGACGGCGCCATCGATCGGATCGCCGATCAATTCGAGCAACTCGATCGATCGCTCCGAATTCATCGAACCCAGGCTCAAGCCGTGCAGGTAGAGCCGCGGCCGGCGTTCCTTGGGCAGGCGCGTCCAGTGGCCATAGACCTCGCTGAACAGCGCTCGCGCCGCCTCGGAACCGTATTCCGGCTGAGCCAGCAGCGAGAGTGGGCTCGACAGATAGGAATATTGCAGCGCGACACTGGCGACATCGCCGTCGCCGAGATGCTCGATCGGGCTGATCGCCGAGGGATCGACCCAGCCGGTGCCGGTCGGCGTGATCACCACCAGAATCTTCCGGTCGAAGGCGCCCGAGCGCTTCAATTCCTCCAGCGCCAGCCGCGCGCGCGCCTCCGCCGTCCCGGCCGCGCGCAACCCGACATAGGTGCGGATCGGCTGCATCGCCGGCCGGCCCGACAGGGCGGTGATATCGGCCGCGCTCGGGCGCGAGGCCACAAACTCGCGGCCCGCCCGCCCCAGCTCCCGCCATTTCACCAGCGAGGCCTGACTGCCGGATTGAAGCGGGTCCGTCGGCTGCGGACTGGCCGGCTCGATCAGGGCGTCGCGTTCGCGGAAGGAGGAATCCAGCACGCGGAAGCCGACGCGCACCAGGAAGCCGTTGGCGAGCGACCAGACCAGAACCGTCGTGATCGCGAGGCCGGCCACGAGCGCGACCCGCCGCGGCATGAAGCCCAGCGGCCGGCGCGCCAGGAAGAGGGCCATCAGCCTGAACAGACGCGCCAGGGTCAGCAGCACTGCGAAGGTGACGAGCGCGATCAGGCTGACCTTGAACGGATGGGCGCTCTCGATCGGCTCCATCGACATCACGCGGCGGATGGAATTCTGCCATTCCGCCGCATTCGCGAGGAAGATGCCGGCGACCAGCAGGCATATGCCGGCGACGACGATGTTGACGATGCGGCGCAGCCGCTCATTGGGCGCCGGCATCTCCAGATAGGTCCAGAGCCAGCGCCAGGCCGTGCCGAAGCCATAGCCTGCCGCGAAACAGACACCACCCAGAACGCCCTGGATCACGGCCGTGCGCGGCACGAGCGTGGGGGTGAGCGAGGCTGCGAACAGGAAGGTGCCGAGCGCCAGGCCGATGCCGGACAGGCCACGGCTCCAGCGCAGCGGAAGCAGGAGAGCTCTCGTGCCGAAGCTCATCATCGCACCTGCTGTCCGTCATGCCCGCCGATCGAGCTATTATATCCATCGATCACGCAGCGCCGGGGCTGCGTCCGATAGCTTCGGCCGGTGAAGCGGGTTCGGGCGAGTGCCCGGCAAGCACGAGGCGACATTCAGAAGCTCCAGACCATCGGAACGTAGAAAACGGATATGACGAAGAACCAGAGCATCAGCGGCAGCCCGAGCTTCCAGTAGCTGTTGAAGCTGTATCCGCCCGGACCTATCACCATCATGAAAGCTGCGCCAGCAGCCAGATGCAGAGCAGCTTCAGGCCGTCCGCGATGCTCGCCATCTGCGGCAGGAGGCCGAGTACGATCAGCCCGAGCCCGAGATTGTCCGCCTTGCTGATCGCATGCAGCCGGCTCAGCGTATCGGGAAAGCGCAGCAGGCCGAGCGCGCCGGCGAGGAAGAGCAGCGCGCCCGCGCTCACCAGAACGATGGTGGCGATATCGCCGAGGCCGCTCATGGCTGCTCCTTCGCCGGATCAAGTTCGGCGGCCGGCTCGGCCATGCCGAGCGCGAAGGCCACGCAGGCAAACGCCGCGAACAGGGCGAGCAGCAACGCGACATCGATCACGGCGGCAGAGCCGGAAGCGGCTCCCAGCAGCAGAAGCACCGCCGTGCCGCCGGTCCCGAGCAGTTGCAACGCCATCACGCGCTCGGCCAGGACGCGGGAACGGAGCACACGCAACAACGCGAGGACGGTCATCGCGAGGACGAGGAACGCCGCGGCGGCCAGAATGTCAGCCATCGCGGCGCTCCGCCCGGAATATCCGGCAAAAGGGCGCCTCGTCGGCAGCGACCTGCTCCGCGATGGGCTCGCGCAGGTCGAGGCAATGGATCAGCAGCATCCCGTCGGCCGCAACGGAAACGGGTAGCTTGCCGGGCTGCAGGCTCATCACGGCGCACGCAGAATCACGTGCCATGCCATCGGGAACGATCGAGCGGCAGGTCGCGAAACCCGGCCGCAGATCGGGATCACGCGCAAAGGCGCGCCGCGCCACATCGACGCCCGCGACAACGGATTGCGGCAGGAAACGGATCAGGAAACGGATCAGGCCGCGAAGAGAAAGCCCAGCGCCGACCGGCCACAGCACGGTACTGGCCCAAGCTCCGGCGGCGCTTGCGGCGATGCCGACCGGCAAATCCTTGAGCGCAGACCCCATCAGGATCACCCATAGCGCCAGCAGGCACAGCCCCCGGACGAGGAGCGCCGAAAACCGCCTGTCATCGGCCACGGCCGCCCCCTCCATCGCTTCCGCCCGCCTCCGGTCGATGCCTGCCAACGCTGCGATGCAGGGTAGCCATCGCCCGGACGGGCAGCATCAGCCGGGCGTCTCACCACTGTGCGCCACGTCCCATTCTCCCCGGAGCCGCGGGTCAGGCCGCCGGGCCGGATCCACCCGCGGCGCCTGCCTCCTTCGGCACCGCGCCGATCATCTCCGCCAGCCAGCGGCTCGACGGATGCAGGGCGCAGAAGGTGATGAGGGCGATCGTGATAGGGACGCCAATGAAGGCGCCGAAGACGCCCCAGAGATAGCTCCAGAAGAAGACCGAGAACAGGACGATCGGCGGCGAGATCGAGAGCGCACTGCCGGCGACCCGCGGCTCGATATAGCTGCCGACGATGAACTGGATCAGGTTCAGGCAGGCGAAGACCGCGATGACCGCCTGCCAGGAGCCGAACTGCGTCATCGCGAACAGGGTCGGGAAGACCGTGGCGACGAGCGGGCCCATGAAGGGGACATAGTTCAACAGGAAGGCGATGAAGCCCCATTCCTCGGCCAGCGGCAGGCCGACGGTCCGGGCGAAGACCCAGACCAGCAGGCCGGTGATGACGCTCATCGCCGTCCGGACCAGCATGTAGCGGCGGATCTTGGCGGCCGTCGCGATGCTGCCGCGCAGGATCAATTCGGCCATGTCGCGGTTGCGCATCACCTTGAGCCTGCGGCCGAAATCCTCGACCTCGAGCAGGCCGAGCAGCACGTAGACCAGCACCACCAGCCAGAAGCTCATCGTGCTGTTCAGCCGGCCGCTCACGGTCTGGACGGCGCGCAGCACCCAGGCCGAGCTGAAATTCTCCGACCACAGCGCCGCAACCGCGATGCCATGCCCTTCGAGCCAGAGCGTGATCTGCTCGTAGAAGGCCTGGAAGCGCGCGGCATCGCTGACGATCCAGCGGCCGACCCGGCCGAAGGCCCAGACGATCAGCGAGCCGAAGGCGAAGAAGGCGACGACCATGACGAACAGGCTCAGCGCCGGCGCCAGCAGCCGCGGCAGCGCGCCCTGCAAGGCCTTCTGCAAGGGCCAGACCAGCGCGATGATGAACAGCGCGAAGGCGACCGGCGCGAAGACGGAACTCGCGATCGACAGCGCGACCACGAACAGGATTACGGCGATGATGACCTGCGCGGCCTGGGAGGTCTTGGCGCTGGTCATAGGCCAGCTCGGCTCCGGGCGTAAAACCGCGTCGCAGCGGCAGTTCTCTTCAGCGCAGGCACCCGTCAGACCCCCTTGGTGAACTCGTCGAGATCGAGCGTCGAATGCTTGCCGATCTCGTCGCGATGCGCCCGGTAGAACGCTTCGGCGGAGCGCCTGCCCTCGTCATGGAGCATCGTGAAGAACTCCCACTCGGCATTGAGCTTCGAGGAATAGCCAAGTTCGATCATGGCGTCGCTGGTGATGCGGTGGAGGCGCATGCGCGCCCAGCGCGCGCCCTCGCCCGTGCCGGAGAGCGCCTCGCGCTGCAGCAGCGCCATCATCCGCAGCTCCTTCAGTAGCACCGCGTTGAAGGAGACCTCGTTGAGGCGGTTCAGGATGTCCCGAGCATTGCGCGGCGTGCCCGGCCGCTCGACCGGGTTGATCTGGATGAGAATGGTGTCGCTGGCCGTGCTCTCTTCGATCAGCGGGGTCATCGTCGGGTTGCCGGAATAGCCACCGTCCCAATAGCTCTCGCCGTCGATCTCGACCGCCTGAAACAGCGTCGGCAGGCAGGCCGAGGCGAGCAGCACGTCCGGCGTGATCTCGCCGTTCCGAAAGATGCGGTTGCGCCCCGTCCTGACATTCGTCGCGGAGATGAAGAGCTTGATCGGGCCCCTTGCGATAGCGTCGTAATCGATCGCCTCGGCGAGGATGTCCGTCAGCGGGTTCGTACCCGACGGGTTGAGGGTGTAGGGCGAGACGACGCGGGACATCATGTCCATCGCCACGAAGAGCGGCGAGGTGTCGAGCGTCCAGCGGCCGAGCAGCACATCGAGCGGCGAGCGCTGGAATGGGCTGAAGCGTGCCGCCTCGGACACCTTCCGCCAGTAGCGGTCCAATGCGTCGCGAGCGCCTGCACGCCCGCCCAGCGCATAGCCGGAGGCCAGCACGGCGGCATTCATGGCACCAGCCGAGGTGCCGGAGATCGCCTCGATCGTCAGCCAGTCCTCTTCGAGAATCCGGCTCAGCACGCCCCAGGTATACGCGCCATGGGCTCCGCCGCCCTGAAGAGCGAGGTCGATGTTCAGTGGAGCGCGCGCGTCGTTGCCGCGGCTGGGGGCGGAAGGCGTCTTGCTCACCGAAGTCCCTCTTTCGTCGGCGCGGCCCGCCGCCTCATGGCGGCGGGCTTCGGTCGATGCTTCAAGCCTGCGGGGCCTCGGTCTCCGCCGCGGCCGAGAGCGCCGCGCGCAGTTGTGCCTCCTTGGTCTCGTCGAAGGAGGTCTGCATCAGCGTGCCGCCGACGCCCTTGAGATCCGCCAGCACTTTGTCGGTCGTCATCTTGCGGATGAGCAGGAACAGGCCCGCCGTGTTCGGCTGCAGGGCCTCGGCGGCATCCTTCATGAACTGGTCGTTGATACCGATATCGCTGAACTTGCCGCCGAGAGCGCCGGACGCGGCACCGAGCGCCGTGCCGATCAGCGGATTGAGGAAGATGAAGCCGATCAGGGTGCCCCAGAGCGCACCGGAAGCGGCGCCCGTGGCGGTGAGGTTGATCATCTGATTGAGCTTCACATGGCCCTTGTCGTCCTTGACCACGACGACTGCGTCACCCAGCTCGATCAGATATTCGCGCTGCAGGGATAGGACCTTCTGGCGGACCTCCTCGGCCTTCTGTTCCGTCGGGAAGGCGATGAAGACGAGATTGCTCATGTCGATGACTCCGTAATCGTGGGTGAGAAAGAACCGGAAGCCAGCCGGTCAGGCCGGAAAGCTTCCGGTGCGGGGGAGGCAGGCACGCGCCCTCCTCATGGCCGTTGCGGCGAAGCCGCGGCGGATTGCGGCCCCGGCCTGACGCGCTGGCCGGGATGCAGGGCCTGCGTGCCGGCCGAAACGATCATCTCGCCGGGTGCCAGTCCCTGCGAGAGGATGATCTTGCTGGGATCGAAGCGCAGCACGTCGACCGACATTCCCCAAGTGGCCTTCCGCTTGACTTCAAGATCGCCTGATTTTGCTCGCTGGGCAAGCGTTTTTCGCCCCGAGCGATGTCTGTCGTCGCGCAAACGGCCGAAGTCGGGTGGATCAAGCCTCGAACCCGCAGCATTCTGGCCCGGCAGAGCCGCTTTTCCGCGCGGCAGACGGACCTGTCCTGCCGCTTTCGTTCAGCTTGGGCATGGATCGTGGTCATGCGCATGACGGAGGCGTTCGAAGACGGCGGATGGCGGCAAGGACGGCCCGCACCATCGGGCCGGTGACGGCGACCTCGGCCAACTGGAAGGTAATGGCGCGGGCGTGGCGGACGACGCGGGCGCCGATCTTGATCAGCTTGAGTTGCAGGCTGGTCAACGACCAGTCCGCCATGGCCTCGGGCAGTTCGATGCAGCGCAGGAAGGTTGCCAGGTTGTAGGCCAGCGCGTGCAGTTGCAGCCGCACCTCGTTGTGCCGGAACTTCCGGCATGACAGCCGCGTCCAGCGAAAGGCATATTTGCCTTCCTTGATGTGCTGCTCTGCGGTGCCGCGCTGGTTGTAGAACCTCACCACCCAGTCTGGCTCCATCGGCAGGTTGGTGACGATGAAGCCGACTTTGGGGAACAGCTCGCCCGGATGCCATTCGATCTTGGCGATGACGCGGCGCGGCTTGTCCCAGGACGCCGCCTGATACTCGAAGTCCTCGAAGAACCGTTTGACCTTGGTCAGCGAAGGCCGTCCCACGGGCCGTGTCAGCCGATGCGCGATCTTCTCGCGCAAGACGGCGTTGGCGGGCAGACGGATGGCGTAGAAGAACCTGGCTTCTTCCAGCCGCATATAGATCGCGGGGATCGCGTAGGCAGCGTCGGCCCGGAAGAAGCGTCCACCAAGGTCGCGGCCAGCATATCGGGCAATGACGGGATCAAGGACATCCCGCCAGCCATCGGCGCTGTGGACATTGCCGTTACGCAGGGCGCAGCGCTCCAGCATGCCAAACTGGTTGAACAAGAAGATGGGGTGATAGCAGGTGCAGTCGAAATGCCCGTTCCAGGCAGCACCTTCCTGATCGCCGTGGGTGGGGCTGACCGAGCTGTCCATGTCCAGCACGATGTATTTCAACCCGTTGCGGTCATGAAACCGGTCGATCCATTGGCCGTTCAGATCGGCCAGCGCCGCCCGGTTCGCGGCCAGAGCCAGCGTCTCGGTCTCGAACCGTCCCATCTGCGATGCCGAAGCAGCTTGCGCCTCGACGGCCCTGCCGCCAACGACCTGACGCATCACGGGATCGAGGGCCAAGCGGTCGGCATCGTTCACATCCTCGTATCCGGCCAGTCGTCCGAACACCGATTGCCGGAACAATCCGTCAAGCCGATGGAGCGTGTTCTTCCCGGTGCGGCTGTCTCGCAGCGCCTCCGACGCCAGATTGGACAGGCCGAGCACGTCATCAAGCTCGCGCATCACCAGCAGGCCACCGTCTGAACTGATCTGCGCACCACGGAACTCCAGACGCACACGGCGGTCGAAATCAACCCGATCTCCCCGCGCCAAGCCCGCACCCTCCAGGTGATCCATGAAACGCGCCCCTCGCAGCCGTCAACGCCATGATTTATATGCGAAATATCACGATTACGACAGCGAAATCAGCGACTTACTTGGAGAATGTGGGCTCCAATCCCGAGCGCCGGTGCCTGGTCCCCTTTACGCATTTTGCCGAACCGCATCCTGAAGGTGGGAAGGGGGACGATGGCAAGCCCCGGCAGATGTGGTTTTCGTTGCCCGATCAGCCGATCGCATTCTTCGCCGGGATCTGGCGGCCGACCGAGCGGGGCGAGGCCTATGCCTTTTGTACGACATCCCCGAACGCGATTGTCGCCCCCTGGCATCCAAAGGCGATGCCGGCGATCCTGCATCGCGCAGATTTGACGAAATGGCTCGACGGGACAGCCGAGGAGGCGCTCGCGCTGGTCAAACCATATGACGGCGACATGGTGGAACAGGTTGCGACGCCTGATAGTGGTGAGGCATAACCTCCACCCAACCAATATTTGAAACCGCCAGCACAGGATTTGATCATGCCCACAACGACCTTGGATCTTTCCGAAAAACTCTCCACCGCACACGGGCTGTCAAAGCCGGACGCGAAGAAGTTCGTCGAAGCCGTATTCGCCGACATTACTGCGGCCGTCGCCAAGGGCGAAGAAGTCAGCATCAACGGGTTCGGCAAGTTCAAGGTCAAGGATACGCCCGAGCGTCAGGGCCGCAATCCCGCGACCGGCGAGGCGATCACGATCGCTGCATCGCGCAAGATCAGCTTCGCGCCTGCCAAGCAGGTCCGCGATCGTTTGAACGGCGCCTGAGCGATGACACAGACCCGGCATGGAGGTGACGAAAGCATTGCCGGGTATGCGGACGACGCTGGCCCTGCCGCAACGCTCGATGCGGCAAATGCGGATGCCGTGCGCACAATGGTCGCCAACCTTTCCGACGAAGACGTCGCGCGCATCTACGAGCTGACTGGCGGCGCGGGGTTTGTTGCAGATCTCGCGGCAGCACAGATGGAACAGCGTAACCTCGATTACTGAGCGCGGCTGTTCGCAGGACGCTTCGACCTCACGCCTCCAGGCCGGTTATGGGGAGAAACTCTTCGCCGATTTGGGAATTGTGCGGAAAAAGGGAGACGCATCATGGCAAGCAACACTGCATGGGATCAAAGGTTGGAAGCGCGTTCAGGGTCGGCCTGGGGCTGGATTCTGGCTTATGCCATTCTCGTGATTCTGATCGGATTTGTCGCGCTTGCCAATCCGATCGCCACCGGGTTGACGACGGGCGTTCTCCTGGGCGTGTTTCTGATCGGTTACGGTGTCCTCGCGATTGTCTCCGGTGTTTCGTCGTTGTCCGATCGCGGACGCTGGACCGAAGTGCTGCTGGGCGTCCTGGGTGTCGTGACGGGC
The DNA here is from genome assembly GCF_030128825.1 of Sphingobium sp. WTD-1. Lineage (NCBI taxonomy): Bacteria > Pseudomonadati > Pseudomonadota > Alphaproteobacteria > Sphingomonadales > Sphingobiaceae > Sphingobium > Sphingobium sp. WTD-1. The sequence continues at coordinate 45,608 of NZ_CP119128.1, read as the reverse complement.
GGGTTTATCCTGTTCAATCCCTTTGCCGGCGCGATCTCCCTGGTCTGGGCGTTAGGTTTCTGGCTGCTTGTTTCGGGCATATTTCAGGTCGCGAGCGCCATCCGGGGCGCTTACGATCGCGGATGGCGTCTTGCGCTGGGCGTCCTCGATATCGTTCTGGGCGGATATCTGCTGTTCGCAGGTCCCGCGACCAGCCTCGTCATGCTCGCGACGATCGTCGGGATCAGCTTCATTTTCCGCGGCGTATTTCTCGCCTTTGTCGCGTTTGGTCTGCGCAAGCTGGCCCAACCCGGCAGAGCCAATATCCGCACCTAAGTCATTGATTTAACATATATCAACACCACGTCATGTCTTGTGGTGTAGTTTCAATGGCTTGATGGCATTATGCCTGTCCATTGTGTTTCGCTAATTATTTGGACGATCAAGGGAGTTGGAAGTGCAAGACGCCGTAGGCGGCTCACTTCCTACTCGATTGATCGTAACCCGATGGGAGCGGAACGGTTCAGTCTTCGGCGGACGGCAGCGGTTCGGGGGACTGTCCAGGGGACACGCGCGTCAGGACAGCTGTGTAGAGCTGACGCCAGTGTTCGGCTTTGCCGCGCTCACGTTCCGCCGTTCGGTCCGCCTTGGCCTTTTCGGCACGGGCATCCCGCAGTTCGGTCTCAAGCCGCTCGATCTTGTTGCGGAGCGCCGCTTCGATGTGCCGGTATTCCTCGGGCGTTCGCAGCGGGACCTTCTTGCCGTCGATGACCTCGGTTTCTGCACGGGTCTCGACGCGTTCCTCGCCGATTTCATCGGCGAAGTTATTGTAGAGGTACTGACGGCTGACCTTGGCCTCACGAGCCACCGAGACGAACGTCACAGCCTGCCTGGTCTCGCGCAGTTGCATGATTGCGTCCTCGACCGCGGCGCGCTTTTCAGCGCTACGACGGCTGCGGGCATCGTTGAGAGTGGCGATCCGTAGATCAGTCATTGCGTCGCTTCCTCCCGAGCAGCGCTCGGCCTGTAGCGCTGCTTTTGACCTTTGTAGAGACCGTGCTCCTCGATGGAACGGATGATGGTGTCAGTGTTGTGGACGGCATCCTTGTTGCGTTGCAGCCGCTTGCGCGTGATGTCGGCCATGCGGGCCTGACCGCCTTCCTCGTAATCCCGCGCTTCCTGTTCGAGGCCTTCGATCGCGACGTAAAGTCCGGCGCGCTCGCAGCGGAAGTGCTCGAGGTCGTCGCCATCGGCGCGGAAGAACCGGCAGGTCAGGCAGGCATGGGCGTGCTCGCACCATTCGCCAAGCTGGCCGGGCAGCGTACAGGCGCCGCCACTGACCCGCGTCGCCAGCATGGTTTCCTTGCGCAGCAGGAGATCGCCGACGGCCTCGTCGACCTTGCCCGCGATCGTGAAGAACTGGCCGCCACCTTTCCGCAGCAAGGCGTTCTTCTTGAGGTCGAGACGCTTGTTGACGTACATCGACGCCATATCGGGCGAGGCATGGCCCAGTTCGAACATGATGCTGAGGATGTCATGGCCTTCGGCCGCCATCTGCGTCCCGCGATGGTGGCGCAGTGGATGCCACGAGAAGTCGAACGGCTTGCCCTCGCCATCGACGATTCCATGCCTGAGGCACAGCATCTTGAGTTCCTGCAAGGTCCAGTTGTAGCCGAGGAACGACTCCCGTTTGCCGGAGAAGACCGGGAACAGGTATTTGGTGACGCGCCCGTAACGCTGCCGGACATGATCCCGCTGCGCCTCGATCAGCTTGATCATCGCCTGGTGCGCAGGATCGGTGACCAGCAAGGGCTTGGTATTCCAGCGGCTGACCTTGTTCTGCCAGAACGTGAACAGCATGAAGCGCGTGTCGTGCGGATCGGGCCGCAGGCAGTCGAAGAGCAGGGCATGCAGGTCTTCGGCCCGCGCCCCGGTCGTGACGCCGATCATGAAGATTACCGGGATAGGGGCGGGCAGTTCGTCGAGCCTGGCCACCATGGCCGCCAGGGCTTCCGGCGGGGCGGCCCGGTTGGCACCCTCGCGTGATGCGTAAAGCCGGTTCCGCGGGTCGTCCGGTGCCTGCTTGTAACGGATGCGCCGTGCGGCGCGCTTGTCGAGTGCGATCCGCGGCCATTGGCCTGGCAGCAGGACCGGAGCCGCGCGCAGGAGTTGCACGATGTCGGTGTACCAGTTCTTGCCTGCGGCATTTCGCGCGTTTCCCCATGCGAGGTAACGCTCCATCGTCAGTTCAGTGACTCGCCCGGGCTCGGCGATGCCCTCGCCGTGCAGGAACTGCCCGAAGGTTCGCAAGCGCGATTGCATTCCCACAAGGGTCGCCGGCGCAAGTTCGCCATGTGCGACCTTGTCGAGCAGGAAGCCGCGCATCAACGGGCGCAGCCAAGGCTCGAAGCACAGGAAGTTCAGATAAGTGTCGCTTCGGCGTTGCCGGTCGCGGAAGCGCGTGTCCTCCTCGCTGTAAAGATCGTTGATCCAGATGATGTCGCGGTCATGCATCGGCGCCATCTGCGCCCGATTGATGATCGAGAAGCGATGGATATCACCGAACAGCTGCACTTCCGGTGATCGATACTGGGTGGTGACGATCTCGCCGTCCCGGATCCATTGGCGGGTCTGGCTTTGCCTCCGCCGCCCGTACTGTTCGCCGTACCATGTGGCGTAGAGTTCGAGGACGGCATCGTTGTGGCATTTCGTCTTCGCAGTATCGCCATCTGACGCGCCGAAGCCCGGGTGGGGGATGTCCGCCAGACAGCCCGCTCCAAAATGCTGAAGCAGGCTTGCGCCTTCCTCGACGAGATATCGGATCACCGGGATCCGGCGCTGGAACCATTGGGTGTCGGCCTTGCGATCATCGAGCACCGATGCCGCGAGGTAGGCCTTGATCTCGTTGGTCAGCACCGGAACCGCAGCGCTGAGCGGCAGACTTGCGTATGTCTGGCTCAGCCAGGAATGGCCGAACACCTCGTTCATTATGGCGTCTGACCAGACAGGATTCTCAACGAGAAGGGGGGATAGTCCCCCGAGCCGAGCTTCGAGCCAGTTGCTGTAGCGATCGGTATCATGCGGTGTGCCGCCGACGAGCGCCAGCGGCGTCATGCCCATCGCATATCCCTTCTAAGAAGCTCTGCCTCGCGAAGTTTCTCAAGCCTTTCATGCACCTCGTCGGGACCTGTGAGGTAAAGCCTGCGGATTTCCGAGGCGAACAGGTGCTGGTAGAACGCGGCCGTTGTCTGCGGGCTGGCATGTCCGAGGCGATCGGCCACTTCGAGCAGGCTGTATCCCGCCGCGATCGCTTCGGATGCATGGCTGTGGCGGAACATGTGCCAGCTGAAGTCGATATGCGTGCGCTGCTCGAGCAGGCCCGCGAGCTTTTGGGCATAGGACAGGCTCATGGCGTGCCCGATCATGCCGACTTTCACATTGGCGAAGACGTACTCCGCTCCGGACTCGAAGGCCGGGAGATATTCGTCGCTGGTGAGGTAGTCGACGTACATGTTGAGCACGTAGTCGTGGACCGGCACACCGCGCGTCCGGCCGGATTTGGCGCGGGCGCCATTGGCATTGTCTTCGCGCGGAACGACCCAGACGACCTTTTCAGCGAGGTCGATGTCGACATGGCGCAGACCCAGCGCTTCGCCGATCCTGAGACCGGTATTGTAGAGCAGCACGATCAGGAACGCGTCGCGCGCGAGACCGCACGCCTCGATCAGCCGCAGGACCTCGCTTGGCGTCAGGCGCTTCTTGAGCACCTGCTGCTGTACACGGCCGGGATCGCCCGACAGATAGCGGTCCTTGCGCCGCGTCGTGCGACGCTGGCTGATATGCTCGAGGAACGGCTTGTAGATCCGGTGCCCGTCATAGACCTTGCTGACCTCAGCCGTATCGACCGCGAAGTCGTCGGTGCCGTTATAGAAGCGGTAGAACGATTTGATCGCCAGCTGGATCTGGTTGCGCGTCGATGGCGCCAGAACCCGCGTTTCCTGCTTTCGCAGCAGGATCAGCCGCGGGCTCGGCAAGGCATCCTTTCGCCGGGCAAGCCGCCAGGCAAGGAAGCCGTCGTAGAGCGCAACCGTGGCTTCATGGATGCCGGCGCCGTTGGCGCCGAGGAAGTTCGCGAAGTCGACGACATGGCGAACATACGCGCGGATCGTGTTCGGAGACGCGTGCGTCTGCTCGAGATGGACGATCCAATGACGTAGGCACTCGACGACGTCGCCGTGATCATCCAATACCGTCCACGACCGGCGGCCGCCGGGCATTTCGATACGCGCTGCCTGCCAGGGCGTCGTGGCGAACGAAGTGGACACGGTCGCTGATACTGTTGAAAGACCGCCGTGACTGCAAGCCTTTCCCCATCACACTGGACACAGTTTACATGGACAGTTGCGGTATCGCTATTAACATAAGATATATTATCAAACTTTTATCGTTTTATATCAATCATTTATCATCTGAAAGAGCAAGGGTCATTCCGGTGAATTGATATCCGCCCAATAGGTGATCTCCTCGAAAAGGTGCATGCCTTCCGGAGCTTCCCATCCCTTACGCCCGTCATCCCATCGGCCGATTACGGGGCGATCTCCTTCCCAGAGCAGCATGAGGCGACCGTCCTTTCGGTCGTCGGGCATCGCGCCAATCGGGTCCCACGGGATGTATTTCGCTGTGATCACGCAAAATCTCGTCGCATGCCGGCGGCGCGCGAGTTCATTCACGCTGCGCTGCTCCAGCAACGGCATTGAAGATCGAATCGACGATGTCTAGAAATAAAGTGCCCCGACGGTTTGCAAAGCAGGGACCGCCGGGGGATACCCAGTTCATATGGCGCAAGGGTGCCTAAAAATCAAGTGAAAAGGTTCCCGTGCCAACGTTCGTTCATGCCTTGTCCGCTGACCGCTTCGACACTTATCTGAAGTGGGCCGGAGCCGATCAGACGCTCGCAGAGCGCCTGTACACCTATAATGTGCAGCTTTCCGCAGCCCTCTATGGCCCTCTACACATGCTCGAGGTCGTGCTGCGTAACATGGCGGACGCGCGGCTTGCGGCCCAACATGGCGCCGCCTGGATCGACGATCCTGCGATCCTTGTGACGAACTATCAGACGGGCGCAATCGCAAAAGCACGGCAAACGCTACAGAAAGACGGGAAGGCAGCGACCCGTCCGCAGATCGTAGCGGAGTTGAACTTCGGCTTCTGGGCGTCACTCTTCGGCCCCAAGTCACACCACCTCTGGCAAAGCCTGCGACCCATCTTTCAGGCCAAAGGCGTACAGCGCGGTGTGATCGCGCGGGACTTGCGCGACCTGCGTATATTGCGCAACCGCGTCGCCCACTATGAACCCATCATCGCGCTTCCGCTCGCGCAGCGCTATGCGAGTATCACGACCTTGACGGGCTGGCTGTCTCCAAGCGCCGCGACATGGATCGCCAAGTATTCGACATGGCCGACACTTTATCCGGCCGTACCCATCCTTGTGCCCGACCCTGCATCTGGAGATTTGCTGGTGGCGCCAGCGGCGCTACCCTTTCTCCCTGCATGACCTATCTCTCCGCGACGCCTGAATCTTCAGGACAATGTCGCCCATCCAGCCCGGCATGGCCGGGCGGCCCGCGACGAGCGCACGCGTACCGGCATCGTCGAGCCGCGCGGCGAAGCGCCCGATCGCATCCGCGTCGATATTGCCCTTCCCCAGATGCGCGAGCGCCTGAACGATCGCATTCACAGACTCCGGCGCGTCGAGCACCGGCGCGCGGCTGTGCTTCAAGGTAACGCTGCGGCCGCCAGCCTTGGCGGTGCGGGTGCGACCGCTGGTGGCGTAGCTCGCCCGGGCGGGCACCTGTGTCGAGAGACCAAGGCTATTGGCCGCCGCCGCTCCCGACGGCGCGAGCGCATCGCCGCTCTGCGCGGAGAGCGCCTGGGCCACCTGCCCGGGATCCGGGCTCAGGGCACCAAGCTTGTCATGCTGGCGGGGATAGTCGTAGAGACCACAGCCGATCCGACGGATGTCACCGGCATGCGCGAGACGCGACAGCGCCATGTCGACCGAGCCGCGCGTGCCGAAGTCGACGAACTGCTTGGGCGTAAACACCCAGCCACGGCCCTTGCCGCGCACACGCTTCATAATCCGATCAGCCACCGCAGACATGTCCATGCTCCTGTGTGTTAGATAATAGCATGGTTTTTTCTAACAAGCCGTGACCACAGAAAGCGCCAGTTCCCTCGACTTTCCAAGACATTTCAGCACATGGTAGGGGGAGCATCCCTTCGCAAGATCAACCGCCCATGCGAATCAACGCTCCCGCCCACGCTCCGGCACTGGCCGCTCGGGACCAGCTCCACCCTCCAGCTCGCGCGCCGGCTGTGTCGCTTGCCGCCCCTGCATCATCTCGCGGGCCAGGGCCAGACGTCGGGAGACCGCCGGCGGCATAGCCGCCAGGAAACCCGCAATTTCGTCGGAAAGTGCCTGGTCGTCGGCCTCGCCGGTACGTGCAAGCGCCACCGCCGCCTCCGCATAAGCACCGCGTATCTGCTTCTGGCGAACCAGCGCCATCACGTCTTGCGGCCGCCGTTCCTCATCGCGCGCGTGCGCAAAGGCCCGGGCGCGCAGCACGTTGAGTTCATCCATATTGAGCCGGCGCCCCTCCTGACCGATCCGAGCATCGAGATGCAGCGCTGCAGAGCGCACACGCTTTTGAACGTGACCGCGTGCGCGTCTGGGCGTCGCCTCAGCCGCGATGCCGCGCGCCCGTAGCTCATGCGCGAATGTCTCTCGCATATGATGGAGGTCGGCCTTGCGCGGGTTGAACCGCCTACCGTCCGCACCTTCGGTGGCCACCGTCAGATGGATGTGCGGATGATCGGTATCGGTGTGGAGCGCCAGCATATAGGCGTGATTGTCCTCGAACAGGATGCGGGCGAACGCCTGGGCGGCATCCTGCAGCGTCTCGGGATCGGTCGAACCGCTGGGCATGGAAAGGACCAGCGACAGCGAGGTCGGCCGGTCGCGGCCATGCTCGTTCATCGCCTCATCGAGCATGGCCCAGTCCTGCGCGATCTCCTTCAGCCGTTTGGGATCATCGATGATCTCGCCCTCGCTCGAGCGCACCGCAAGCTTCCCGTGCCGCGCAACATAGCCGAAATGCTCGGATAGATGATGCGCGCCATATTGCTTGCCCGAGACCTTGACCATGACCTCCGGGGCCTTGCGCACGATCCGCTCGAGCTTGGCCCGAGCCTCGGCCTGGCTCAGCGACACGGGCCGCCCCTGCCCTCCCCGGCCCGGTGCGCCTCGTCCGATGCGGACATAGGCCCCCCGCAGTGTCCGTTTACCGCCGGTGGGCGGCCGCCATGCCTCCATGAGGCTGGGCAGCGGCAGGATGCCCTCCTCCTCAAGCATCGAGGCTATCCCAATAGGCAAGATCGCCCTTGAGCGCGGTGCCGAGACCGGCAAGCGCCATCCGGATTTCCGTCCGAAAGCTTGCCACCCGCGCCGCCTCGCGCGCGACATCGAGCCCGGATTCGACCATCACCGATGCGTTGAGCGCCCGCGTCGCCTGATTGAGATTGATGCCGATCCGGTTGAGCTCGCGCCACGCCTGAGCCACTGCCGCCCGCTCTTCGAGCGGTAGCGGTGCCGCCGAATGCAGCCGGCGGCGCACCAGCCTTGTCACCCAGTCTGTGCGCTTCATACCCAAAGCATCGGCCTCGGCATCCAGCGCGGCAGTTTCCGCATCGGTCAGCCGGATCTCAAACCGCCGCGTTGTTCGCTCCCGCCGGCGGACTGGTCCCGGCGTCCCGCCCTCCTCCGCGTCCACTGCAGTCATGACGAGGCGCCGCAGCAAAGCCGAGCGGCCACCGGCGCTGTCCGCCGCAGCATCGAAGCGCTGGGCGACTTCATCGTCGAGACGGAAGGTGAAGACGGGCATGCATCAAAGGTTATTGTCATACATCCCCGGCGTCACGCCTATCCGGCCCTCACCTTCACTCAACTCATCTGATAGTCTGCTTGAGCAGACTTCGACCCTATTTGGCAAAATGCGCCTATCATTCACGCCTGATCCACGAAGGGCGGCGCCACCGGCGCCGCCCCAGCTCGAACCGACGCAAAAGGCCGCACCCCGAAAGGGGCGCGGCCGACATACACACGAACAGGATATGCGAACGCGGAGGAAGAGGATCAGAGCATCGCGGCGTCGGGACGTCCCTCAGACGCTGTGCAAAGTCGTTCGGCCGCGATCTCTTGCCGGGAACCATCGCCGAAGATCACGACAACACGCGGGCCAAGGACAAGACGCGCGGGACGGCCATCGACTTCAACGGCAAGGCTGGCCTCTGGCGTTTGCTCCCCTGGTCGCGCGACTGGCTCAGTCCCTGCCCGCAGTTGGGGACGGGCGACGGTCACCGCCGCGGCCTCCATCGGCGCTGCCTCAATGCTGGGAACGTCCGTCTTACTCTTCAGCCCGGCAATGAACCGCGCGCCTTCCGCCAATGTCGCGCCGCTCTCATCCCAGGCGCCCACATAGGCCTCGACTTCCGCAGGATAATCCCTGGCTGTGCGATGCAGGTCATAGAGCAGCCGGATCGGCGCGCGCGGGAGCACCTCCCTGAGATAGGCAGGCATGTCACCATAGGCTGCATAGAGCGAGACGAACTGCTTGGAGCGGCCCAGCGCAGCGGCGATTTCGACCTGGCTCATGCCGCCCTTGAGCATACGGGCAATCGCATGAGCGAGCTCGACCGAAGAAAGGTTCGCACGCTGATCGTTCTCAACGATCTGATCGGCGAGCAGATGGGTTCCCTCCCCCTCGGCCACGACGATCGCCGGGATCGTCACCCGGCCCGCGAGCTCGGAGGCACGAAAGCGCCGCTCGCCCAAACGGATGCGATGCAAGCCGGCGGCGTCGGCGGGCGCAACCGTGATCGGCTGCAAGACCCCGCGGGCCGCTATGGAGGCCGCAAGCTCGGCCAGGGCGTCATCGTCGAAACTGCGCCGGGGATTGCCGGGGTCGGGGATGACTCGATCCAGAGGGATTTCCTCGACCCGGCGCGCTGTTTCATGCGCGCCGACGAGCAGGCCGAACTCCTCGATGCGTTCGTCGAACTTACCCATCAGGTGGCGGCCGCTGGCGCTGAACCGAGCCGCCGTTCGATCTCGGCGAGGATCGGCCGAATTTCCTCGGCCGCCGCCTTGGCGCCGCCACCACCCTCCATCCAGACCGGCCGATGATTTTCCGCGGCATGCTTGTAGGTCGGTCGCGCCTTGATAAAGGCCGGGAACATCAGCCGCTCGCCCACCGCGTGGGCGAGCTTGACGGCATTGTCTATTTCGCGCCGGTCGAACGGGTTGACCATCGATGGCAGCAATCCGAGGAAATCGATCTTGCGCCCCGCCCTCGCCGCCTCGGCCTTGCGCAGCGCGGTCAGCAGCATCTTGGCGCACTCGACCGAATCTTCGGCGACCTGAACGGGCGCGATCACTGCGTCGGCGACCGCGAGAGCGCTCAGGGTAAGCTCGTCCCATTTGGGACCGGTATCGATCACGCACAGGTCGAAATGAGGCGCGAGCGCAGGAAAGCGGCCGAGAAAGTCGCGCACATCCTGTGCCGCCTTGATCATCTGCAAACGCTGGTCGGCAGCGAGCAAAGTGAGCCCGACCTGGCCATCGGCGGCAAGAGCCGCCGATGGATCGAAGAGATCCGCCGCGAAGCCCCCCGGCCGCTCGCGGGCCAGACGGCGTGACGAACTAGCTTGCGGGTCCAGGTCGACAAACACGACCCTGCGTCCCGCCGCTTCGGCCAGATACCAGGCGAGATGCGTGGCGAGGAAGGTCTTGCCTACCCCGCCCTTGAGAAGGCTCACAGCGATCGTCCTCATCGGGGCGGCCAGCTCAACAATAGTCTTCCGGACCGTCGCGCAGATTGCGCTCATAATGGTCACGCGATGACCAGTCGCCGCCACCGCCAATGCCCGGACCGACATAGCGGAACAGGTAGACGGTGAGCGCAAAACAGCCGAACGCAAAGAGGATCGCGTGATCGGGATGGGCGGCGAAATAAGCGGACATGGCGTTAACTCCTCAAATGGTCTGATCCCGCGGCGGTTCACGGCTTTGCACCGGCCCGGGGGCGATGCTCCGGTGCACCCTCCCCTCCCCGAGCGCACTTGGTGCGTGGACATCCTTTGCGCGCAGTCTGCTCAAGCAGACTTTTCACGGCCATCCCCCCGGTCAGGGGGATGGCCGTGCCGATCAGTATTCTTCGGCGAGTAGGATCGTCAGAACCCGAGTGGTGACGTCGGGATTGGCTGGATCGGGTGAGCCCCAGGCAAGCTCGAGATCATAATAATCGATCTTCCAGTAGAGAATGGCGCTGTCATATTCGAAGCGACCAAAATCATGCTCGCCCAATGGATCGTTGTCGGAATTGAAGCTGTCATAGTTTCGTACCGTGCGCAGGATCTCAGCGCGTCTGCGAAATCCGCGGAAGAGGGACACATCCCCGACCAGCGCGGCAACGCCCGCGGTCATGACGATCTGGTTTCGGCCAGGGCTGCAAATAGATCTCCGCAGGCTGTCATTCAGTGCGGCGATGCGGTCGATCCGCTCGGCTCGGTCTGCCGATTGTTGAGAAGGCTGCGACATGGCTGTGACTCCGGTCTGGATCAGCCCCGCCCATCGGGGCCTTCCGACAGGCGCCCCAAAGGGCGGCGTCATAGCGGGGTCGTGCACCCGGAGGGTCGCAACGCAGTGGAGAAGCCCGCCTATGCGGGCTTGCTCGGCCCCGCGCGCCGACCAGGAAGCCGACAACGGAAAAGGACCCAATGGCGTGGACACCTGTCCGGTGTCGCACCCGTGTGATTGGCGCTCTCGGACTGCAGGAGACTCACCCTCTCGATTACGCCCATCTCAAGCCGAAGTTCGAGATCGGTGGGAATGCCGAAGCAGCAGGCAAATGATGCCACCACCGCTCACGGCAGGGATCGTCACCCTAATGGGCTGAGACTTGGAAATCCAAGTCTCAGGGCGAAGCCTAGAGCCCGATCCGGGTTCGCCGGAGCCGCCCGTTCAGCTCTTCACGGTTCTCCGGAAATTGCCGAGAACAGAGCACAGCTTCTGGCTTTTGCGCTTCAGATCGGCGAGCCTTTCTTCAGCTTCGGCTTGCTCGCAAAGCAGCATTAGGCGTTCAGCCTGCTGCCCGCGGATCGAGACATGGCGCAAGATCACGATCCATTTCCCGGTTCGCTCGAGCGCGATCTTGGCCTGACCATGGGCAAGAAACGACCGTAGGCCCTCGAGTGTGCGGAGATCCGAAAGGGCCTTGGCGGCCGCCTTGCCTTCTTGAGCGAAAGCGCCTTCTGCCTCGATAAGTTTGCTGAGGTCATCGAACCGCTGACCGATCAAATGCCGCAGCCGTACTGCCTCCCCTCTACCCGGAATGGCCTTGAGAAGGAGCAGCGTTTCGGTGACGGCCGCTTCAGCCGCCGAGAAATGCTGCAAACACGCGCCTCGCCACGCGTTCACATCTTGGATCGCCTGGTTCCACAAGGGATCATCGTTGGCAATTTCGATTGGCGCACCTTCATCCATGCCAAACGCCTAGCGCTGCTGTCTTTATTTTCGTTGAATCAATGACACGCCCTCCATGGCTCCTCCGGGAGCCGTAGGCTCCCGGAGGAGCCATCAGGCGAATGGATCATATTCGGCCACCAGGGCAACGCTGCCGTCCGCATCCTCTGCGGTGATGACCCCATATTGCTGCCCGATCGCGATGACGAAGGTGACCACCATGAGGCTGCGCGAGAGACTGAAGGCGTGACGACGAGCGGTTGCAATGTCGGTGAACATGTCGGGGTTCCTTTGCGCGCCGGCGGGTCCGTCCCGCTCGACTGGCGCCCGATGTGTCCGGCCGGCGGCCGCGATCACTTTTTGGCGCAGCCCAAAAAGCCGTAGCGCAGCGACCGGACCCCTTGCGGGTTGATCGCAATAGGCCGCCGGTCGGACCAAGGATCGCGCCTGATTGAGAGCGGGTGGACCCGCCGGCCATGACCCCATGATCCCGCCGACTTTTGCCCAGGCGGTCACCCCGCCCCCCGATCTGACGGATGGCACACCCATGACAAGCACGCGCCGCTGGGCTAGCATCGCCGCGATGCTGTTCGCACTCCTGCTTGCTGCCACCGTCATTCCCGATGGCCAGGTCTTCACCTGCACACCGACGCGCGTCTGGGATGGAGATGGGCCGATCTGGTGCCGTGAAGGCATGCATGTCCGTCTCGCCGGAATTGCGGCCCGCGAGACGGACGGGAGTTGCCGGCCAGGTCAGCCCTGCCCCGAGGCGAGCGCTCTGGCCGCCCGTGACGCTCTTGTTAATCTGCTGGGCGGCGCTCAGGGGCGCACCAGCTCGGGCCATATTCTGGTCGATGGTCCCACCATGCGCTGCCTTTCAACCGGCAACGCGCGCGGCAACAGGACCGGCGCCTGGTGCGCCGCGCCCTCTATCGGCGACCTGAGCTGCGCCATGATCCGCACCGGCACCGTGCTGCGCTGGGATCGCTATGCCCAAGGGCGATGCCGATCCCGCTGATCCGCTTGCCTCCTTTCCCGCCCGAGCAGGGAAATAGGCCCGGCGGCGAGGCCGCCGGGCCTGAAGGGACCGATTTCAGAATGGGATTTCATCATCCTCGGGCTCGTGGCCGCCGCCCGCATTGTCGTTCGCCTTGGCGCGGGTGAGGAAGGTCACCTCATCGGCGATGATCTCGACGCCGTAGCGCTCGATATTCTCGTTGTCGGTCCAGCGGGTGTAGTGAATGCGGCCACGGACCATGACCTTCATGCCTTTGTCGACATACTGCTCGACCGTCTTGCCGACCCCGTTGAAGCAGGTGATCCGGTGCCATTCGGTATCCTCGAGCCGGCGGTTGTTGTCGTCGCGGAGGATCTTGCCGTTGCTGTCGCGCTTCGGACGCGAGGTGGCGAGGCTGAAATGCGTGATGCGGGTGCCGCCTTGGGTGGTGCGGGCTTCGGGCGTGGCGCCGACATTGCCGGCGAGGATGACGAGATTGTGCATGGCTGGAGTTCCTTCGAACTGGGTCCAAGGGACCGTCCCTTCGACTGATCCCCGGCCAAGGCGGACAGGACGGATCATCCACCGGCAGGCGCAGCGCCGGGAAACCCCGAGACAAGGGGTGGTGCGGGCAGCCGTGGTACACGGCAACTCGGCCCGAAGGATCGCGGGTTGGATGGGCCGGACGGCCGACTTAGGGGTCAGATGAGGAGAAGGACGGCTCGTCGCTTGGCCGTGCCAGGAACCCCTCCATGGTGATCACAGGCATCCCCGACCTATAGGGCCACGCCGGTCCAATGCCTTGGCGAACCTCAAGCTCGACTTTGCCCCGCCCGCCGCCAAGCCGCGCGGCGAAACGGACCATATCCCGCACCGCCGTCCGGCGGAACCCAAACCATCGCATGCTCATGCTAGTGGACGGGCAAGAAGGCGCAGTTACGGCGTCGGCATCGGCAGGCTCAGTCCGGCCGCCACGGCATCGAGGAGCGAGCCCATCGCGCGCAGCACGGCCGCGAAATCGCAAACATAACCATCCGCCACCAGCGCGTCGATACGATGCCCGGCATAGGCGGGACCGAGGCTTGTAAGCAAATCGACGAGAATACGGCCCGGGGACGGGAGGCCAAGCCGCCGCGCTTCGTCGAAGGCGGCGATGAGGTCGTGACGAATATCGCGCGCGACCTCCTCGTGCGACCAGCCCCGGCTCATAAGATAGGCTTTGAGCCCCAGCTCGCAGGATATCGCCAGCAGGTGCAGCGCGGGAGCAAGAGCAACGGTGGCTCCAAAGCATGCCCCTTCGTGAAACTCGCGCGCGCGATCAAGGAAGATCGAGGCGGTCTGCCGATCGCCGGGCTCCGCCAATCTCTCGATCGCGCGCCAGCGGCGTGGCGATAGCCGGCGAAGCCATGCTGGGCCGGCCTGGTTGCGCAACTGGCGCAGGCAGGCGCCATTGGCCTCTTCGACGTCGCGGCCGGTCGACCACAAGAGCAGCAGCTTCGCTTTCCAGCGGCGGCCATGCGCCGCGCGAAAGGCAAGGAGCGCGCGCGCTGTGGGGTGATCGGGCATGAACATGATGCAAACCTCCGGGAAACGGGACGCACCCGCCCTGCCCTCCTCCCCTCCGGCATCGCAGCATTTCAAAACGGGGTAAGCCGGCCGCCAAAGCGGCCGGCGCGGCGGATCAGCCGCAGGGTCGCGACGCTGGCGGCGTGCCAAGCGGTCCGCGGCGATCAACGACGTGGATACCGCGCGCCTTGGCCTCGATCACCAGCCTTTCGGTGACACCATTGCCTTGGAAGGCGATGACGTAGCGCGGCTTGACCGAAAGCATCTGCTCATTGCGGCGGAACCCGGCGCGATCGCCGAGCTTGCGATCGAGCCCGAACCGCAGCTGCTGGATACCGTTCTGCTCGGCCCAAGACGCGGCCAGGCGCTCAATGCCTTTCATGTCACCGCCATGGACGAGATACATGTCGCCCACCCGCTCGCGGACGGCATTGAGCGTTCGCAGCAGGTTATCCGCAAACTGCTTGGCCTCGTCGTCGCTGGCGAAACGCAGCCGCCCGCCGGCGAAGATCACGGGCGTGCCATGGACCATATTGGCATCGCGCACCCTTTCTCGCCGCGCCTGGAGATAGGACCGGCCATCGACTATCGCCGCGGTCGTGCCGAGAGAAATGCGGTTGCCCGACGCCGGCACCCAGGAACGGCCCGTCTCGTGGAGATAATGGCGGGCCGCCGTGTCGCGCATGGTTTCATAGGCCTCGGCGGACTGTTCGATCTTGCGGGCGAGATCGATCTTGTCCTCAAGGTCGGCGGTCGCAACTTCCGAGCCATCCTGCTCGGCGAGCAGAAGCCGAATCTCGTCGGTCAGCCGGTCGATCATCTGGTGCTTCTTGGCGGCTGCGCGGTGGAAGAGATTGACCAGGCCCCAGCCCAGATCCTCGATGTCGCGCTCAAGCGCACTAAAGGGAAAAAGTGCGAAAAGATCGCTCCAGACAGCGCTGACGGTTTGTTCCATGGCTTCGGCGGGGGGCGGCGCCTCCAGGGTGCGCAGGTCGCCAGTGTGATCAAGATGACCAAGTTCGAGGGCGGAGAGTATCGCCGAGAGAGTGCTGGTCATGAGCTTTGCCTTTCGTTCCACTTGGGGCCGGCGGCCCATCCGCCGGATGCGCAGCCTCCGGGCCATCGAAGGAAGCGGCGGCAGCACCGCCGGGCAAAGCCCAAGGGAAACCCGGGACAATGCCGGGTGGAGCGGGCAGGCGCGCAAGCGCCAACACGGCCGGATTGGCCCCGGATTGCGGCAGCCAGCGCGATGGCCCAAGCATGCGCATCCTCTGGCGAGGGGCTGAGGCTTCATGGAATCAAGGAGCAGCGATTTTCCAGCGATCGTGTCAAATCTCGGATGCTGGATCTCGTCGCATCATGATCGACGCCTCCCGAACAGGCAGAGCTTGGGACTTGTACGAACCCGCTGGCGCGGGAGTGGCGCTTATTTTGAGGCCTGGCCAGTGACCGGCGGCCTGAGCCTAAGTTGAGGTCTGGGCTAAGTAGGCAGACGATTCCGGCTCCTTTCAACCAAGGAGTCGTATGATGACCAATATTCTGTCTGATGCCCCCGTCACTTCGCTGCGTCAGCGCATGATCGAAGACATGAACATGCGCCGGTTCACGCGGAAGACCCAGTTCGATTACGTGCGGCATGTCGCGAGGTTCGCCACATATCTTGGGCGTCCCCCCGATACTGCGACGGTAGAAGAACTCCGGCAATTCCAGGTCGAACAGCGCGAGGCGGGCATAGGGATCCCGACCATGAACAGCGTGGTTTCTGCGCTGCGCTTCTTTTTCACGCACACCATTGACCGCCCGGATCTGTCCCGCAAGCTCTACACGGTCAAGAACCCTCGCGCATTGCCCGTTGTCCTCAGCCGCGACGAGGTTGTGCTCTTACTCGGCGCGACCAACTGCCTGAAGCACAAGGCTGCACTGTCCGTTGCGTATGGCGCTGGCTTGCGCGCCGCCGAGGTCACGATGCTGAAGGTCCGCGATGTCGACAGCAAGCGCATGCTCCTGAGAGTGGAGCGCGGTAAAGGCGGGCGTTATCGCAATGCGCTCCTGCCTGCTGACCTTCTTGCCCTTTTGCGTGAGTGGTGGACGGTTGGCCGCAAGCAAGGCGTCATGCACGCCGATGGCTGGCTGTTCCCGGGCATGCACTATCTCAAGCCGCTCAGTACCAGGCAGCTCCATCGGATCGTTGTCGATGCTGCCGAGGCTGCGGGTATCAAAAAGCGGGTCGGCCCTCACACTCTGCGACACAGCTTCGCCACGCATCTGTTGGAAGACGGCGTCGATATTCGGATCATCCAGGCGCTGCTCGGGCATGCGAACCTCGAGACCACTGCTTTCTACACCACGGTCGCAACTCGAACGGTGCGCGCGGTCATCAGTCCTCTGGACAAATTGACGACGCTGCTTGAGGCGCAGGTGGCTCCTCCCGGCTGAGCCGGTGCGCGCCTCGCTCGAGGTCGCCGATATCTTCCGTAGCGCCGGGCCCGCGTATCGCTCAGCCCACGCCGGGCATCTGAGCCTCGGCCAGCTCAAGGTCATGACGGCGATTGAAAACTGCCGCACCGCCGCGCTGGGCGGTCACATCGAGGCCTGCGACGACTGTGGGCACTGGCGGATCGCCTACAACTCGTGCCGCAACCGGCATTGTCCCAAGTGCCAGGGCGCCGCGGCGCGCACCTGGCTGGCCGCGCGTGAGGCCGATCTGTTGCCGGTCGGCTACTTCCACGTCGTGTTCACGCTGCCTGCCCAGATCGCCGACGTTGCTTGGCAAAACAAGGCCGTGGTCTATGACCTGCTGTTCCGCGCTGTCAACGGGCACCGAAGATTCCGCAAAAGTGGGCATCTAAAATTCCCTAGTTTGGCGGGAGGTTTTTTTTCGGTGATCAGCCGTGATGAAGATCGAGCTTTTCCTTTGCTGGGCGACCGCGCCGTTTCGGCAAGGGCGGTGGGTTGATGGAGGGAGTGGCGCGCGCATGCTCAGGCAGCAAGTCGGCGTGCTGTCGCATGCGATAGCTGGATCCCTCGATCTGGATGACCACAGCGTGGTGAAGGAGGCGGTCCAACAAGGCCGTCGCCACCACAGGATCGCCAAAGACCTCGCCCCATTCGGCAAAGCCGCGGTTGGATGTGAGGATCATGGCGCCCTTTTCGTATCGGGCGTTGACGAGCTGGAAGAACAGGTTGCCGCCGCCCGGCGTGACAGGGAGATATCCGATCTCGTCGACGACGAGCAGGGAGGAGCGGCACAGGAAGCGGATCCTTTCGCGTAACGTGCCCTCGCGTTCAGCCTTGGCCAGCGCAGCGATCAGATCGGCAAGCGGGATGAAGTAGACGCTCTTGCCTGCCTTCACGGCTTCGACTGCGAGGGCGGTCGCGATGTGGCTTTTTCCGGTGCCCGGCGGCCCCAGCAGATGCACGACCTCGGCCCGGTTGATGAAGTCGAGGCCGGCCAGCGCCAGGATCCGGTTGCGGTCGAGCGATGGCTGGAAGGAGAAGTCATATCCGTCCAGCGTCTTGATGATCGGCAGCCTGGCCATGCGCAGGGCCGCCTTGATCCTGCGGTTCTCCCGCAGCGACAGTTCTTCGTTCAGCAATATGTCGATCGCCTCAACGCCATCGATCTTGCCCTGCTCGATCCCGCGCAGGGTGGCGTCGAGCATTTCCAGGGCGCGCGGCATTTTGAGATGGACCAGACTGCGGCGGATATTATCAACGCGAGACGCGGCACCCCCATGGCTCATGGCCGTTCTCCTCGGGCCAGTTGGCTGCCGATCGCCTGATAGATCGCCAGGGAGCGCACCGCGACATGCTCGCCGATACGACCAATGGCGATATCCTCTTTCCCATGGTGACGCCGTTTGGCGCCGCTGCCTCCGGTTCGATGCGCAGGATCGATCCTGTACTGTCGGCGCCCCTCCAGGACAGGATGCTCGGCAATGACCTTGCCTAGGTCAATGATCCGGATCTTGTCGGGCAACTGCTGGATTTCGACGACGCGGCGGGTGCGATCGGGAACGCTGTAGTAATTGCCGCCGACGGAGACCATGCCGTCGTGGCTGACCCGACGCTCCAGCTTCAGAACCGCATCGAAGCGCCCCGCTGGGAGCAACTGCAACTCTGGCTGCTCGGCGGCAAAGGCGTCGGCGATGATCCGCTGCGTCGTGCCGTGGACACGGACGTTGGCGACGGTATCGAGCCAGTCGATAAGCTGGACATTGAGATCTTCCAGATTGCGGAAGCTCCGCCCGAGGAAGAAGTCTTTGCGGATGTAGCTGAACGGCCGCTCGACCTTTCCCTTGGTCTTGGCCCGATAGGGACGACAGGCGCGCGGAACGAAGCGATAATGCCCCGCCAGAGCCAGCAATGATCGATTGTAGATGATGTGACCCTGATCGTCTTCCCCGGTCACGGCGGTTTTCATGCGATCGTAGAGGATCTCGATCGGGACGCCTCCGATCGCTTCAAAGGCCTGTATATGACAGCGCAACAGGGTTTGGAGATCCTGGTGCATGACATAGCGCGCGAACAGGAAGCGCGAATGCCCCAGCACCAGGCTGAATAGCCAGACGATCCGGCTGACGCCGGGCTCATCGGTAAAATCAACGACGAACCGGGCGAAGTCGACCTGCGCCTGCACGCCAGGCGGCGTCTCGAACCGAACCTCGAAGGGCTTGGGACCATTTTCCGGTCGGATCGCTGCCAGGAACCGCTTCACCCCAGTATAGGCGCCCATATAGCCCAGCTCACGGATTTCACGCGTCAGGCGCGCCGCCGTCAGATCGGGAAAGGCCGTCACGCGCTCACGCAGAAATTCCAGATAGGGCGCCAGCTTGTTCGGCCGTCCCAATGCGCGTGGGCCATAGACCGGGGCCTCGACGCCCCGTTCGATATATTTGCGGATGGTCTTGGGATCGCGACCAGTGCGTCGGGCGATGGCGGATATCGATACGCCCTGCCGATGTAGCTCGAGGATCATCATCAATTCTCCAAGTCGGATCATCGGCCCCGTCTCCGCGTCTGCAAAGGAGATGAGGACGATGTCGGCTCATCTCATTCTGCCGGGGCTAGCCCCGGCAGAATGAGATGAAGGGGCCACCAACTAGGGAATTTTCAAAGCCCACTTTTGCGGAGAATTGCAGGACCGATGACACGCGCCGCCGCGGACACGATGCTGACCATCGCGACCGATCCCAAGCACCTCGGCGCGCGGGTCGGGATCACCGCCGTGCTGCATACGTGGGGATCGGCACTGACCCACCACCCGCATGTGCACATGATTGTGCCTGGCGGTGGCATCGCGCGCGACGGCACGCGCTGGATATCGTCGCGCCCGGCATTCCTGCTGCCGGTGCGTGTGCTGGGCGCGTTGTTCCGCCGGCTCTTCCTCACTCGCCTGCTGGCATTGTTCGATGCGGGCAAGCTGACCTTCTTCGGCACCCTGGCTGACGTCGCGACACGCAAGGCCTTCCTGCGGTATCTGTCGCCAATCCGGAAAACGCGCTGGGTGGTCTATGCCAAGCCGCCCTTCGCCGGGCCGCAGGCGGTGCTGGCCTATCTCTCGCGCTACACGCACCGTGTTGCCATCTCGAACCGGCGCCTCATCGCCTTCGACGAGACCGGCGTGACGTTCCGGTACAAAGATTATCGCCGCGATGGCGCCGAACGCCAGCAGGTCATGACGCTGGCGACCGACGAGTTCATCCGCCGCTTTCTGATCCACGTCCTGCCACGCGGCTTCCACCGCATCCGGCATTACGGCCTGCTCGCCAGTTCAACGCACAAGGAGGCCATGGCGCTCGCCCGCAGGCTGCTGGGCGTTGCCGCGCCGATCAAGGAGTCCGAACCCGATGAACCGCCCGATCATCGTCTGCCATGCCCATGCTGCGGCGGGCACATGACCATCATTGAAGCCTTCACCCGCTGGTGCCAACCGCGTGCACCGCCGCAGCCAGCACCGCAGACCCGGGAGAACACGCCATGACCCGGCATGGCTTACCCTGCATGATGGCCGCGGGCACTGCGACCCGGCCCATGGGAGTAGGTGTGCCAACACCGCCAGCAAAGTCAAAATTAGGCTCATTGCCAGCAGGATCAGCGGCGCATCGAGGACAATGGCCATCTGACTTCCACGCTATTCCGCCCAACAAAGGCTGGGCGGCAGGCTTGCTTCAGCCAAACCAAGCAACACCAAAGCCCTTTTACCCATAGACCAGGGCGAGCCTCACCGCGGGTCGTACTTGTAAGACTTTCGTACGCCTGCCGGCGCCCGAAACCCTTCGACAAAGCCGTCGTTCGCCTGTGACATGTTAAACGGCAGCCCTGATTACAAGCCGACGTTCCCACACCTCCCGACGAACGGCCTACGCTGGTCGCATGAGCCGCATAGCCACTCCTGCGCATCTTTATCGGCGAGCGTTCTGCAGATGGCCAATGTGGTCATAGGAGAGCGATCATGGAAATGTCTGAAACAAAAGTCACCGCCGCCAAGCGCCCGGTTTGGAATGCCGGAAGGACCGTGGGTGCAAAGCGGGCTCTCAAGCCGAAGCAAATTTGGGAAATCCGATTCTATCTCAATCAGCGCCGCCGCCTGCGAGACCGGGCACTGTTCGATCTGGCGATCGACAGCAAGCTTCGGGGCTGCGACCTGGTGCAGATGAAGATCGGCGACCTGGTCAGCGGCGGGCAGATCCGAACGCGGGCAATCGTCATGCAGCAAAAAACAGGTCGACCCGTTCAATTCGAACTTCTGCCAGATGCTCGAGCCAGCTTGCTTGCATGGCTCGAGCGGCGCGGCGGCACCGTTGACGATTATGTCTTTCCCAGCAGGGTCGACCATCATGGACACCTCAGCACCCGCCAGTATGCCCGACTTGTCGATGAATGGGTGACAGGTGTCGGTTTAATGCGAAGCGAGTATGGCACGCACTCACTTCGCCGAACGAAGGCATCGATTATCTACAGGGCCACTGGTAACCTTCGCGCCGTTCAGATCCTGCTCGGCCATAGCAAGATCGAGAATACGGTACGCTATCTCGGGATCGACGTGGAAGACGCGCTCGCTCTCGCGGAAAATACCGAAATTTGAGTGTCGGCTCCTCGTCTATGGCGAGGGGCCATTTAGCGTAGCCACCAGCGGATCAAGGCTCCCACCAGCGCCAAACCAAGAACGCTCACAGCCCAAATGCCAGCGAACCAACCAAGCCGGCTTAGCCACAACGGCATCAGTGGTAGCCCTCCGTACCGACCTTGCCACGGAACACCCAGTAGGACCATGCCGTATACGCCAGAATGACAGGTAACATGACGGCGGCCCCCACCAGCATGAACACCTGACTGCGCACCGGCGCCGCCGCTTCCCAGATCGTCACGCGCGCCGGGACGACGTCCGGCCAGATCGAAACGCCCAGACCGGTCAGGCAAAGCCCGAACAGGGCGAGCGCCCAGAGAAACGGCTGCACATCGCGCTTCAGCCTGAGGCTGCGATAGAAGAGGAATGTCACGATGAGCGTGGCGAGCGGCACTTGCGCAGTTGCGAGCACGCCGGGGAAGCTCAGCCAACGATGATAGTATTGCGTCTCGAGCCTCAGCGTCGCGAGACTGATGGCGCCGATCATGATGAGCAGGCCGATCCCCAGCCGCCCGGCATAGGTCACCGCCTGCCGCTGCAGGCCGCCTCCGGTCTTCCAGTTGAGCCAGCAAGTCCCGAGCAGGGCATAGCCGACGAGCAGGCCGACGCCCGTCAGCAGGCTGAACGGCGACAGCCATTCCCACCAGCCCCCGGCATAGCTGCGCCCCCGGACCGTGATGCCCTGCAGCAGCGCGCCCAGCGCAATGCCTTGCGCGAAGGTGGCGATGACCGACCCCGTCGTGAACGCCTTGTCCCAGAACGCCCGATGTGCCGGATCGCGCCAGCGGAACTCGAATGCCACGCCGCGGAATACAAGCCCAAGCAGCATCGCGATCATCGGCGCGTACAACGCGGGAAGGATGATGGCATAGGCCAGTGGAAATGCCGCGAACAGGCCGCCGACGCCCATTACCAGCCAGGTTTCGTTGCCGTCCCAGACCGGCGCGATGCTGTTCATCGCGGTGTCGCGGTCCTGCCCAACCTTGAAGAACGGAAACAGGATGCCGATGCCAAGATCGAAGCCGTCCATCACGACATAAGCTATGATCGCAAAGCCGATGATGCAGGCCCAGATGACAGTGAGGTCGATCATGCCGAAGCTCCCTCGATGATGGCCGGCGCCGGGGTGATCCCCGCGCTGCGGATGGGCGCATCGCCCAGCGGGGTTTCATGCGCCTCGGGCGGCTTCTTCATCAGGTGAAGCAGGTACCAGATACCCATGCCGAACACGGTGAAATAGACGATAACGAATGCCAGCAGCGACGAGGCCACCGCCGGGGCATCGAGCGGCGAAGCGCTCTGCGTGGTCCTGAGCAACCCATAGACCGTGAAGGGTTGCCGCCCGACTTCCGTCACGATCCAGCCGGACAGCACCGCAATCAGTCCCGACGGCCCCATCAGCACGGCGAAGCGATGCAGCAGCGGCCAGTCATAAAGCGCCTTGCGCCAGCGTGCGATGAGGCTCAGGGCGCCGATCCCGAGCATCGCGAACCCGATGCCGACCATCGCCCGGAACGCCCAGAAGACGATGCCGACGGGCGGACGATCAGCCTGCGGCACCATATCGAGACCCTTCAGGGGCGCATCGGGGTCGTGCTTCAGGATGAGCGAGGATGCCTTGGGTATTTCGATGGCATAATCCACCCGCTGGTTCGCGCTGTTGGGAATGCCGAACAGGATCAAGGGCGCGCCATGCGGATGGCTCTGGAAATGCCCTTCCATCGCCATGACCTTCACCGGCTGATGTTCGAGCGTGTTGAGGCCATGCATGTCGCCCGCGAAAATCTGGACGGGCGCGACGATCGCGGCCATCCACATGGCCATGGAGAACATCTTGCGCGCGCCGGGATTGCTGCGGTCCTTGAGAAGATGCCAGGCACCCACCGCGCCGACGATAAACGCGGTCGTCAGATAGGCGGCAAGGACTGTGTGAAAGAGCCGATAGGGGAAGCTGGGATTGAAGATGATTGTCAGCCAGCTTGGCCCCGGCAGGAACTGGCCGTTGGCGCCGACCTCATAGCCAACGGGCGTTTGCATCCAGCTGTTGACCGACAGGATCCAGAATGCGGAAATAAAAGTCCCCAGCGCGACTGCAAGCGTCGCAACGAAGTGCAGCTTGCGCCCGACCTTATTGATCCCGAACAACATGACCCCGAGGAATCCGGCTTCTAAGAAGAAGGCGGTCAGCACCTCATAGGCCATCAGCGGTCCGATGACAGGTCCCGCCTTGTCCGAGAACACTGACCAGTTGGTGCCGAACTGGTAGGACATGACAATGCCCGAGACGACGCCCATCGCGAACACGACGGCGAAGATCTTCAGCCAGTAGCGAAACAGGTTCGCATAGACGCCCTTGCCGGTCTTCAGCCACAGAGCTTCGAGCACGGCCAGATAGCTTGCCAGCCCGATGGAAAAGGCCGGGAAGAGGAAGTGAAAGCTCACCGTGAAGGCGAATTGCGCCCTTGCGAGAATGATGGCGTCCATGAATATCCCCGTTCAGCTGGCGAGTTCGGACCAGCTCTTGAATAGCATGTAGATGGCAACGACGAGCACGAAGACTGCGAAGAGGCTGTTCAACCGGCCCTTTTCGGCGGCCAGTACCTGCGATGCACGCGTGCCGATGACGCTCCCGACAATGCCGCCCACGATGAACACGCCGGCCAGACCCCAAAGGACGTAGCCCGAAAGCGCATAGTTGAGCGCTGTCGTCAGGCCGAAGGCCGCGACCGCGACGAGCGAGGTGCCGATCGCGCGCAGGATGGGCATGTGGGTCGAGGCGATCAGCCCCGGCACAATGAGGAAACCGCCGCCGATCCCGAAGAAGCCGGAAAAGGCGCCGGTCCCGAGACCATAGCTGACAACCTTGCCGACATTCTCCCGATTGCATTGCGCGCCCTCGACGCCCTGGTCGCCGCGACCGCGAAACATCAGGACTGCCACAACGATCATCAGGATCGCGAACAGGAACAGCAGCTTGTGCCCATCGATGCTCTTGCCGAGCGTTGAGCCGCCGAGCGCACCGACGACGCCGGCAGCAGCATAGATCCCCCCGCACCGCCAGTTCACGGTGCGGGCATGGGCATGGTTCCAGAGGCCAGCAAGCGCATTGGCCGCGACGGCCAATGCACTGGTGCCGATCGCCTCATGCGGATTGCGGACACCTACGAGATAGAGCAGCAGCGGCACGGCGAGGATCGACCCGCCGCCCCCGACAAGCCCGAGGACAAAGCCCACCAGCGCACCTGACAGTCCGCCGAGGGCATATTGAAGCGGCTCAAGCATGGCTCAGTGCGCCGCTTCGATTGCGTGCGGCGCGACCATCCATTCCCGGCCCTTGAGCATGCCATGCCAGTAAACCGGCGGCAGGATGGTGTCCTTGAGGAGCCAGGACAGGCGCGAGGGCCGCGTTCCGTCGATCAGCCAATTGGGAAAGCTGGGCAGCAATTTCCCGCCGTAGCCGAACTCGGCGAGGACGATCTTGCCCGCCTCGACCGTCAGCGGGCAGGACCCGTAGCCGTCATAGTCTGCGACCGGCGGCTTGCCCTCGAGCGCGGCAAGAACATTGACCGCGACGACCGGCGCCTGCTTCCGTGCAGCAGCGGCAGTCTTAGCATTCGAGGCAGAGCAGGCGTCGCCCAATGCAAAGACATTAGGATAGCGCACATGTTGCAGCGTCGCCTCGTTGACCTCGATGAAGCCGGAGGCTGCGGCGAGCGGACTGGTGCGTACGAAATCGGGCGCGACCTGCGGCGGCACGACGTGGATTATGTCAAAGCGCTCCTCGACGCGCCGGGTGTCTTCGCCATCCTTGCGTTCGAACGTCGCCACCTTTGCGCCGCCGTCGATCGCGACGAGCTTCGATTCAAAATTGAGGTGGGCCCCGTAGCGCTCGACATATTCCATCAGCGCCGGAACATAGGCGGCGACGCCGAACAGCACCGCGCCAGCGGTGTGGAACTGGACGTCGATGTCTTGCAGGACGCCCGCCTTTTCCCAGCGATGACAGGAGAGATACATCGCTTTCTGCGGCGCGCCCGCACATTTGATCGGCATCGCCGGTTGGGTAAACAGCGCCCGACCGCTCTTGAATTCCTTCACCAGTCGGTTGGTGTAGGGCGCCAGATCATAGCCATAGTTGGAGGTCACGCCGTTCTTGCCGATTGCATCGGCGAGGCCGGGTATCGCATCCCAGTCCAGTTTAATGCCGGGACAGGCAACGAGAATGCGGTAGCGGACTTCGCTGCCGTCACTGAGGATCACCTTGTTTTCATCCGGAGCAAAGCCTGAGGCGGCGGCCCGGATCCAGGCCACTCGGTTGGGCATGACCTGCGCTTCGGTGCGGCGCGTGAAATCCTTGTGGAAGACACCCGCGCCAACCATCGTCCAGCCAGGCTGATAGTAATGCTCCTCGGAAGGCTCGATCACCGCTATATCCAGCTTGGGATTGCGCTTCAGGAGGCTGGACGCCGTTGCAATCCCGGCCGCGCCACCGCCGACAATCACAACATCGTGAACTCGGGCGCCAGGTGCCGAAGGATTTTGCGATGAGACCAATTCATACAATTTCGTCGATCGTGCGCCGGAGCGACAAAAGGCCAGAATCGGCTTAGGTAGGCGCGCAAGCGCATCCGCCATGGCCGCGACATTCGCATCAGTGATCGCTCCGGAGATTGCGGGGACATAGGCAAAGCGCAGGCCCTGTCGTTCGGCAGCTTCACCTATTTGCGCGGCGGCGATCTGGCCCGGTTCCTCACCGTCGGGTCGATTGCACATGATCGCCTTATAGCCTTGCGCAATGATCGCAGGGATGTCGGCGAGTGCGATCTGCGGGGAGACAGCGAAATCCTGGTTGAGCGGCTTGATGTTCATGGCTTCTCCTCGCTCCCGCTCCGAAGCGGGCCTCTTTTCATTTTGTGGTGATGCGGTGCAAAATCATGCCGGCGAGCATGGCGACCACGAAAATCCCCGCCTCGAATGGCGCGATGGCAAGGTCGGCGAGTGCGGGGCCGGGACATAGGCCCACGATCCCCCAACCGATTCCGAACAGCGACGCTCCACCAAGCAACTTGGCATCTATTAGGCTTGTGCCAGGCAAGTCGAAGGCGTCGCAGGCGATCGGCTTGGGCATCCGCTTCTGGATCAGCCAGGCGATCGCCATAGGCATCATCGCACCAGCCATTACGAAGGCAAGCGTGGGGTCCCACGCCCCGAACAGATCGAGGAAAGCGCGCACGCGCGCGGGGTCAGCCATGCCCGACACGGTGAGCCCCGCTCCGAACAGGAGGCCGGCAAGCAACGATATGGCGGGGATCTTCACTTGGCCCTGCCGCAGGTTGAAAGGCCGAGCGGGCGGTACAGAGGACAGAAGCTGATCGCGCTTGTCAGAAGAAATATAGCTGCGAGGATCGCCAGGGCGACACCGAGGCCGCCGCTGATCGTTCCGGTCCACCAGAGATAAGCGATCACCAAGGCTATGATGGTGCGCAGCACCCGGTCGACCGCTCCCATATTCTTTTTCATGCCCGGTGTCCTCCGACTATCCATTGATGAAACCGAAAGCGCGCATCAGCCCGACCGTGGCGAAGCCGCTGACCATGAAAGTCAGCGTTGCGACCATCGATCGGCGCGAAAGTCGGGAGAGACCGCAGACTCCGTGACCGCTCGTGCAGCCTGAACCAAGGCGCGTGCCGAAACCCACGAGCAGTCCGGCAATGGCCAGTTGCAGGATCGATCCTGTGAAAAGAGGCCTGGCGCCGCTGGAAGTCAGCGTGACGAGCAGCGCTCCCACGGGCAGCCCGATAACAAAGGCGAGCGCGACGGCGCGCGGCGCGCCCCTATCGGCAATGCCCGACGCTCGGGCGAGCATGCCGCTGACGCCAGCAATGCGACCAAGACCGAGGAGCATGATCGCGGCGGCAAGACCGATCAGCAGGCCGCCTGCCAGCCCCGCAACGGGCATGACATTAGGGAAGCCGGGCAGCATCATACCGCGTTGACCGGGATCTTGAGATAAATGACGCCATTGTCCTCGGCCGGCGGCAAGTGCCCCGCGCGCATGTTCACTTGGACAGAAGGCAGGATCAGGCGCGGCATCGCGAGCGTCTTGTCGCGTGCTTCGCGCATCGCGACGAATTCGTCTTCACTTACCCCTTCATGGATATGGACGTTGGCCTTGCGCTCGGCCTCTACGGTCGTTTCCCAGACATAGTCCTTGCGCCCCTCCGGCAGATAATCGTGGCACATGAAGAGCCGCGTCTCCGGCGGCAGTGACAAAAGCCGCATCGCAGATTGATAGAGGGTGCGGGCATCGCCACCGGGAAAATCGGCGCGCGCCGTGCCGTAGTCGGGCATGAACATGGTATCGCCGACAAAGACGGCGTCACCGATCACGTAAGCAATGCAAGCTGGCGTGTGCCCCGGGACATGCAACACCGTGACATCGAGATTGCCGATGCGGAAACGGTCGCCATCTTTCCAAAGGCGATCGAAGTCCGAGCCGTCGCGCTCGAAGTCGGTACCGGCATTGAACAGCTTGCCGAATGTCTCCTGCACGATGACGATGTGCTCGCCGATGGCGATCTTTCCGCCGATCTTCTGCTGCAGATAGGGCGCGGCCGAGAGGTGATCGGCGTGGGCGTGGGTCTCCAGATGCCAGTCGACGGATAACCCCTTTTCCTTGACGTAGGCGAGCACCGCCTCGGCTGCGGAGAAAGATGTGCGCCCCGAAGCCGGATCATAATCCAGAACGCTGTCGACGATCGCGGCGCGAAGGCTCTCTGGATCGTGCACGACGTAGGTCACCGTGAAGGTCGGCTCGTCGAAGAACGCCTTGATCTGGGGAATGCCAACCTGAGCGGCAGAGATTTGCGACGAGGCTGCTGCAAGCGCGGAGTCGGTCACGGAAAACCTCATGAATTCATATTTACACATATCGTGTAATTGACTAACCCTCTTGCGTCAAGGGGCGGGAGTGTCGAAGGAAGCGCTATGGAAATCGCACAAAGAACGGAGAGCCGGTCACCGCGCATTGGAGAGATCGCGCCGGATTTCCGCGCCCGCTCGACGGGAGGCGAGATCCAGCTTTCCAAGCTGCGCGGACGCTGGGTCCTCTTTTTTTCCCATCCGGCAGACTTCACGCCCGTCTGCAGCACGGAATTCGCTGAACTCGCCCGGCGTCAGTCGGAATTTGAAGCCCTCGAAACGTCACTGTTGGGGCTATCCGTCGATAGCCTTTACTCGCATTTGGCGTGGGTCCGGGCGATCCGTGTGACGCTGGACGCCGATGTCCGCTTTCCCATAATTGAAGATCCGAGCATGGCGATCGGGCGTGCCTATGGCATGATCGATGAGCAATCGGCCGACAGCATGGCGATGCGCTCGACTTTCTTCATCGACCCTGAAGGCGTCATTAGAGCGATTACCTGCTATCCCCATAATGTGGGGCGTTCGGTTGATGAGATGCTGCGGATGCTTAAAGCGTTGAAGGCTGTGAGCAACGCCCAAACCCTGGCTCCTGAAGGATGGCGCGAAGGGAAACCGTTACTCAGTCCCCCATCCGACATTGATGAAGATCGCGAGGACTGGTTCTGCCGCTTCGTGGACGCGCCATGACGGCCGCATTTTACGAGGACCGCGATGCTGCGACCGTCGCATGCGACAAGCTCAAGGTCTTTGCGCAACCTCAGCGCCTCATGATCCTCTCCTGTCTGTTGCGCGGTGAGCGCAACGTGTCGGAAATCGGTGAAGCAACTCAGATCGCTCAACCAGCACTAAGCCAGCAGCTCGGCGAATTGCGCCGCGCCAATCTCGTTCAAACGCGCAAGGAGGCCAAGTTGGTCTGGTATACGCTTGCCGACGAGGGCGTCGCATTATGTGTCCGAACGATGGAAGCGATTTTTGGGGGGCTGGGTCAAGTCGACGATCTGCGCACGCCTTCACATCCGACAAAGCGTCCGCCATCTCCTGAGGGTGTTGCCGGCTTCGCTCAAATTATCGATTGAAATTTTCTGCCGAAAACTCCCTGGTTCCAAATTTGAAAGGGCCACACCGGAATCGGTTCGGGAACCAAATGATAATCGGTTCGCCCCGCACCTTGCGGCGCAAAGAGAGCGCGGCGCACGTCGTGCCGATTAACGCAGCGATTGCGCCGGGGTGGATTTACGCCAGTTGGAGCGGCAGGTTTTGGTATAAACGGACATATTCCTTGTCGTACCGAAAGACGCGTTCTGGTCGAGGCTGTGTAAAAACGCGATGATATGATAGGTTTCCCCCGGACATTCGGGAGGCTTTGAGATGGGCCGTTTCGTTGAGGGGGCAGACCGGCGGCAGGATTTTCTTCTGCCAGCATCGCTTGAAGATTATGTGTCGCAGGATAATCCGGTCCGGTTGGTCGAAGCCTTTATTGATGAACTGGATTTGCAGGCGCTGGGCTTTTCCGGAGCGACGCCGGCCGATACTGGGCGCCCGGCCTACCATCCTGTAACGATGCTCAAGATCTACCTTTACGGCTATCTGAACCGGGTTCAATCGAGCCGACGGCTCGAGCGTGAGGCGCAGCGCAATATCGAGTTGATGTGGCTGACCGGACGGCTCGCGCCCGACTTCAAGACCATCGCCAACTTCCGTCGCGACAATGGGGCGGCCCTTCGCGGGGTATGCCGCCAGTTCGTCATGCTGTGCCGGTCACTGGGCCTGTTCAGTCAGGCGGTGGTCGCGGTCGATGGCAGCAAGTTCAAGGCGGTCAACAACCGGGATCGCAACTTCACGGCGAACAAGGTTGCCAGGCGTATCGAGCAGGTGGACGCCAGCATCGAGCGTTACCTTGCTGCTCTCGACCGGGCGGATCGTGAACCCGGCGATGTCGCCGAGGCCAGAACCGACCGGATCGAGGAGAAGCTGGCGGGACTGCGCCGCCACATGCAGTTCCTCAAAGATATGGAAAGCCAGGTGGCGGCAGCGCCCGATCATCAGGTATCGCTCACCGATCCGGATTCGCGCTCGATGAACAGCAGCGGTCGCGGCACCGGCATCGTGGGCTATAATGTACAAGCTGCCGTCGATACGACGCATCACCTGATCATCGCTCATGAGGTCGTCACCGAAGGCAATGATCGTGTCCAACTCGTGCCGATGGGGCTGAGCGCCAAGGAAGCGATGGGTGCCAATGAGATCACCGTCATCGCCGATCGCGGCTATTATAACGGCGATCAGGTGCTGGCCTGTGAAGGAACCGGCGTGCTGCCCTGCATCCCCAAGACCCACACCGCGATCGGCATCAAGACCGGAATGTTCAGCCGGCACGACTTTATCTACGATCCCGAGCAGGACCATTATAGCTGCCCTGCCGGTGCGATGCTGACCAAGAGCGCCACGCGATCCGACAGGCGCGACGATATAAGCCATTATCGCAATCTGGTTGCCTGCCATGCTTGCGCCCTGCGGCCGCGCTGCACGCCAGAGAAGACCAAGCGCCTCAAGCGCTGGGATAATGAAGGCGTCCTCGATGCCATGCAGGCCCGGCTCGATCGCATGCCCGATGCGATGATCC
This sequence comes from Sphingobium sp. WTD-1, assembly GCF_030128825.1. Classification (NCBI taxonomy): domain Bacteria; kingdom Pseudomonadati; phylum Pseudomonadota; class Alphaproteobacteria; order Sphingomonadales; family Sphingobiaceae; genus Sphingobium; species Sphingobium sp. WTD-1. The sequence continues at coordinate 14,812 of NZ_CP119128.1, read as the reverse complement.
TGCGGCGACGAACGGTCGAGCATGTGTTCGGAACGCTCAAGTCATGGATCGGTAGCGCCCATCTCCTCACCAAAGGTCTCGAAAAGGTCAGAACCGAAATCAGCCTCTCGGTCCTCGCCTACAACATCAAGCGCATGATCCAGATCTTCGGCGTGCAGGCTCTGATCCAGGCGATCAGAGCCTGATCACACGAACTCGCCAAAACAACATCACAGGCATCTCGACAACGTACTGGCGTGGTAATGCGTTTTTACACAGCCTCGGTCGGGAGCAGACATCTGGCGATTGCCGACCACTCCCCGAAAGGCGCAGACTGTGGTCAGGATCCGCGATCGCAACGATCACATAAGCAGGTAACACTATCCACCATCTCAAGCAGCGGCCTGTTCCTCTGTCCCATCCTCGCGGGCAAGACCCGTTGCGCGCAGCAAGTAACCCGCGGCCTCCTCTGCCCGCGCCGCCGCCGTGAGCAAGGCACGATTATCCCTGCGCAGGATCGAAAGCCAGGAACCGATATAGGCCGCATGATCGTCGAGATGGGTGGTTGGGAGACCCACATCGGCGCCAACCAGCGCTGCCGTCAGTTCAGCCACCAACTCCTCGAACGCATAGGCCTGATCGCCGAAGCGCTTGCCGAAGGATCGGGCAAGCCGGTCTGGATGACCCGTCCAGTGACCAGCCTCGTGCGCGAACGTGGCCGCCCATGCAGCACGCGTGTCGAACTGTTCGACGGGCGGCATCGTGATGAGGTCTGCGCGCAGGTTATAATAGGCGCGATCGCCTCCGGTCCGCAGCCGCGCCGGCAGGCGATCGACGAAGCGTTGTGCCCGCGGATCGAGCCGGTCGCCCGGTGGGACGAGCGATAACGGTTCTGGATAGAAATCGGACGGCAGCGCGTCGATCTGGTCTGCATTGAAGACCGCATAGGACCGCATCACCCGGCGATGCTCATCGACCAGCTCACCGGGACGCTCACTGGAATCGACCTTCTTCGAATAGGCCTTGTAGAAGATTGCAAATTGCGCCTGCTCACCGGCACGGACCTGCCCGCCAAGGGTCTGCGCCTGGCGGTAGGTCATCCAATGGCGTGACCGATAACCGCATTGCTCAGCAGCCAGCCACAGCCAAAAGGTGTTCATGCCGCGATACGGCTCGCCATTGGCCCGCAGCGGACGCCCCTGCGCCGCACACGAACGCCAGGGCCGCACCCAGGGTCGCACACCGGCCTCGAGTCGGTCGATGATGGCGCACGTGATGGTCTCGGCCGGCGAGGGCCGGCCCGATGATCGAGTCATGGTGGATACTCCGCGAAAGAGCGGCGGCCAGTGCCGCCGATGAAGGACTGCGGGCGACGCAAAAGCGCCGCCCGCCATTACGCGTTGGTCTCAGGCCGCCTGGTCGAGGTCATCAGCATCGCCATCGGGGGCGATCTCCCCTGCCCCGCGGTCGCTGTCGTCTTTGTCGCTGAGGAAGGCGGAATAGCTGTGGAAGCTTTCGGGCTTCTCCACCGCGCCAAACCGCATCTCGTCAGGCAGCCAGCAGAGCGCCTTTTCCCGGACTTCGGCCTCGACGATGCCCTGCCCGGAACAGAGCGCCGCGCAGGCATTGGCCAAGTCACCCTTCTTGGCGTCCTTGTAGCGGCCGCGCAGCACTGGCCCGCCGATCTCTTCAAGGGCTTCGAGCATGACGTCCTTCTTCACGCGCCCGAAAAAGTTCTGGGCATCGGGCCGCCACCATTGCGCGACATCAATGTCGAGCAGACGTCCGAGATGATCGTGGAAGCCGTTGCGGCGCCCGCCATCGTCGACGTTGAGCGTCGGTTCGAGCGTCTGCGCCACGACATTGGCAAGCCAATCGGCGCGCGCCTGTTCATCCAGTTGCCGGAAGGCATCGAAACGCGACGACAGCGTGTTCCCGCCTGCCCAGCTCACATCGAGCCCCTGGCGCTGTTCGGCCAGGACGTTGCTGGCCGCGCTGCCTTCGTCGCGGAAGCCGACGATAGAGAAGCTCGCGGCGGCCGCTTGCAGCGTCGAGTGGTCCCGGACATAGCCGCTGGCGAACACGGTCCGGTGCGCGATCAGGAATATCGCGAGGTCGAGCGCGAACCCCGCGTCCGAGGCGACATGGGACGCCAGGATCTGCCGCCGCTGCGTCGCGAGTTCGTCGACCAGCGTCGCGCTGAGCCGGGAGGTCGCGACCTTGCCGGACGGCGCCTCGGGTTCGCCGTCCTCTCCCGCCTGACGAATGGCGCGCTCGCTGAACATGCGGCTGTGCACCCGCGGGGTGCCGTCAGGGGCAAGATAGATGAAGGTGCCCAGCTGGTCCTTGACCGCATCGTCGACCATCGTGCGCGCCGCCTCGATCGCATCGAGTTCCCGCTCGATGTCGGCGAGCCGCACCGAAGCCGCCTCGGCCTCTGGTGTGCCGTCCTCAAGTTCGGTTTCCAGTTCACGGATGAGCGCATCGCCCTCATCGGAAAGACTGTCGACGCGATCCTGCTCGTCCTCGCTCAATTCGCGCAGCGCCGGATGATATTCGTAGAGCTGGCACTCTATGTCATAGGGCACATGGGTCGCGAGGACCGGTGTCACGAATGCCAGCTTCTGCTCGGCTGCGAGTGTTTGTGCCGCTGCTTCGAGCTTCTGGGCGGCAAGCTGCTCGATGATCTCCACGTCGATCCAGCTCTCGTCCGCATCATCGCCGAACAGGTCGCGCTCGATCCGGCCGCCCGCACCGACATAGGCATCGCGGCCAACGAACCGCGCCTTCGCATCGGTCGCCTTCACCGTCCCGTTGAGGAGCGCACGGCGGACATTGTCGGGATTGTCACCATAATAGGACCGGCTCATGCTCTCGAACACACGCGCCTGGCGGTCGACATCGGGCGTGACGGCATAAGCCTGTGCGACCCCGAGCGTGATCTCGCCTGCGGCAAGCGCCGCGAAGACGACGGGAGCCAGTTCGGCAAGCCGGACCCGCTGCTCGACGAAGCGGGTCGTGACCCCGAAGCGTTTCGCCACATCCTCGCCGCTCGCACCCCGGTCGAGGAAGTGCTTGAAGGCCGAGCATTCATCCGCCGGGTTCATCGCGACGCGATGGAAATTCTCGACAAGGCTCGCTTCGGCCGATCCGGCATCATCCTCGAGCACCAGCACCTGAACCTCATGGTCCGCGGCAAGCCGGTTCGTCTCAATCAGGCGTTGGAGCGCCCGCAAGCGGCGGCCGCCCGCCTTGACGGTGAAGTGCCCCGCCTTTTTTAGCGGCGTGACCACGAGATTCTGCAACAGGCCATGCGCGGCGATATTCTCGGCCAGACTGTCTAGGTCGGCATCGCGATTGGATTTGCGGACATTATCCTTGGAGAGCGAGAGGTTCTTGACCTTCACGGACTGGATCATCGGTTATCTCCTTCGAGGGTTGCGCCGACGTCGTCGGCCGGCTTGAGCCACTCAGGCCCACCCGGCCGAAGGCCCCCTCCCCTCTCTTCGATCGCTTGACGCTGCCACTGTTCAGCCTGCGAGTCCGTCCAGGATCTCGACGGCGCGGCTCGGTGGGACGAAGAGCCGCGTGCGGTGTTGGATGATCTCGGTGAAGCAGCCCGCCGCCTTGAGATGAGGAAGGGCGTCGGACTTCCAGTCGAGCAATTCGAGGCGTTGGTCGCCGGCGACCAAGGCCCGCTTCAGCCGAAGCGACCCGATCGGCATGATCTCGCCCGAGGTGCGAACGTGCTCGACCCGCGCGCCTAGATCGATCGCGACATGGGCGGCGATGCCGAATGCGCTGGCGATCCGCTCCACCAGCGGCGCCGGAATAAGACGCCCGAGAAGCGACTGGCCGTCATCGCTCGTCAACCGCCAGACCTGGACATGATCGTCGGGCAGCTTTCCCCACACCGGAAGCAGCAGGCCCGTGACCAGATAGATGATCTGCGTACGCGTCTGCGCGGCCATCGCGTCGCATTCGGCCTGCCAGGCTTCATCGAAGTTCGCGCAGTCCGCGTCGGTCCAATGGGTTTCGGCGAAGAGGTCCTGCCGGTGCCGTTCGGTGCGCGTTGGACGCACCAGCTCGTAGCGGCGCACGGTCCGCCCCTCTTCGTCCGTCAGCGAGAAGGTCGGCCGGCAAATGGCGACCTTACCGGAACGCGGGTTGATTAACCCACGCGCTTCCGGGTCGGCCAGAAGCCAATGCGCGCGCTCCACGGTCAGCGGTCGATATCGCTCCTCGGTTTCGATGCGCAAGATTTCGGTTTCGGCGCCGCTCACGGGATCGCACCGGATCACCGTGCGGTCGAGGATCGAAATGCGGTCGGCCGCGATCGTTTCGACGCCAAGATCGAGGGTGCCAGCCTCGCGGGCCTTTTCCACCCGTGCTTCGATCAAGCCCAGATATTCGTCGAAGATCGCGTTCTGCAGGTCGATGCGCAGCGCCAGGATGCGGTTCAACCACCGCTGGATCGTGGGCAAGGTCTCAGTGAGCCCCCCACCCTCGCCGGCCAGGTTCAAACCGGTGAGCGACTGGAATTGATTGAAGCGCACCGATTGGAGCTTTCCCTGGAACAGCAGGCGAAACCACTGGTCGAGCGATTCCCGCGCGAAGTCGGACTCCAGATTGTCACGGGGATCGAAAAGTCCCTGTCCACCGGTCTGGCGCTGGCCGCGGGTCAGCGCGCCGAGGCTGTCGAGGCGTCTAGCAATGGTCGAGATGAACCGCCGTTCGCCGCGGCAATCGGTGGAAACGGGCCGAAACAGGGGTGGGCAGGCTTGGTGGGTACGGTGCGTGCGGCCCAGCCCCTGGATCGCCGCGTCAGCACGCCAACCGGGTTCGAGGAGATAGTGAATGCGGCGCCTCTGATTGGGCGCGTCGAGGCTGGCATGATAGCTCCGCCCCGTCCCGCCGGCGTCGGAAAAGATCAGGATGCGCTTTTCGCCGCGCATGAAGCTGTCGGTCTCCGCGAGGTTCGTGCGCGCGCTGCGCCGTTCGATCCGCTGACGGCCCTCGGCATCGACGATGATCCGCCGGCTGCGACCCGTCACCTCGGCCACTGCCTTCGTCCCGAAATTCCCGATGATATGATCGAGCGCCGAGCCGACCACCGGCAGCGCACAGAGTTGCTCGAGGAGCTGGTCGCGCATGGCCATCGCTTCCCGGCACAGCACGGGCTGCCCAGCTTCGTCGATCATCGGTTCCGAGCGCACCGTGCCGCTATCGTCGGTATAGGTGCGCATCTGGCGCACCGGAAAGGCCGCCGTCAGATAGCCGACCAGGAATTCGCGCGGGGACAGCTCGATGTCGAGCCAAGCGCGCTCCTCAGGGGACAGGTCGGCAAGGGCACGATCGAGCATCGCTTCTGACGTCGACACGAGCTGGACCACGGCGCAGTCGCCGCGCGCGAGATCGGCGGCGATCGCCGGGATCAGCGACGGCAGCTTCATCGACAGCAGGATCTGGCCGAAGAAGCGTTGCTTGGTCGATTCGAAGATCGACAATGCCGCGGCCTTCGCGCCGCTATTGTAGGTGGCACCGCTGAAACCGTCGGTGACGCGCGTGGCGGCGAGCGCGGCCTGCAGATTGTTGTGAATGATCGCTTATCGCGAGGAAGCGGTAATGCGGAGGAACGCGGCGTAGTCCTGCAAAGCTGCGGAACATTTCGCCACGTCCTTCACATTATTCTATAGGGTGTCGAGCCATCCCATCAGATTGGCATCTCGCTTCCACGAAGGTGGCACGTTGCTCGCCGCCGGGGCGCCAACCTGTTCCAGCGCCTTTCGTTTGGTCTCCAGATTGGCCTGAGCATAGTGATTGGTCGTATCGAGACTGACGTGCCCGAGCCAACTGCGGATGACGGTGATATCGACCCCGGCGGCAACGAGGTGGACGGCGGTCGCGTGCCGGAAGCTGTGAGGCGTAACGTGTTTTGACTGGAGGGTCAGCGTCGATTTCGCGGCTTGTTCCACGTAGGCGTTGAGCTTGAACCGCACCCCTGACGCCCCTAGCGGTTCACCGTATCGATTGACGAAGATCCGCTCATCGGGCGCACGCGGCTGTCGCTCCAGTAGCTTCCTGAGCAATGCCACGGTTTCTGGCCAGAGCGGGCAGATGCGTTCCTTGCGCCCCTTGCCGTAAAGACGCACGAAGTTCGGTGCATCGAACCGGATTGCTTCGGGACAGAGGTCAAGCGCCTCTTGGATTCGCGCGCCACTGTTATAGAGGAACGAGAGCAGTACATGGTCGCGCAGCCCTTCGAGTGTCGATCGGTTGGGCTGGGCGAGGATGGCCTCGACCTCCTCGGGCTCGAGGTAGCACGGCGCGGAGGTGGGCTCCCGCTTCAACGGAACAGCCAGGACCTCTGAGCACTGCGCGATGTATTCCGGATTCTTGTCCGCCACGAAGCTGAAGAAGCTGCGGATGGCGGCCAGTCGGCAGTTCCGCGTGCCGATCGTGGTCTTGCGGCCATGCTCGGTATGATGAAGGAACGCGCGCACCTCGCCGGCCGAGACGTCGGTGAGCGTCAGCCGCGCGACCCCGCAGCCTTTTCGCTCCGCGACGAACCGAAGCAGCAGCCGCCAGGTGTCGCGATAAGAGCGGATCGTGTGGATTGACGCGCTGCGCTGCTCGGCCAGCCACTCCTGGAAGAACGCCCGCAACAACGCGGGCAATGGATTGCCTTTCCTCATGGCCGCGCCTCCGTGACAAGGCACGGGGCGCCGAGCGCGCGGAACCGTTCACTGGCTTCCTGCAACAGATCCTGCGTGACGGTGATGTAGACCAGCGTGGAGTGGAGATCCCGGTGCCCCATGTAGGTCGAGAGGAAGTGCAGTTTTTCCTGAGGGTTAATGCCGGACCGGTACCACTGGAGGATGCGGTTCACCACCATCGAGTGACGAAGGTCATGGACCCGCGGCCCGGTCCGGCCCGAAGCGGGCTTGAGCCCAGCACGGCGCATGACGTTGGTAATCATTGTCGTAACCGCCTCGGGCCTGTAGCGGTCATTTAAGTGGGCATGCCAGAACAGCCCTGATTTCGGGTTCTGTGGGCCGCCAGCGCGCCGCCTCGCATCGATGTACGCGCGCAGTTCGACCGCGACACTGTCGGATAGAGGCAAGATCCTGGTCTTGTAGAACTTCGTTTCCCGGATCGTGATCGTGCTTGATTGCAGGTCCACGTCACCAAGATCGAGCCATGCCAGCTCGCTTCGCCGTAGCCCGGCACAATAGGCCAGCATGATCATGGTGTAGAGGGTCAACGGCCGCAGCGGAGCGTCCGGCGACGGATAAGTCCGTGCGGTATCGAGCATACGCCGAACGTCAGCCGGGCTGAAGATATGCGGTTGCCGATGCTCCCGCGCTACTTCCCGCTCTGGCCGGGGATTGAAGCGCTTTGGCGGGATAGTCGGATCGAGGCGGAACCGCGCCTTGGTCAGGATGCGCGCCAGCTTCTGGCATTCAGCCGCGTGGTTGCGGGTCGGCTTGGCAGCCGCCCAGCTCGCAATCATTGCCTCAAGTGGTTGCTCCGCGAGGTCGGGACGGGCCTGAAGGAACCGATCGAACCGCAGCAGCCAGTGAGCCTGCGCTTCATATTGATATCCCCGGCTGCGCATCAGCATGACATGGTCTTGCATGAAGTCACCCAGCACGCTGCCGAAGGGCGCAGGCCGTCGTAACGCGGCCAAGGATTCGTCGGGATTCGGGGAAGCCAAGGCCCGCCAGATCGGCTTGCTTTGCTTGACGTTGTACCGACGGCGAAGTGCAGCAACAGGGTTGTCGGCGATCAGCCCGATTTCGACGAGGTGGTCGAGGAAGCGGTCGACAATGCAGACCTGATTGAGCAGCGTCGACAATCGCCAACGTTTTTGCATCTCCTTCAGCCAGGCGTCGAGCATCTGCCGGTCCACCGCCGGATGCCGGCGGGCAACATCTTCGAAGGTGCAAAGGAACCAGCGATATGTCGGTACGCTTCCCGGCCGGAACTGCGATTTTACCAGGAAGGCGTCGACGACGGTGCGATCGGGATCGTGCCAGGCGCTCATGACAGCACCTCCATTCCAGGCACCTCGAGTGCCACGGCTCGGAGATCATCTGTTGCCAGTTTGAGATAAGTATTGGTGGATTCGGTGGATCGATGCCCGAGCACGTCGCCGATGATCTTTTGCGGGACCGATGCCCGCAGCATTTCGACCGCACGTGCGTGGCGGAAGACATGCGGCCCCCGCTTTCCTGCTGGCACTACGCCTGCGGCGGCCAACCGACCGCGGATCATGCCGTACAGGTTCGTCATTGCGATATAGGGTGCGCAGGATCGGACGAAGATTTCCCGCACTTCAACCTGGGGCCGCCCAAGGCGCAGATAATCCAGCAGCGCTTCACCAACAGTCACCATTAGCGGCATGTACGAGTACGCGTTGGTCTTGGTGTGGCAGATCCGGAGGGATTCTGCGCGCCAGTCCACGTCATCGAGCCGAAGGCGGCATATCTCACCTTCGCGCAGCCCATACGTGGCAAGCAGCTGAAGTATCGCATAATCGCGTAGTCCGCGTGGCGATCTGTCCTCCTGCGTTGTCGCCAGAACCGCGGCGATTTGGCTCCTTTCCAGCGTCGACGGCACATCTTCGTAGGCATAGAGCATGGGGCCGATGATGTGTGGCGTCAGATCGGTCGGGATGCGACCCGTCCGATGCAGATGGCGAACCACCGAACGGAGACGCTCAGCGACATCGGCCAATGATTTGCGCCGTAAACCAGGCGCGCGCATGTCCATGTAGAGATCGATGTCCACGATGCTCAACGTTTCGAGGCTGGCGGCACCGGCCCGGTCGAACTGCCATCGCAGGAAGTTTCGCGCCTCCCACATCAGCGCCGCAATGGACGCGCTTGCCAAACCGCGCTCCTCGCGCAGCCATGCCTCGTATTCGCGGCAAATTTCATGTCGATGCTCGTCATCGGGACCGATCATTTCTGCGTCCGGGGGCCAATTGCCTTGAGCAAGCCGGAGGAGCTTGGCGATCGCGGTGCGGGGCAACATGTGCCAACGCGCACTGGGAGGCCGACCGTACTGGATCTCAAAATCCTGAACCGCATAGCCAAAATACTGATCGACCTGCTGCGGCGTCACAGTCTCGACCTGTATATCGCACTCGGCCAGATAATCGAGAAACGCGCGGGCGTAGAGACGGTGGTTCGCCACGACCACGGGATTGTAATTCTGTGTGGTGAGCGAATTCGAGAGTTCGGTGATCAACTCGTCATGCAACTTCAACATGATTGCCTCCTCAGCTGGTCCAGGGACCGCCGAGGTTCGCAACCAATATAATGCGCAGCAACTGCGCACACTATCATGGGAATTCGCCGGTTACGCCGCGCTCCTCCGCATTACCGCTTCCTCGCGATAAGCGATCTTATGCGCAGCTCGCCATAAGATCTCCCAGGCATCGGCATAGGCATTGTAGACGGCGATCTGTTCTTCGCTGAGCCGATGCTCGAGGATGTCATATTCAACGCCAGCGAAGCTGAGCGCCCGCGCGACGTAGAGGCCCTGCGCCTTGAGGTCGCGGGCGATCAGCTCCATGGCCGCGATGCCGCCGCGGCGCAGCGATTCCACGAAGGCTCGCCGATCGGCGAAGGCCGTGTGCGGTCCCCACAATCCGAGGCGTGTCGCATAAGCGAGGTTGTTGACGTCCGAGGCGCCCGTCGCCGAGGCGTAGAGAATCCGGGCGCGCGGAGCGAGATTTTGCAGGCGGACGCCGGCGATGCCCTGTTCCGACCCTTTCGTGGCGCCGAACCGGCCCTCGCCACCGGCCACCCCGGCCATCTCATGCGCCTCGTCGAAGACGATGACGCCGCTGAAATCCTCACCCATCCATTCGATCAGCTGGCGCAGCCGCGTGCCCCTGTCACCGCGGTTGGAGCGCAGGGTGGCATAGGTCAGGAAGAGGATCCCATCGCCCAGCGCGATCGGGGTGCCGAGCTTCCACTGGTTGAGATGCTGGATGTCGAGCGGCAAGCCGCCAAGCGCCGACCAGTCGCGCCGCGCGTCTTCGATCAGCGTCTCGCTCTTGGATATCCAGAGGTGGCGGCGGTTGCCGCGCAACCACTGGTCGAGGATGACGCCCGCCACCTGCCGCCCCTTGCCGGCGCCCGTGCCATCGCCAAGGAAAAAGCCCGTCCGATAGGCATTGCCGGCCTCTGCCGGCGACAGCGAATGCCCCTCCTCGCTAGATACGAACCGGCCCGGAAGGTCACGCTCGAACGCCGCGCCAGCGTAGATCAGCGTTTCGAGCTGCGCGTCCGAGAGCAGGCCGTCGTCCAAGATCCTGGCCGGCAGCACGGGTTCATAAGCGACCGGGGGTGCGGCAATCGATCCCATTGCCTGCGATTCGACCAGCGCGCTTGGGTGCTCACGGGCATCGGCAATCAGCAGACGGCTCGGCCGATAGGGCAGGTAAATCCCTTGCGGTTCGCCCGCGGGCGCCGGCGCGTCGAGACGGTGATAGGCGACCGCGCGGGTCGTGGGCAGGGTTACCGCCACACGCGAGCTTACGGGGCGGGTCCGCCGCGTGAGGCCCCGGAACAATCCGCTGGGGCGGGAGATCGGTTGCGGCGTGGGGGCGCACGGGGTCGTCATCGCATCGATGGCCGCGAGCGCAGCGCCGAACGTCGTACAGGTCTGGCGTGGGACGCAATCCCCTGCCCCGCCCTTTTCGAGGAGAACGAGCTGAACCGCTTGCCCGGTGCCGTGCTTGGCATAAGCATGGGGCGGCAGGCCGAGATGCAGCCGGAGATGTACGCCCGCGGTGGCGTGCAGCCAATCCGCGTCCCCTGTCTCGATGCGATCGGGAAGAATGACGGCGCAGCGCCCGCCTGGTGCGAGGCGCAAGAGCGCGGAGCGCAGGTGGCGAAGCGCAGCGTGGCGGTCGCGCCCCCGTCCCTGGCTCCGCGAGAAGGGCGGGTTGATGAGCACAACGCTCGGCACCAGTTGCGGATCGAGCATATCGTCGATCAGTTCGCCATCATGCGTGCTCAGCCTGCCTTCGGGAAAGGCGTGACGCAGCAAACGCGCGCGCCAGGCATCGATCTCATTGAGGAGAAGGCGAGCGCCGGCAAAATGACCGTGTACGGCCAAGAGCCCGGTCCCGGCCGAGGGCTCGAGCACGATATCGCGTGCCGTGATCGCGGCTGCCCTGGCGGCAAGGAAGCCGATCGGTGCCGGTGTCGAGAATTGCTGGAACGCGACCTGCGTTTCGCTACGCACGCTGTGCGTCGGAAGCGCCGCCGTCATGGCGATCAGCTGGGCGAGCCGCACATTCGCATCTGCCGGGAGTGTTGTGTTCTTCAGATGGAGTATCTGCGCGAGTTCGAGCACATCATAGGCGTCGCGCAATGACCATGAGCCATCCGCGCTCGAGCCACCGAAGGCGGAGGTCATCCCGGCAAGGAGGTCGTTACGTGCAACCGAACGGCCTTCGGACAGCCGGTCGGCTATGCCTTGAGCAGCGGTCCGGGCGGGATCATCGAGCGGCAGCGTGAGCGCGAGGGGTTGTGTGGCCATGGGGTATCTCCGGGTCTGACACCTGGCATCAGCGCCAGGTCATCAGCCTGAAGGCCCCCTCCCCTCTCAGGCCGCCTCGGCGGCCCGGCGGACACGCCAAGCATCATTCCAATCCGCGTGCCGTTCCGGGAGGCGGAGCACCAGTTCGCGTCCATGGGCTGTGAGATGCGGCCGAGCTTTTTTGAGCATGGCGGCAGCGGCGGCACCGCGATCACCATAGACGATGATGCGTTTGACCCGTTCGGGGATGGCGACGAGTCCAAGGCGTTCGACCCCGCCCAGCGCCCAAGTTGGCGTTCCGAACCAGGCCATTGCCGAAAGGGCGTCCTCGATGCCCTCAGCAAGGCCAAGCTCCTCTCCGGCCGGCGCCAGACGGATGGCCGCGTTGCCAAGCAGGCCAAGGGCAATCTTCGGCTTTGACAGGGGCTTGTGCAAGATGTCAGCGAGATCGAGGCAGGTCCGCTGGACGGCCACGACGCCCAGATCGTTCTCGACCGCAGCGATCATCGCCGGAAAGAACCGGCGCTGGTCACCTGCCCCGACAATGGTGCGGGGATTGTAGCGCAGACAACGCGGATAGGGAGGAGCAAGACCGCGTGCGGCAAGGTAATCGGCCGCTGGCGAGCCGGCTATGGGCTGGCTTGCCTTCCATAGCCGAAGCGCGAGAGCGCGATGGTCGGCCATCGCCTTCGGGCGCGGCATGGTGAGCGGCACCGCATCGTGAAGTTTGCGCCGGCGCAGGGCAGTCAGAACGTCGCGCGTATCGCAGCCAGCAAAGCAGTGGAACAAGATCGCCCGTTCGCCCAGGCGCACTGACAGGCTGGGGCCATGATCGTCATGAGCCGGGCAACGGCATTCGCCGCGCGTCCCGCGCCACGTTCCGCCGAGGGCTTCGACAATGGCTTTGGCGCGATGGGAAGCAGCTAGGGGCATCAACTAATCCTTGCAAAGTGGTGGAGCGCCGCTGCCGGTTGCGCCCTCCCCTCTCCGCCAATTCAGCCAGGCATGCCCTTGGCTGCGAGGATACCGAATTCCTCGACGATGCGATCGGTTGTGTAATGGGTCACGCCGTCGCGTTCATAGGAGCTGTCCTTGAGCCGCCCGGCAATCCGCACCAGATCCCCGACTTGGGCTCGGTCGGCGATATGCTTGCGCTGGACCTCGCTGAAGACACTCACGCGGTTCCAGTGACTGTCTTCCTGCCATTCGTCATCGTCACCCTTACGGCGGTAATTCGCGCAGACCGACAGCAGGGTGACTTTCGGTCGCGCATCGATTTCGCCGATCCGGCCGATGATCTCGAACTTGGCGAAGTTGATCATGCACCCTCCATTCGTGACGTCCTTTGGCGAGGAAGCCTATCGTGGACGGCCAACTTCGCGTATCCCTCCAGGCAGGGGGATTGAAGGTGTGCTTCAAGCGCAGCGCCAATCTCTTTCTCAAAATAAAAATATCAAAACGCCGCTGCTCGCAGCGGAAGCTTTTCCGATTCAAAAGGATTCAGATTCGGGAAGCCGAAAGCCCAGCGTTTCTGCGGGCTTGAGCAAGCCTATCCTGACCGGACGGGGGATTTTGCCTGCCCTTGTGGGGGCTCATTCCTGACCGATCGGGGGATGCAACCTGACCGGTTGGGGCTTTCCTGACCGCATGGGGGCCAGGCTCTGTTGGGCGCGATTCGCTCGTCATATCGCTCGTCAGGGACGTTCTTCGCCCTCCGCGCGGCCGTTTGCGAGGGTCAGATCGCTTTGAAACGCGACTCGGCGTACTTCCTTGTGTTTTGTCGTTTCGGGGTGAAGTTCCATCCTGACCTCTTGGGGGCCGAAACCGCCGTCTATCCTGCCCTGACTTGACGCAAGAGGACAGGTCAGGCAGATTTTCTTCCACGCCGGACGAATCGGTGCAGACTTCATGGCATGGATGACGAACAAGCCCTAGACCACGCTGTAACGCCCTCCCCCGCCGGTGATGATGCTTCTCCGGGGCGGGCGATGCGGGTGGCTGCCGCCCTGCAGGCCAAGGGCGGCGACGAGTTCGCCAAGCCCGGCAGCATCGTTGAGGTCAAGTTCGTCAAAGGCCAGTCGCTGAGCCTGACCGCTTCGCGTTTGCTTGCGCTGATGATTTTGACTGCGGGCGGTGATGCCTGGGAGGACCGCCCGCACAAGATGCGAAAGGCGGATATTCGCCGCGGCCACAAGGGCAATGAGCGCATCTCGGATATGCTCGAGGAACTGCATCGCACGCTTTTTGCGGTCGATGATAAGTCCTGGCGCGGCAAGAAGGCGACGCTGCGCTTTTCTCTGATCTCATCATCGCGCGAAGAAGTGGAGGACGAGGAGGGCGCTGAGGCAGGGTGGATCGAGTGGGAGTTCACGCCCGAGGCTCGGAAACTGATTCAGGAATCGGAGACCTATGCGGTCCTGAACCGGCAGGCGGTGCTCGGCTTTCGGTCGACCTATGCGCTAAAGCTGTACGAGATCGGGGCATTGCGGTTGCATCGACGCCAGTCGCTATGGAAGGGCGACATGACGGCACTGCGTGCGCTGCTCGGCATCGCGCCAGACGTTTACAAGGACTTTGCGCAGCTGCGCCGCAAGGTTCTCGAAAAGGCGAAGGCCGAAATCGACCAGCTCGCTCATTTCCGTGTGGAGTGGCGGGAAATCCGTCAGGGTCGAACCGTCGCCGAGATCGAATTTCGTTTTGAGCCAAAGGATGCGCCTGAGCAGATAGCAACCGTGGATGAAATTGCTCGGCACTCTGCGGGGAGGAAGGCGAGGCGCGAAGACGAGGTCGAGACTGTGGCCGTCGAGGCCGTCACGCAGGCGGCGGTGGCGGCCTTGGTATCAAAGGATAAGACTGGGGCAGGGGAGGTCACCTTCCCGAACGGCACGATCCGATTTGGGTCGGACACGCTCGCGGCCATTGGCCGTTCGGCCGGCGGTGGTTGGGACATCGATCTGATTGCCGACGCCTATCGCGCGCAGATGGGTGAGAGGCTAGCGAAGCTGAAGGGCGCCAAACTGATCGCGTCTTGGACCGGCTTTTGCGAGAGCTTCCTGGCGCGGCGCGGGCGCCCTTGAGCCGAAATTGCACCGGTGCAATTTCAGGGTGGCTAGCCCCCAAGAGGTCAGGTTGTAGGCGTGCACGAAAGGCTGGCGGCGCAATTCGAGGCAATTGGGCCGACCGGGCCTACTCACTTGCGAAAATAAGCCTTTCATTGACATAAAAGTGCAAATTGAGCTATGCCCCCTACAGTTTCGCAAGGGGGCCTCTC